>JAEUJX010000482.1 GCA_016794545.1 Myxococcales bacterium
CGAGCTGCGCGATCACGACGACGTGTCCGCGAGGGTCGCGGCGACCGCGCCCTGGCGCCTGGTCGACGGTGTCCTGGTCCCCAGCGCGGAGCCCCGCGCGGTCACGCTCGACGATGGCGCGAGGCGCACGGCGAAGGTCTACGACTTCTCGGGAGACACGTTCGAGTACGCGCCGTCGGAGCCGGCGGTGCCGTTGCGCGCGACGTCACCGGCGCTCGCCGAGCTCGACGCGGCGCTCCGGCAGGGCGATCACGCCACGGCCACCTCGGTGCTGACCCGGATCGGCACGAGCCCGCCGCCGCTCGACGCGTACGCCGCCGCGTGGGCGTGGCACCGCCTGCGCGAGGACAACGTCGCCTACGAGCTCGCGGTTGTCGCCGCCGCAGGGTGGCCAGATCCAGCGACGCGCGATCGCGTGCGCGGCGATGTGCTGCGGTTCGCGGCGTGGGCCGGCGTGAAGCACGGCAAGGTGCTCACCGCGCTCGGCGCCGCGGACGATGATCGGCTGCGGCTCGCCCTCGCCGAGGCGTACGAGAGCGCCGGTCAGGCGTCGCTCGTGCGGCCGGCGCTCGAGTCGATCTCGACCGCGACGAACCGGGTGGTCCGGCTTCGCGCGCTCGGGCTGCTCGCCCGGCACGCGTGGTTCAGCGGAGACCGGACCGCCGCGGTCGAGCACCTCGAGGTGGCGGCGCGGATCGTCCCCGCCGACCGCGCGCCGGCCGCGACGATCGGTGCGAAGTGCGGCGACGTCCCGCTCGACGAGAAGAGCGACGCTGACCCCGAGGCCGAAGCGATCGCCGACATCGTCGCGGTGACGAAGGCGTTCGCGGGCGACGGGTTTCGCGTGTTCGCGCGGATCTACGATCACCGCTATGCACTCGCCGCGCGCCGGCTGTTCGCGATGCTCGCGGACCGGTACGGCGCGCCACGCGATCGCGTCGCGGCGTGCAACGCCGAGCTCGACGCGATCGCCCAGGCGTCGTACGGCAAGCTGGGGGACTTCGACAAGGCGCTGCTGCGGAGCGCGGTCAAGCGCAACATCGACGCGCTCGGGACCTGCTATCAGCGCGAGCTCGACGCGGACGCGGCGATCGCGGGCACGGTGCGCGTCAGGCTCGTGCTGTCGACCACCGGGCAGGTGACCAGCGTCTAGGCGATCGCCGAACCGTCTACGCCGGCGATGGAGCGCGTCGCCGCGTGCACGAAGGAGGTCGTGAGCCGGCTGAACGCCGCGCGCCCGATGCTGAGCTCGCGCGTCACCGTGTACTACCCGTTCACCTTCCGGCCCGTCGCGGCCGGTCGCTGAGCTACACGCCCGCGGCGGCGCGCTGGCGCAGCACGTACTGGAGGATGCCGCCGTGGATCACGTACTCGACCTCCTGCGGGGTGTCGATGCGCGCGATCACGGTGAACGTCTTGTCGCCGGCCTTCACGGTCAGCTGCTTCTTCGGCGCGAGGCCCGCCTCGATGCCGGCGATCGAGATGACCTCGTCGCCCTCGAGGCCGTGCGTCGCGGCGTCCTCGCCGGGGAGGAACTGGAGCGGGATGACGCCCATGCCGATCAGGTTCGAGCGGTGGATGCGCTCGAACGACTTCGCGATGACGGCCTTCACGCCCAGGAGCAGCGTGCCCTTCGCGGCCCAGTCACGCGAGCTGCCGGTGCCGTACTGCTCGCCCGCGATCACGATCAGCGGGACCTGCTCGGCCTGGTAGCGCATCGCCGCGTCGTAGATCGGCAGCTGCTCGGCCGCGCCGCCGGTGGCGGGGTGGTGGAGCGTGAAGCCGCCCTCGACGCCCGAGAGCATCAGGTTCTTGAGGCGGATGTTCGCGAACGTGCCGCGCACCATCACCTCGTGGTTGCCGCGACGCGCGCCGTACTGGTTGAAGTCGGCGGGCTTGACGCCGTGGTTCTCGAGGTACTTCGCGGCGGGCGAGCCCTTCGCGATGTTGCCGGCGGGCGAGATGTGATCGGTCGTGACCGAGTCGCCGAGGATCGCGAGCACGCGGGCACCGGAGATGTCGCGCAGCGGCCGCGGCGTCGGGCCGAGGTCGTCGAAGAAGCTCGGCTTGCGGATGTACGTCGACTGGTCGTCCCACGCGAACGTGTCGCCCTCGGGGACCTTGAGCGCGCGCCAGTCGGCGTCGCCGTCGAGCACCTGCGCGTAGCGCTTCACGTACTGGTCGCGGCTGATCGCTCGGCGGATGGCCTCGGCGACCTCGGCGGGGGAGGGCCAGATGTCCTTCAGGAAGACCGGCTTGCCATCGGAGCCCGTGCCGAGGGCGTCGGTCTCCATGTCGAAGTTCATGGAGCCGGCGAGCGCGTACGCGACGACGAGCGGCGGCGACGCGAGGTAGTTCGCGCGCACGACCGGGTTCACGCGGCCCTCGAAGTTGCGGTTACCGGAGAGCACCGAGGCGACCACGAGGTTGCCGTCCTTGACGGCGGCGGCGATCGCGTCGTGGACCGGGCCGGAGTTGCCGATGCAGGTCGTGCAGCCGTAGCCGGCGAGGTAGAAGCCGAGCTTCTCGAGGTCGCCCATCACGCCCGCCTCGGTCAGGTAGTCGGTGACGACCTGCGAGCCCGGCGCGAGCGACGTCTTGACCCACGGCTTCGACGTGAGGCCCTTGGCGACCGCCTTCTGCGCGAGCAGGCCGGCGGCCATCAGCACCGACGGGTTCGAGGTGTTCGTGCAGCTCGTGATCGCGGCGATCACGACCGAGCCGTGCGCGAGCGGGAACGTGCCCTTGTCGGTCGTGACCTCCTTGGTCGCGGCCAGGTTGCCCGGGGCGGCCTGGCCGCCCTCGTTGGACCATGACTCGATGGCAGCGGCTTCGGCGCCGCACTTGTCGCCGAGGATCGCGCCCACCGCGCGGCGCCACGAGCGGCGCGACGACTTCAGCGGCACGCGATCCTGCGGGCGCGCCGGGCCGGCGAGCGACGGCTCGACGGTCGACAGATCGAGCGAGAGCGTGTCGGAGAACCGCAGCGTCGCGCTCGGGTCGTGCCAGAGCATGTTCTCCTTGGTGTAGCGCTCGACGAGCTGCACCTGGTCGTCCGGGCGGCCGGTGAAGCGGAGGTAGGCGAGCGTCTCGTCGTCGACGGGGAAGAAGCCCATCGTCGCGCCGTACTCGGGCGCCATGTTCGCGATGGTCGCGCGGTCGGGCAGCGAGAGCGCGCCGATGCCGTGGCCGTAGAACTCGACGAACTTGTCGACGACGCCCTTCTTGCGGAGCATCTGGGTGACGGTGAGCACGAGATCCGTCGCGGTCGCGCCCGCCGGCAGCTTGCCGGTGAGCTCGAAGCCGACGACCTCGGGGATCAGCATCGCCATCGGCTGGCCGAGCATGACGGCCTCGGCCTCGATGCCGCCGACGCCCCAGCCGAACACGCCGAGGCCGTTGATCATCGTGGTGTGCGAGTCGGTGCCGACGAGCGAGTCGGGATACGCGACGGTGACGCCGTTCTGCTCCTGCGTGAACACGACCTTCGCGAGGTACTCGAGGTTCACCTGGTGGCAGATGCCGGTGCCCGGCGGCACCACTTTCATGTTGGCGAACGCCTGCTGGCCCCAGCGCAAGAACAGATAGCGCTCCTGGTTGCGCTGGTACTCGAGGTCGACGTTGCGCTTGAACGACAGCTTGCTCCCGAAGTCATCGATCTGGACCGAGTGATCGATCACGAGGTCCGCCGGCTTCAGCGGGTTGATCGACTTGCCCGGAAGGCCGAGCTTCACGAACGCATCGCGCATCGCGGCGAGGTCGCACACGGCGGGGACGCCCGTGAAGTCCTGCATCAGCACGCGGGCGGGGCGCAGCTGCACCTCGCGCTCGACGCGCTTCTTGGGGTCCCAGCTCGCGACGGCCTCGACGTCGCCCTTGCCGACCGTGATCCCGTCCTCGTAGCGCAGGAGGTTCTCGAGCAGGATGCGCATCGAGTAGGGGAGGGTGGCGACATCGCCGACGCCCGCCTTGACCAGCGCGTCGAGGCGGTAGAGCTCGACCTTGTTCGATCCAACCGCGATCTGGGCCTTGCTTCCGAAGCTGTTCGTCATCGTGGGTTCCTCGGGGCGCAATCTAACAGGGAGTGAGGTAAAAGGTGGCGTGTCGGAGGTCGCGACCGTCGCTGAAGCCATCGCAGGCTCGCCGCTCGTCGCGTTCGACCTCGAGTTCCTCTCGGCCGATCGCCTGATTCCCACGCTGTGCCTGATGCAGGTGTCGTGGTTGCCAGCCGATACGCGCTTGGATGCTCCCGAGGCCGCGATCGTCGCGACGGTCCCGGAGGTGCGCCTCCTCGACCCGATGGCCCACGACGTGCGCCCCGTCGTCGACGCGCTCGCCGCCCACCCGCTGGTGATCGCCCACGCGCCGCGCCAGGACCTCGGCCTCCTCTACACGCGGTTCGGCGTCGCCCTCCCGCACATCGTCGACACCCAGCTGATGGCGGCGTTCGCCGGCATCGGCGACCAGGTGGGCCTCGCGACGCTGGCCCAGGAGATCCTCGGCCTCTCGCTCGCGAAGGAGCAGCAGTGGACCGACTGGGCCAGGCGCCCACTCTCCGACGCGCAGCTCGCGTACGCCGACGCCGACGTGCGCCACCTGCCGGCGCTGTTCGCGAGGCTCCGCACGCGGCTCGGCGATCGCTTCGCCTGGGTCCGCGCCGAGTCCGCGCAGGTCGCGGCCGACGCCGTCGCGGCCGCCTCGATCACCGCCGACACCGCGTGGCGCCAGCTCGCGGGCCTCCGCTCTCTCGACGCCCGCGCGCTCGCCGCCGCCGTCGACCTCGCGGCGTGGCGCCTGCGCATCGCCACCGAGCTCGATCGGCCGCTCGGCCAGGTGCTGAACGAGAAGACCCTGATCGACCTCGCGCGCCAGCGCCCGCACTCGGCCGGCGCGGTGCGCGCGGTGAAGGGCATCTCGCCGCTCGCCAAGCAGCGCGCCGACGAGCTGGTCGAGCTGATCGACAGCGCCGACCCCGATGCCGTGAAGGAGCTCGTGACCGCGGGCTCGCCGCCGCGCCCCGCGAGCCAGCGCGCCCAGCGGTGGGCCGAGATGCTCCTCGCGATCGTCCAGCTGGTCTCCGAGCAGACCGGCGTCGCACCGCGCCTGCTCGCCACGCGCGCCGACGCCGAGGACTTCGCGCGCATCGTCGACGAGCGCGGCCTGTCCGCGGCCGCGGAGCACCCGGCGCTCGCGACGTGGCGCCACGGCGTCATCGGGCGGAAGTGGGTCGACTGGCTGTCGGGCAAGCTCGCGCTCGTCGGCGACCCTTCGGTTCCCATGGGGCTCGCGCTGAAGCCCGTCTAGCGCTGCGCGATTATTAGGTCCGACCTGATTATTGCGCGAATTGCGCACGCGGATCTGTCCGGGCCGGACGAACCGGGACTAACCGCGCGCGGCGGGCGCGAGCACCTCGCGCGCGAAGTCGTCGGCGGAGCGCGGCGCATGTCCGGTGAGGCGCTGGACCTCGCCGGTCGTGAAGTCGCCCCAGTTCTTCGAGTACGCGGTGCAGTAGTCGGTGATCACGGTCGCCGCCCAATCGCCCCAGCCGCGGATGGCTTCTCCCGCGGCGGCGGGCGGCACCGGGACGTAGGTGATCTCGCGGCCGAGCGCCCGGGAGAGCGCGGCGGCGACGTCGTGATAGGTGATGCTCGCCGGGCCCGTGAGCTCGATGGTCTCGCCGTCGAAGTCGCTGCGCGTCGCGGCGGCGACGACGGCGTCGGATGCGTCACGCGTGTCGATCAGACCCATCTTGCCGTCGCCGACGCCGAAGTAGACCTTGCCCTCGCCGAGGATCGTCGGCAGCGAGCCGAACAGATTCTGGAAGAACAGGTGCGGCCGCAGGATGACGTACGTCAGGCCCGACGCCTTGATCGCGGCCTCGGTGCGCCCGTGCTGCCGGGTATTGTCGGTCGGGCCGTCGACGCCGGCCTTGAGCGCGGAGACGCGGACGATCTTGCGGACGCGCGCCGTCTTCGCGGCCTCGAGCGCGGTGATGGTCTGCTCGTAGGCGTGGGGACCCGGCGGCGTGATCAGAACGACGGTGTCGGCGCCGGCGAACGCACGCTCGAGCGAGGCGCGGTCATTGAAATCACCGACCGCCGTGCGCGCGCCGAGCTGCTCGAGCGGCGCGGCCTTGTCGGCGCTGTGGACGAGGGCGGTGACGGAGGCCTTCTGGGCGGCGAGGAGCTCGACCGCGCGACGGCCGATGGTGCCGGTCGCGCCGGTGACGACGATGGTCTTGGTCATGGGCCCGAGGATGGCCATGCCGGCGCGAATGCACTAGTAGTCGTCTCCGCAAGCCATTATTGTCCCTGGTGCAAGAATGCAGAGAGTCGACCTGAACGACGTCGTCCTGTTCGTCGACGTGGTCCACCGCGGCAGCTTCTCGGCCGCGGCCTCCGCGCGCGGTGTTCCGGTGTCGACGGTGAGCCGCCGGATCGCGCGCCTCGAGGACACGCTGAAGTCACGCCTCCTCGAGCGCACGACGCGCCGACTGCGCGTCACCGAGGCCGGCCGCGCGTACCTCGCGCACGCCGAACGCGCGGTCGACGAGCTGGGGCAGGGCAGGGACAAGCTGACCGCGCTCGATGCGAGCCCGCGCGGCCGCGTGCGCATCGCGGCTACGCCGGGGATGGCCCCGATGCTGATGACGATGCTCGCACCGTTCGCGCAGGCGCACCCCGCGGTGGTCCTCGAGCTCGATCTCACCGACCGCCGCGTCGACCTCCTGCTCGAAGGCTTCGACATCGCCCTGCGCTCCGGCCCGGTCGACACGCCGGACTTCGCGGGGCGCCGGATCTTCAACGCCGTGCGCGGGCTGTACGCGGCGAAGGAGTACCTCGCGCGCCGCGGCCGCCCGAGAAAGCTCGCCGACCTCGCGGCGCACGACCTCATCGCGACGCGCGCGACCGAGAGTGGCGCCGTGTGGGACCTGATCGTCGGAAAGCGGCCGCGGCGCTACGTGTTCCGGCCCAAGCTCGTCGTCAACGAGCTGATGGCCGCGCGCCACGCCGCACGCGCCGGCATCGGCATCGTCCTCATCCCGCCCCCCGAGGTCGAGCGCAGCGATCTCGAGCGCGTGCTGCCGTCGGTCTCCGGTCCGTACGTGGGGATGTGGCTGCTCTATCCCGCGCACCGCACGACGACCGCCGCCGTCCGCGCCTGCGCCGACCACATGCTCGCGCGGTTCCCCGCCCGCCCCGAATAGAGCAGCAGGCGCAGTAGCTCGGCGCTGTCCGGCCCGGACAGTTCGTGTTGCACAGATTGCGCAGAAATTAGGTCGGACCTAATTACGCGGGCCGCTCTTCGGCTTGACCGGCTCGAGCACGCCCTTTTTGAGCCCGATCTCCGGGACGTCCTGCTTGATCACCTTCGCGATCTGCACGGTGCCGCGCGGCGCGAACGCGAGGCCGAGCGCGGGCTGCGGCGACGGGCGGGCGCCGTTCGGCGGGCCGCCCCAGCGGTTGCGGATCGGGTTCTTGCAGGCGAGCTTGCCGGTCCAGCGGTGGCGGATCGCGTAGCGGCCCTGGAAGTTGTTGATGCTCGACGGCTGCGCGCCCTCCTCGAGCTTGTTGGTCTTCGCGTCGACGACGTGCTCGCGGCCGCCGACGATCGGTGGCGCGGCGCGGAACACGAGGTCGTCGGTGATGTCCTTCCCGTAGCGCGCGTGCAGGCGCGTCAGCACGAAGTCGTTGCCCCAGCCACGCATGACGCGGCGCTTGCCCGGCGGGGGCGGCGGCATCGGGCGACCGGGCGGGCCGCCGCCCGGTGCGGGCTTCGTCGCGGGCGGCGTCGCGAGCTGATTCGCGTTGCCGTCGAGGACGTCGGAGCCGAGCGTCATGAAGTCGTTCGCGCCGAGCTGCGGGCCCGGGCACGGGTCGCACGTGGTCGCTTGCCACGCGTACTCCGTGACGACGGCGCCGGGGTTCTTCTCGAGCGTGCGATCGAACAGCGACGCGTAGAACGCGCCGAACCGGTCGCGCACCGAGTCTGCGACGTCGAGGTTGGTCGGGATCGTGACGTTCGGGTAGTTCGCGACCTCGTAGCGCTGGCCGGGCGCGAGGATCGAGACGATCAGGTCCTGCGTGCCGGTGGAGTTCGCGAGGCCGAGGCGGATCGGCAGCACGAACTCGGTCGAGTCGTAGTGAAAGCGGAGCGGCGAGAGCTCGGCGCGGCCGCCGACGAACTGCACCTTCTTCGGATCGACCTTCGCGACGAAGAACTTCATGCCGCTCTCGACGTACGGCCGGAGCAGCGGCTCGGCGCCCTTCGGGATGCTGTACTTCTCGCGGCGCAGCCACGTGTCGAGGCCCGTCGACTCCTTCGCCGACAGGATCACGATCTGGTACTCGCCCACCTCGAACTGCGCCTCGACGGTGACGCCGAGGTCGTCCGCGTCCTTCTTCATCGCTCGCTTCGGCATCGGCGCGCCGCCAGACTTCGCGGTCATCACCCGGTACTCGGGCTCCGGCGCGCACGGGTCCTGCTCCCAGTACTCGACCAGGCGCGGCGCGCCCATGCGCTCGACGTTCGCGAACACGGCCTTCGGCAGCGTCTTCACGTCCGCTTCCTTCAACACGGTCGGCACCGGGATGACCATCGCGAACTGCTCCGGCGGCCCCTTGTAGTTGTTCTGCATCGACAGGACGGTGCGCGTGCCCTTCCGCATCAGCACCACCTGCGTGGCGTCGGCGACGAGCTGGTTCTCGCCCGGCGACACGTAGAACCCACAGAACGCCTCGGCTGCGTGCGGCGCACACACACCTACGGCGACCACGACCGCGATCGCGATGTTCCTCATGACCAGAAGGTACAACCACGGCCGGGGGTTCCTTGGGTCGGGGAGCACGAAGATCGCCCGTGACCCTCGCGCGTTGGAAGCGCCCATGCGCATCCGCTCGTCCGTCGTCCTCCTCGGAATCGCCGCCGCCTGCCAGGGCGCCAACAGCGGGCCTGCAAAGCCCGACCCGGTGGCCAAGCCGACGGAGCGTGCGGGTGAGGGAGTGATGGGCGCGATGCAGCGCGTCGCCGTCTCGGCGGTCCCGCTGCCCCTCGTCCAGGCGAGTCAGCAGATCGCGGTCGCCGACATACAGGCCCCGTGGACGCTGACCGCGTCCGACGGATCGGGCCTGCTCGTCACGAAGGTCGACGCGAAGGCCGTGCTGCAGGGCCCGCTCGCGTTCACCGAGCTCCACCTCTACTTCCACAACACCGAGGACCGCGTCCGCGAGGGCACGTTCGCGATCACGCTGCCGCCCGGCGCGGCGGTGTCGCGGTTCGCGATGGAGAACGATGGCCAGTGGATGGAGGCCGAGCTCGTCGAGAAGCAGCTCGCGCGCCGCGCGTACGAGGACAACCTCCACCGCAAGACCGATCCGGCGCTGCTCGAGAAGGCGCCGGGCAACCAGTTCACGGCGCGCGTGTTCCCGATCCCGGCCAAGGCCGACAAGCACCTCGTGATCTCGTTCTCGCAGGAGCTGCCGGGCACGCGCTACACGCTGCCGCTGCGCGGCCTGCCGAAGGTCGAGGCGCTCGACGTCGCGCTCGCGGTGACCGGCCTCGATGGCAAGACCACGAACCAGACGCTGTCGCAGCGCAACTGGACGCCGGATCGCGACTTCGTCTCCGACGCGCCGAGCACGGCCGAGGCGCTGTACGCGGGCACCACGGTGGTCGCGCAGCTGAGCCCGTTCGAGCAGGCGCAGCTCGCCGCCGACGCGCCGAAGGCGCTGACGATCCTCGTCGACACGAGCGCCTCGCGCGCGCTCGGCTTCGCGCGCTACGCGAAGAACCTCCAGGACCTCGTGGCGTCGATCGCCGCGACGTACGGCAACGTCGAGGTCCAGGTCGTCGCGTTCGATCAGGACACGCACCCGCTCTACACCGGTGACGCGAGGACGTTCGGCGACGCGCAGACTCGCGCGCTGATCGAGCGCGGCGCGGCCGGCGCCTCCGACCTCGGCCGGGCGATCGAGGCGATCGCGCCGAAGTCGCGCGTC
>JAEUJX010000544.1 GCA_016794545.1 Myxococcales bacterium
TCTGTTCGAGCTTCTGTTCGAGCCTCGTCTCGAGGCGCTCCTCGAGGGCGGTGAGCTCTTCCTTCAGCTCGCGACGTGTGATCGGTGCGTCCATGCCCGTCTCGCTCGACATCCTACTGACCTCCGCGCGGGAGCAACAGCAGGTTGTGTGCCCGCGAAACCGCGCGAATTCGCTCGGTCGCTTGTCCGAAACGTCCGAGGTACGGCCAGGCTCGTCCGGCATCCGTCCGCGCCCGGACGGCGTCAGAACTTGATGGTCCGGTAGCCGAACAGGCGGACGCGCTTCGCGTACAGGTCGAGGAGGAACAGGCCGACGACGCCGATAAGCACCCAGGGCCAGAGGTCCTGCGCGTACTTCACGGACTCGTCCTTCGCGGTCTCCCAGATCTGCGCCGGCTTGGCCTGGTCGTGACCGCCGGAGACCTGCGCGGCGTGGCGCAGCGGCTCGGGGTCGGGCGTGCTCCGCAGGTACTCGAGCGGGTAGGACAGGGCGACCGCGCCCATCGACTCGGCGACCGTCTTGCCGTCGCGCTTGTGGACGGCCTTGAGGAGGTAGCTGCCGTACTTCTCGATGCGGAAGTCGGCGGTGTAGCGGCCGGCGGCGGTCTGCTCCATCGCGACGGTCTGCGTGGTCTTGTTGGTCGCCGGGTCGATGACCTCGAGCTTGGTGTCGAGCTCGTTGACGAACTTGTCGCCGGTGTCGATCGCGTCGACCGTGACCATCGCGCGGCCGTCCGCGACCTTCGCGGTGAGGTCGTAGGAGTCGTAGACCTTGCGGCGCATCGAGCTGCGGATGACCTGCGCCCAGAACTTCGGATAGCCGCCCCAGCGGATCCAGTTCACGCCCCACCGGTTCTTGACGTCGGAGGTCCACGCGACGGTCGTGCCGGTGCCGTGGCGCCAGCGCGCGAGGATCGGCTCGCCGAGATCGCTGATCAGGATCGTCTCCGCCGTCGGCTTCGGCTTCGTCGTGACGTAGCCCTTGAGCGTCGGCGCGCTCTCGACGCCGGTGCCCTCGATCGCCTCGACGCGCTTCGCGACGCGGACGTGGATGTCGTCCTCGACGAGCTGCGACTTCTGCGCCTCCTGCGTCTCCTTCATGAAGATCTTGGGGAGCGCGCCGATGTCCTCGACCATGTAGAGGCGGCCGTCGCCGTTGTCGGCGATCATCGAGAGGAGGTTGCGGTCGGCGCCCTGCACGCCGACGCACGACACGGTGATCCGCTCGCCGCGCATGTCCTGGACGAGCTCGGGGATGCCGTCGTGCGGCGCCTCGCCGTCGGACAGCAGGATCACGTGCTTCACCTTCGCGTTGATGCCCCGGAGGATCTCGAAGGCCTCCTTGAGGCCCGGGTAGATGTTCGTGCCGCCGCCCGACTGCAGGCGGGAGATCTCGGCGGAGATCCGCATGCGGTTCGCGGCGCGCTGCGGGCGGACGTAGACCTGCGCCTCGCTGTCGAACGCGACGACCGAGATGTAGTCGTTGGGCGAGAGCACCTCGGCGGTGACGCGCGCGGACTCCTTCGCGGCCTCGAGCTTCGGGCCCTGCATGGAGCCGGAGCGGTCGAGCACCAGCACGACGGCGACGTCGGGCTGCTCCTTGATCTTCTCGCTGTCGAACCGCACCGGCATGATCTGCTCGATGCGCGTGCGCTCGTACCCGCCCGAGCCGAACGAGTCCTCGCCGCCGGCCATGATCAGGCCGCCGCCCATGTTGGCGACGTAGGTGTCGAGCGCCGCCATCTGGCCGGCCCCCATCAGGTGCGCCGGCACGTCGGAGACCAGCACGAGGTCGTACTTCTCGAGCTCCTTCGGGTTCGCCGGGATGCCGGTCGGCCCGCGGATCGTGACGTCGATGTTCTCGTGCTCGAGCGCCTTCTGGAGGTACCCCGCGGAGCCGGGCTCGCGCAGGATGCCTCCCTCGACGTACAGCACGCTCGGCTTGCCCTTCACCGGCGCCGTCATCACGGCCTGGTTGTTCGCCTTCTCCGTGTCCTTGACGAAGCTCGCGAGGCGCAGCGTGTACGTGGTCGCGCCCGCGTGCTTCGCGTCGGACTTGAACTTCACGAGGTTCTTGCCCTCGCGCAGCTCGAGGGTCTTGCTCGGCTCGAGCGGGTTCGGGAACTCGTCCTGCTGGAGCGCGAGCGTCACCCGCTGCGGCTCCGTCGTCCACACCTCGGCGGTGACCTCGAACGGCTGGCCGACCTTGATGTCGTCGGGGACGAGCACGCCGACCACGCGGATCTCGCTGGTCTTGTCCTGATCGAACGTGCGCCACGAGACCTTCACGCCGAGCTCCTTGGCCCGGTAGGCCTCGGTCGCGACGTCGCCGACGGTCTGGTTGCCGTCGCTGATGATCACCAGGCGCGGCAGGTAGCCGTCGGGGTAGAGACCGTAGGCGAGCTGCATCGCCGCCTGGGTGTCGGTGCCCGCACCGGCGCCGACGTGACGCTTGATCGCGCCCGAGAGCGGGCCGCCGTCGGGCCGCTCGACCGTCGGCTTCTCCGCGAACGTGATCAGCTGGAGGTTGCCGTCGTTCTCGGTCTCCTCGAGCTGGTCGACGAACTGCTTCGCCGCGGCGAGCTGCTTGTCGCTCACCGAGTCCGAGACGTCGACGAGCACGACCGTCGAGACCTTGCTCTGCTCGGTGATCCAGCTCGGCCGGGACAGCGCGATCGCGACGCCGATCACGACGAGCGATCGCAGCGTCGCCTGCACGACCTGCTGGAGGATCGAGAGGTCGGTCAGCGACAGCACGCGCAGCACGAAGAACGCCGGCACGATCGCCGCGAGGTGCAACCACTGCGGCGCGAGCAGATCGATCGGCCGGTCTCCCACCCAGTCGATGTGGATGCTGGTGCGGCCGTCGATCCAGTGCGTGATGCCGAGCCATAGGCCGATCGCGGCGGCGATCGCGACCACGAGCCGGATCATCGGCCCGGGGGCCAGGAGAGCGCGGAGAGACTTGCCCAGGGACGACATCTTAGACCGTGATCCGGCGGTGATAGGTGATCCACTCGACGAGGATGAGTCCCATGGCGAGCAGCACGAGGTAGATCCACAGCTTCTGCGACCGGGTGATCTTGAACGCCTCCGGCGCCTCGAGTTTCTTGCCGCCGAGCGTCAGCTCCGTCGAGGGCGCGATGTCCGACTCCGTGGTCGACGCGAGGTTCGCGGCCAGCTCGATCTGCGCGAGCGGCTTGCCCTCCGGCGTCTTCGCCGTCAGGTCGTAGTAGCCGACCTTCGGTGCGTAGAACGTCGCGAGCCCGTCGATCACCGGCGTCTTCGTCAGCGCGCCGTCCGGCCCCTTCACCTCGGCCTCGGTCGCGCCGACCACGCCGTCGAGCGGGACGCGCTGGCGCTCGCCCGTCGTATAGGTCGTGAGGAGGTCGGTGGTGTCGCCGGCGAACCAGTCGAGCGTGTTGACGAGCAGCATGGGGAACGCGACGCGCATCGGCAGGTCCGTCGCGCCGTCCCGGCCGGTCGATGGCAGCGAGAACCCGAACGCGAGCATCTTGCGCTTGCCGTCGCGCTTCGCGACGATCAGCGCGTCGCGCACGCCGTACGCGAGCACGCTCTCGCCCTTCTTCGCGTCGACCGCGAACCGGCTGCTCTTGTCCATGTACACGTCGCTCATCGAGACCCAGCGCATCACCGGGTGGCCCTCGTCGATCTCCGTGACGCGCGGGTTCTGCGTCTCGCCGGCGATCTTGAACGGGCTGGTCTCGCCCTGCGGGTGGAAGAACAGCAGCGACGCGGGGGGCGGCGGCAGCACCGCCGGCGTGTGCTCGTCGAACACGACGACGTCCATGCCGTCCGCGACGGACGGGTTCCGGTCGTATTCGGCCGGCGTGACCTTCAGCGGTTCGACGTTGTCGTAGACCAGGAGCGCGCCCTCGAGGAACAGGTTGTCCTCGGTGACCATCAGCACCTTCTGCTTCGTGCGTGCCGGGAGCAGGGCGTAGGCCTCGTCATCGAGCGGGAACGGGTCCGAGCCGTTGGGGCCCTCCACCGGCTGCAGCGCCGCGCGCAGCTTGTTGTCGTCGGACGCCGGCAGCTTCGCGTAGATCTTGTGGACCCGCTGCCCGGGCGCCAGCTCGAGCAGCTGCGTGTCGACCGGGTTGCTACCGTTCGAGATCTTCAGCTTGCGCCGCGCGGGCTCGGTGCCGAAGTTCTGGAGCTCGACGTAGACCTCGTACGCCGCCTTGTTCGCGATGTAGCGGCGCACGTTGAACGCGATGATGCCGACGTTGTCGCTGCGCCGGCCGACCGGGATGTAGCGGACGTCGATGCCGGACAGATCGACCGCCGCCAGGTTCTTCGCGTTCCACGCGGCCGCTGATGTGGCCTTGCCGGCCTGCGGTGGCGGGGCGGCCGCCTTCGTCCACGCCGCGAGGCCGAGCTGCTGCTCGGGGAACGCGCCGTCGCTGATCAGCACGATCAGCGGGTTCGGGCGGTCGCGCAGGGCATCCGCCGCGGCGCCGAGCGCGCGCGTCAGATCGGCCGGGGTGTCGCTCGCGGTGATGCCGTCGACGATCTTGTTCAGCATCGGCGCGTCGTTCGAGAAGCGCGACATCGGCGTCGCCTGGCCGTCGACCTTCATGATCAGCGCGAGGTCGCCGCCGCCCATGGAGTCGATCAGCTGCTTGGTCTTCTCCTTCGCGATCGCGAGGCGCGTCTTCGCGCCGGCCTCGTCGCCGTCCTTCGCCGTCATCGACGCGGAGGCGTCGACGAGCACGACGACGCTGCGCGCGTCGCGCGACACGGCGCCGAGCGTGGGATCGAGCGCGGCGAACAGGATGATCCCGAGGATCAGCAGGATGAACAGCAGCGAGATCAGCCGCTTCAGCTGCTTCCACAGCGCGTTCGCGTCCTTCTGCTCGAGGACGCGCTTCCACAGGCGCGAGAACGGCACCTCGAAGCGGCGCCGCCGCATCTTGATGATGTACGCGCTGACCGCGAGCGCGGCGGCACCGCCGGCGATCCACAGCCACGTCGTGAGAGCGATCGGCCCGAGGAAGCTCACCGCAAGAAGCCTCCGGACCGGAAGATCTTCAGCACGAGCTCGTCGAACGGGATCGAGGTGTGCGTGCGGAAGAAGGGCAGGGCGTACTTGGTGCAGTACGCCTCGAGCTCCTGGCAGTACTTCTCGTGCTCCCGCGTGTACGCCTCGAGGAGCGACCTCGAGATCGTGACCTCCTTCGTGTCACCGGTCTCGCAGTCGACGAGCGCCAGGTCGCCGTGGAGGTTCGGCTCGGCCTCCCGCTTGTCGTAGACCTGGAGGACGAACGGCTCGAACTTGTTGTAGCGGAGCGTGTTGATGCCCTGCTCGAACCCGTCCGGGTCGTAGAAGTCGCTGATCACGACGGCGAGGCCGCGCCGCTTGTTCTGGGTGACGAACGTCTTCATGCACTCGGCGAGCTGGGTCTGCCCGCCGATGTCGCACTTCCGGAGGAAGTCGAACACGCGGAAGATGCGGTTCTTGCCGCGCGCCGGCGGCAGCCGGTCCATGATCCGATCCGCGAACGGGATGATCGCGACGCGGTCGAGGTTCGCGAGCCCGACGTACGTCAGCGCGGCGCCGACCTGCATCGCGTAGTGCAGCTTGGGCAGTGGCGAGCCGATCGACATCGAGTCCGAGACGTCGACCAGGATGTAGATGTGGAGGTCCTCCTCCTCTTCGAACAGCCGCAGCAGGAGCTTGTCGAGGCGGCCGTAGAGGTTCCAATCGATGTAGCGGAAGTCGTCGCCGCGGCTGTACGTGCGGTGATCGGCGAACTCGATGCCGGAGCCGACCTTGCGCGTGCGGCGCTCGGCGCGCAGCGCGCCCGCGAACACCTTCCTCGACACCATGTGGAGGTGCTCGAGCGTCTTCAGGAACCGCTCGTCGAACAGCTCGGAGCGGTCCTCCGCGCGGTTCTTTCGCTTGTCGGGTGCGGTCTTGCCGACGACGGCCTTGAAGGCACCGCTGATCGCAGGACCGACCACTACGCTTCCTTGGTCGCCTTGAGGATCTCCGCGATGATCGCGTCGGGGCGGACGCCTTCCGCCTCGCCCTCGAAGTTCATGATCAGGCGGTGGCGCAGCGCCGGCGGGGCGACGTGGCGGATGTCGTCGATCGACACCGCGTAGCGGCCCTGGAGCAGCGCGCGGATCTTCGCGGCGAGGATCACGGCCTGGAGGCCGCGCGGCGACGCGCCGTAGCGCAGGAACTGCTTGCTCATCGCCGTCGCCTCCGGGTTCTCCGGGTGCGTGGCGAGGACGACGCGCACGGCGTAGTCCTGGATCTGGCGGGCGAGCGGCACCTTGCGGACGAGCTCGCGCATCTCGAGGATGCGCGACTTGTCGATCACCGCCTGCGGGTGCGGCACGTCGTCGGTCGTGGTGCGGTCGAGGATCGTGTGGAGGGCGTCTCGCTTCGGGTACTCGACGATCAGCTTGAAGAAGAACCGGTCGAGCTGGGCTTCGGGCAGCGGGTACGTGCCCTCCATCTCGAGCGGGTTCTGGGTCGCGAGCACGAAGAACGGCTTCTCGAGCTGGTAGGTCTGCTTCGCGACGGTGACCGAGCCCTCGCTCATCGCCTCGAGCAACGCCGACTGCGTTTTCGGCGTCGCGCGGTTGATCTCGTCGGCGAGCACGATGTTCGCGAAGATCGGTCCCTTCTGGAACTCGAACACCTTGTGGCCGTTCTGCTCGGTCATGACGTTCGTGCCGACGATGTCGGCCGGCATGAGGTCGGGCGTGAACTGCACGCGCGAGAAGTTCGCGTGGATCGTCTCCGCGAGCGTGCGGACGAGCATGGTCTTGCCGAGGCCGGGGACGCCCTCGAGCAGCGCGTGGCCGCCGCCGAGCAGGCACGTGACCACGCCCTCGACGATGTCCTCCTGGCCGACGATCATCTTCCCGATCTCCTCGCGGAGCTTGCGGAGATCGTGCGTGAACGTTCCGACGGTGGCTTCGACGTCGCGCGACAGCGTGGCTTGGCTCATGGTGCGTCCTGCGGAGACGTCTCGACGTCGCCGGTGCTCGGGTGGATCTTCGCGAAGTAGCGCTTCACGTAGTACTTGTAGCTGGAGGGCATCTTCTCGTTGCGCATGACCTCCTCGACGATCTTCTCGTAGTCGGCGTAGACCTTCTGGTAGCTCGTCGACGAGAAGCCCTTCTGCGCGGCCGAGAGGATGGTCTCGCGGCGGCTCGTGCCCTTGCCGCCCTGCGTCCCCTGCAGGTCGTCATCCTTGGTCTTGCCGGTCTTGCCCGTCGCGTCGCCGGTCAGGTTGTCGTCGTGCTCGGTGCCCCACGAGTCACCGCCCTGACCGCCGCCCTGTCCGGGCTGCTGGCCCTGGCCCTGACCCTTGCCCTGACCGCCGGGCTGACCCTGGCCGGGCTTCCACGCCTGGCCGGAGCCCTTCTGGCCCCGCGCGCGCTGCGCGAAGTCCTTGTTCTTGCCGTTCTTGCCGAACGGGTCCTGCGGGCCCTTGTTCCCCTTCTGCTTCGCGCGGCGCATCGCCTCGCGGAGGTCGTCCATCTGCGAGGACATCTTCTTCTGCGCGGCCTGCTTGCGCTGATCGCGGTCGACGCGGCCGGTCTCGCGCGCGGCGTCCTTCAGGTTGCGCGACGCCTGCTTGTCGCGCTCCTTCTGCTCCTCGTCGCGCTCGTCCTTGTTCTGGTCCTGCTTCTGACCCTTCTCGAGATTTTCGGCAGCCTTCTCCATGTCGCGCTGCAGGCGCTTGAGCGCCTGGCGCTGCGCCGAGTCGTCCTTGTCCTGCTGATCCTTGTCGAGCTTCTGTAGCTCGTCCTTCTTCTTCTGCAGCTGGCGCTCGGCGTCGAGCTTCTCCTTCTCGGTCTTCGCCTCCTGCTGCTTCTTCTGGAGGCGCTTGATCTCGTCCTGCAGCTTCTGCTGCTGCTGCTCGGTCTTCTGCTGCTGGTCCTGCTGCTGCTTCTGCATCTGCTGGCTGACCTTCTCGAGCTGCTTCTGGAGCTGCTGCTTCTCCTGTTCGGTCATCGGCTTCTGCTGCTTCAGGTCGTCGAGCTTCTTCTGGAGCTCCTGCTTCTCCTGCTCGGACAGCTGCTTGTTCTCGAGCTGCTTCTGGAGCTCCTGCTTCTGGTCGTCGAGCTCGTTCTGCTTCTTCTGCTGCTCGTCCTTCTTCTGCTGCGCTTGCTCGAGCTGCTGCTTCAGCTCGTCGAGCTTCTTCTGGAGCTCCTGCTTCTGCTTCTCGGTGAGGTTCTTGTCCTGGAGCTGCTTCTCGAGGTCCTTGATCTGCTCCTTCAGGTCCTTCTCGGCCTTCTCGAGCGCCTCTTGCTCCTTCTTCATCTGCTCGAGCTGCTGCTTCAGCTCGTCGAGCTTCTTCTGGATCTCCCGCTTCTCCTTGTCGGAGAGTTGCTTGTTCTCGAGCTGCTTCTCGAGCTTCTCGATCTCCTGCTTCATCTCCTCTGGATCGAGGCGGTTCGCGAGCTTCTCGAGCTCCTCGCGCGCCTTCTGGAGGTCCTTCTTCTGGAGCGCCTCGCCGAGGGCCTTCGTCGTCGGGTCCTTGGCCAGCTCCTTGCCCATCTCGTTCATCTGCTTGTCGATTTCGGCCTGGTTGGGCTCGGCGTGGGCGGCGAGCGCCTCCTCGGCCTTCTTGAGCGCGTCGAGGAGCTGCTCCTTCGTGATCTTGCCCTCCTCGGCCTCCTTCAACATCTTCTCGATCTTGTCCGCGAAGTCCGCGAGCTCGGGGACGTTGTCGCGCTTCGCGACGATCCGTAGCTGCTCGAGGATGCGCTCGACGTAGGCCCGCTCGTCGGGATCGAGCAGCACGCTGTCTTCCTTGTGGTAACGCGTGTCCTTCAGATCCACGACCGTGAACTCGACGGGGCCGTAGCGGTCCTCGCCGATCTGGACGTAGAGCACGTTGTCACCGATCGGTGCGTCGTCGGGGACGCGGATCGTGATCCCGGAGCGGTTCCAGTCGAGGACCGTCATCGCGCGCGCGCCCGAGCCGGCCCAGCCGCCCTGGGCAGCCCCGGAGACGTACGCGGGGGGCGCGCCGAGCCAGACGCCTCCGTCGGCAGGAACGAACTTGCCGGCGTCGCGCGCCTCGGCGACCGCGAGGCCCTCGAGGAGGTTCTCGCCCTCGATGATCGCGATCTCGCCCGGTCTCGCGTGATCCGGGCTCGCCTTGAACAGCTTGGGCGTGTGATCCGGCCGGCGGATGATGAGCCCGGCGGCGAGCGCCGAGATCACGGTGAACAGTGCCGCGGCGCGCAGGTCGCGCGGCATCGCGTACGGCGCCGCCGCGACGATGTCGGCGCGCGGCACGGCCCGCACGCCATCCTTGATCGCGGCGACCATCAGATCCTCGGTCTCGGCGGCAGCGTCGGGGGCCGCCGGCTGCTCGCCGCCGAGCGTGCGCTTGAACGCGATCGCGGTCGACAGGCGGTCGGAGAGCCCCGAAGCGCGGTCGATCCGGCGCGCGACCAGCTCGTCATCGAGCTTGCGCGCCGCGCCGATCACGGCGCCGATCAGCACCAGGCCGGCGCACCCGAACAGGGCGCCCACCCCGGCCGTCATGCTCACCATGTCGGTCCGCATCGCGAACACGACGGCGAGGGCGAGGGCAGAGGCCAGGATCAGCGCCGTGGTCGCACCTTCGAGCGCCCACTGCCGGCGGATCCGCCTCCGCGCCCTCGAGATCAGGCGCTGGATCGACGACGTATCAGTAGCTTGCACGGGCGGCTCCTATGCGCTCAGGCTCCCAACGATCGAGGATAGCACCAACATTCCACGCGCCACCTCGACAACAGGTCTAAGAGGCGGTGCGACTCGTGAGACACCGGTGCGGCGATTCCGTTGCCCGTACCAGCGGATCCAAGCCGGACCTACACGTCGGTGTCCCCGCAGCCGCCGCCGACGACGCGAGGGGGCGGCGTGCTCCAGGCCCAGGTCTCCTGGTGATCACGTCGTCAGCCGGCGCACGCGCCGCACGCTGACCGTGACGAGCACGACCGAGATCGCGGCGAGCGCGAGCAGGCTCGGGAGCATGTCCCACGGGCCCGCCGAGCGGAGCACCGCGCCGCGCATCACGTCGATCATGTGCGTCGCCGGGAGGCCTCGTCCGATCCAGTAGAGGACCTTCGGGAGGCCGGCGACCGGGAAGATGTAGCCCGAGAGGAAGATCGACGGCAGCAGCAGCATCTGCGCCATCTGCTGCGCGGCCATCTGGGTCTGCGCCCGCATCGAGATCGTGAGGCCGAGCGCGAGCAGCGCGAACAGGTAGACCACCGCGGTCGCGAACAGGAACAGCAGCGAGCCATAGATCGGGACGCCGAAGCCCCACCGCATGATGAGGAGGATGAGGCCCATCTCGACGATGCCGATGACGAGGTAGGGCGCGAGCTTGCCGAGCACGAGGCCCACGGGGTGGATCGGCGTGACGAGCAGCTGCTCGAGCGTGCCCTGCTCGCGTTCGCGGACGATCGCGATCGCGGCGAGCACCATCGCGGCGATCTGGAGCAGGATCGCGACGAGGCCCGGGATGATGTAGTTCGCGGTCCGTCCGCCCGGGTTGAACAGCACGATCGGCTGCGCGGACAGCACCGGCTTCACGCCGGCCCTGCGCGCCGCCTCGAGGTTCTGCTGCGCGGCGAGCCCGTTGATCGCGGCGAGGGCCTGCGCGCTCACGTTCGAGTCCGAGCCATCGATCAACACGAGGAACTGGGCGTTCTGCCCGCGCGCCCGCTTGTCGTGGAAGTCCGGCGGGATCATGACGCCGACGCGCGCGCGGCCCTGCGAGATCAGCTCGCGCGCCTGGTCGGGGCTGTTCGTGATGTCGGCGATGCCGAACGTCTTCGTCGCCTTCAGCTGGTCGATCAGCTCGCGGCTGTAGCGCGTTCCGTCCTGGTCGACGATCACCGTCGGCAGGTCCCGCACGTTCTGGTCGAGGAAGCCGAACAGCGACAGCTGGACGACCGGCAGCATGAAGAACATCACGAGCGTCGCGCGGTCGCGGAAGATGTGCTTGAACTCCTTGCGGACGATCGCGACGAACGAGCTCCACATCACGCGCTCACCTTCTGGAGCACGCCGCGCTCGCGCGCCGCGGTCTCGGTGAGGGCAACGAACACGTCCTCGAGCGACGGCGCGATCGGGCGGACCGTGGCCGGGAAGTCGGCGCGCGCGAGCCGGTCGACGAGCTCGGCGTCGCTCATGCCGGCGACGATCTCCGCGTGGACGGCGGCGCCGAACACCGTCGCGTTCTTGCAGAACGCCTGCGCGCGCAGCCAGGACAGCGCCCGGGTCGACGCGGGCGTCTCGATCTCGAGGCGGCGCATCGCGGGGTCGTTGACGGCGGGCAGCGACTTCAGATCGTCGGGCGTGCCGGTGACGAGGAGCTTCGACAGGTAGAGGTACCCGACCTCCCCGCAGCGCTCCGCTTCGTCCATGTAGTGGGTCGTGACCAGCAGCGTGATGCCCTGGGCCGACAGCGCGAACAGGAGGTCCCATAGCTCGCGGCGCGCGACCGGATCGATGCCCGCGGTGGGCTCGTCGAGGAACACCACCTTGGGATCGTGCATCAGCGCGGCGCCGAGCGCGAGGCGCTGCTTCCAGCCGCCGGAGAGCAGGCCGGCGCGGCGGTTCGCGTACGGCGCGATGTGCGTGAGCTGCATCGCGCTCTCGACGCCGGCGGCGAGCTTCTTTCCCGAGAGCCCGTAGACGCGCGCGTAGAGCTCGAGGTTCTCGAGCACGGTGAGGTCCGGGTACAGCGCGAACTTCTGGCTCATGTAGCCGATGCGGCGGCGGATCGCGTCGCCGGCCGTCGTGACGTCGAGCCCGAGGACGCTCGCCTTGCCCGCGGTCGGCGCGAGCAGGCCGCACAGCAGCTTGATCAGCGTCGACTTCCCCGAGCCGTTCGGTCCGAGCAGGCCGTAGACCATCCCCGGCGAGACATCGAGGCTGACGTCCGAGAGCGCCGTGAAGTCGCCGAACGTGCGGGTGACGTGCTCGACGCGGATCGCGGGCTCGCGTTCTCCCGGCGGCGGTGTCACTTGTCGATCCTCACCATCGCCGCCATCCCGGCGCGCAGGTCGTTCTGGCCGTCGACGAGGCCGATGCGGGCCGCGAACACCTGGTCCGCGCGCTCGTCGGCCGTCTGGAGGTTGCGCGGCGAGTACTCGCCCTGCGCGTTGATGTGCTCGACCTTGCCCGTGAACGTGCGGTCGAAGCTGTCGACGGTGATCGGGACCTGCTGGCCGACCGCGATGCGACCGATCTGCGTCTCGGGCACGTAGAGCCGCACGTAGAGCTGGCCGTCCTCGAGCAAGGTCGCGGCCGTCGCGTTCGGCGGCAGGATGTCGCCCGGCCGCAGCTGCAGCGCCTCGACCAACGCCGCGGCGGGCGCCTTGATCTGCAACTCGCCGATCGTGATGTCGAGCTGCGCGAGCCTCGCGCGCGCCGCGTCGACCACGGCCTGGGCCGCGCGCAGGTCCTCGACCCGCGCGCCGGCCATCACCAGCTTCGCCGCCGCCTGCGCCTCCGCGACGCGCGCGCCGGCCAGCGCCTTCTCCTCGGCTCGTGCACCGGCGCGGAGCTGATCGAGCACCTTCTGCAGCGCGTCGCGCTGCGCGACGGCCGTCCGCAGCGCGGTCTCCGTCGCGTCCGCCTCGGCCTTCGCGATCGCCTGCGACTCGAGCAGCCGCCGCGCCCGCTGGGCGTCGAGCTGCGCCTTGTCCACGCCGGCCTGCGCCTGTGCGACCCGCGCCTCCGCCGCGGCGATCTCCTCGGCCCGTGAGCCCTTCCGCGTCTCCTGGAGCACCGCGGTCGCCTGGGCCGTGCGGGCCTGCGCCTGCGCGATCTCCTCGGGCCGCGCGCCCGCCTTCAGCTTGTCCAGCGCGGCCTCGGCCTGCGCGAGCTGCGCCGCCGCGCCCGCGCGCTGGGCATCGAGGTCGCCGTGCTCGAGCTCGACGAGCACCTGGCCGGGCTTCACCCGTTCGCCCTCCTGCACGAGCACCTTCGCGACGCGCCCGCCCGTCCGCGAGCCGACGGCGATGGCCCGGGCCTCGACGGTGCCGGCCCACTCGAACGGGCGCCCGGCGAGGTACCGCTGATACGCGACGTACGCCCCCGCGATCGCGGCGAGCAAGAGCAACGGCACCAGTCGCTTCATGACCACCCCTTCTCAGCAACGCCCGTGCCCGGGCACGTGCATGTAACCACGAGGGCCGCACCGGCGTCGCCTGCGAGGGACTCCGACGGCTGTCGGAACCGCTACAGCGTGAACGCGGCCAGCGAGAACTTGTTGCTCGTGGTGTCGAGCACCTCGAACGTGTCGCGGCCCCGCTGCGTCGGCAGGAGCGAGCGCATGGACATGATGCGGCCGCCCTCGGTGACCACGAAGTAGCGCCGGCCGAGCGGGGCCCGCGTGCGGTCATTGATGTACTTGTTGAACTCGACGTTGTCGGTCTTGTTCAGCGACGTCTTCATCTCCGGCAGGTAGCTCCAGATCTCGCCGCCCGACCAGAAGTTCTCGCCGCGCCAGTACAGCTGCCAGGCGATCAGGCGATCTGCATCGACGACCTTCACCGGGGGCCGCGTTCGCTTCTTCCCGGCGGCCTTGCCCTTCGCGAGCAGCGGATCGAGCTTCGCGCGCTCGCCCTTGCCGAGCGTGACGGTGACCGAGTGGTCGCCGATGCCGGTGACGGTGCCGTCCAGCGTGGTGTTCGACTCGGTGACGCGCTCGTCCTCGGCCTTGCGGACCTCGATGGTGAGCGTCATCGGCTGCCCCGCGTGGAGCGTGTCGGGGATCATCGTGTCGAACGTCCAGGTGTCCTCGACACCGTCCCAGTCCTCGTAGAGCTGGTGGCCGCCGAAGTAGACGAGCTTCTGGCCGTAGATCGCGCGCTGCTCGTAGTAGGTGCGGACGGCGTCGCGCATGCCCCAGTGCGTACCGGCGTGCGGCATGTAGACCTGGAGCGCCCAGATGCAGATCGCGAGGCCCGCGGCGCCGACCGCGAGCACGCCGGCGCGCGCGAACCGCGTGGCGAGCAGCGGCAGGGCCGCCGCGGCCATGATGCCGAGCCCGAAGATGCCGTCGGAGACATCGACCGACCACGGCTCGCCGTTGGGCCACGGGCGGTCGTAGCGGAACACGAACATCTCGATCCACCGCTCGGGCTCGTGCATCAGGTCCCGGCAGACCAGGAGCACGATGCCGATCCCCAGGCCGGCGAGCATCGGGTGCAGCTTGACCTTCTTGGTCCAGAGGTCGTCGAGCAGGAAGGCGACGAGGATGGCGAGCGGCGGGATGGCCGGGAGGATGTAGTGGTGGAACTTGGTCTGCACGAGGCAGAAGATCGCGACGGCGCAGATCGCCCACAGCGCGACGATGAAGCGCACGCGGCCCTCGCGGGTCTCCTTGTTCGCGCGGAGGAACGCGGTCGCGAGCGCGGCGGGCAAGAGCGCGGCCCACAGCCACATGCCGTGGCCGATCTGGTCGGTGTAGTACTCGAAGGTGCCCGGCGAGTTGTCGACGCCGACCGCCGCGCGGTTGAGCACGTGGGTGAACACGTACTCGTCGATGAACCGGAGGCCGTCCTTCAGGAACATCGCGACGTGCCACGGCACGAACACCGTGAGCATCATGATGATGCCGCGCTTGATCTCGAAGGCGCCGTCGTAGAGCGCCGACCACGCATCCGTGAGGATCAGGTACAGCACCCCGACGGACGCGACGACGGTGAGGCCCGGCGGGCCCTTCGCGAGGACGCTGACGCCGAGCAGCGCGTAGCAGCCGAGCAGGTACACCTGCCGCATCGTCGTCAGCGGGCGGATGGCGAACACGCGATCGGCGATCTCGCCGGTCTCCTTCCAGGCGGGCCCGGCCTTGCGGGTCCACGCGAACGTCTTGAGGAACAGGAGGCCACGCACGAGGTAGCGGTCGAGCGCGTGCTTGTCCCAGACCTCGAGCGTGCCGTCGCGCGACCACAGGATCAGCCCGAGCAGTCGTCCGATGCCACGCCCGCTGAGGCTCGCGCGCTCGGGCATGGGCTCGTTCTTGATCGTCGCGATGATGCCGCCGACCAGCACGAACGGCAGGCGCAGGATGTACCAGCCGGGCTTGGACATCGCGCCGAGCCCGAGCACCATGAGCAGCGGCAGCCACAGCGCGGGGCTCGGCATCCGGCCGCGCACCGCGAGCTGCGGCGACATGAGGAAGTAGACGCAGTAGTAGGCGGCCTGGATCAGGATGAAGCCGCCGGCGAGGCCGAGCACGACGTGCCGCGCGTCGAACGCGAGCTGGCGGCCGAATAGCCGCGGCTTCCACAGGGGGAGGATCGGGCGGGCTCCGTCCTCCATCGCGAGCGCGAACAGCGAGATCGCGCCGATCGTGCACGCGACCATCGGCATGTCGGGGATCGCGTTGCGCGCGATCATGCAGAAGATCGGTGTCGATCCGACGGTGAGCAGCGCGAGCCACGCCATTCGTCGGCTGACCAGCGTCGCGAGCATGAACCACAGGAGCGTCAGGCCGGAGATCGCCGCGAGGATGAACGGCAGCCGGATGCCGATCATCACGCGCACCGAGTCCGTCATCTCGCCCGAGTAGCCGCCGTCCGCGCCGATGCCGACGGCGCGCATGCCGGCCGCCATCATCCA
>JAEUJX010000549.1 GCA_016794545.1 Myxococcales bacterium
GGACCAGCACGCGCGCGGACCTCCACGTCGACTCGTTCGTCGCGCCGGCGCTCGCGCGGATCGCCGCTGGCGGGCCCGCGTCGCGGCCGCCGCGCGAGACGTCTGCGACGTGCACGGCGTGTGCGAGCGCCGAGGACTGCCCGCGCGGCAGCGACTGTGTCGGCGGCACGTGCGGGCTCGCCGGGAGCGAGCACGGCGCCGCGGGCGCGGAGTGCTCCGCCGACGGGGACTGCGCCCGCGCCCCGTGTCTCGCGGGACTCGAGGAGATCGGGTGCCGCTGCCTCGTGACCTGTGACGACCCGGGTGGCTGCGGGTGCGGAACCAGCGGCTCCGCGGGGAGCCTCGTGCTCGTCGCGCTGGTGGCGGGGCCGCTGCTCGTACGGCGGCGGCGGTAGCTACCGGATGGCGGTCGGCGCGTCGGCGTTCCACGCGAAGCGCCAGCGGACGCGGCCGTCGTCGATCCGGGCGGCGCACGCCTTGTCGAGCGCCTCGAACTGCGGGTCGTTGGCGATCACCGCGCCGATCGCCGACAGCGACGGCTCGTGGCCGACGAGGACCACGACGGACTCCGCCGGGAGCTTCGCGAGCGTGGCGGCGACGTCGCGTGCGGCGCCGTCCGGCGCGAGCTGTGGCCAGGCCTCGACGGAGACCTCGTGCTGGATGCCGGCGACGACGAGCTCGGCGGTCTGGATCGCGCGGACGAGCGGGCTGCTCCACAGGTGGGTCGGCACGCAGTCGTGCCAGCGCAGGCGATCACCGAGCGCGCGCGCCTGCGTGCGGCCGTGCGGCGTGAGGTGGCGGTGCGGATCGCGCAGCTCGAGGGTCTCGGCGACCGCTTCCGCGTGGCGGACGAGGTAGACCTGCACGAGGCCGAGCGTAGCGCAGGACCGCTCAGCGCGTCTGGAGCGTCACCGTCAGCTCGCCGGAGATCGTGACCGGCTTCTTCGACGCGAGCAGCTCGCCGGTCACGTCCGCGAACACGAGCTTGATCTCGCCGACGGCCGGGGGATCCGGCGACATCGTGATCGTGCCGCTCTTGATCGAGACGACGTCGGCCTTGCTCGCTCCCGGCTCGAGGAGCATCGCGACGAAGCCCTTGCGTGCGTCGGCGCCTGCGCCCAGGAACTGGAGGCGAAGCACCGGTGTGCCGTGGTCGTGGAGCTGGACGACGAGGTTGGCCTTGCCATCCTTGACGAGCCCGCACGCGGCGGGCGCAGCGCCGCCGTCCCAGACCGGGTTCTTCGGATAGCTCGCGGCGGCGTCGAGCGCGATCGGGAACGGCTTGCCGTCGAGCTGAAGCGAGAGCGTGGAGCTCGCCGGCGTCGCCGGCCTGGTCATCAGCACGGACGCGCACGACGCGGCGGCGGTCTCGCGCGTCGGGCCCGCCCCGGCACCGCTGGAGCCCCCGCCGGGCGACTCCTTCTTCTCTCCGCCGCACCCGAACGACGCCACGATCGCCACCACCCAGAGCACACGCACCATCTGCCGATCGTACAAGATCTCACCATGAAGCTCTACGGCACCACCACGTCCCCGTTCGTGCGCCGCGTGCGCGTCGTCGCCGCCGAGATCGGCGAGCCGATCGACATGATCAACACCGCGCACGAGGACGGCCAGAAGCAGCTCCGCGCCACGAGCCCGATCTGGAAGGTCCCGGTCGCCGAGGTCGATGGCCGCACGCTCTTCGACTCGCGCGCGATCATCGACTGGCTCGTGACGACGCGCGGCTGGGGCAACCTCGCGCCGCCGAAGGACCGCTGGCACGAGGGCAACGTCATCAACGCGATCGACGCCGCGCTCGACTCGGCGATCCAGCTGTTCTATCTGAAGCGCGAGAACGTGCCCGCGGCGGGCACGCCGTTCGAGGCGCACAACCTCGGCCGCGCGGACGCGATCTTCCAGTGGCTCGGGACCCAGCTCGCGCCGGACCGGCGCTCGTTCGGCGGCGGCGGCCTCGGGATCGCCGAGATCTCGCTCGTCGCCACGCTCGACTGGATGGACTTCCGCCAGACGTATCCGACGGACCGCGCGGGCCTCTGCAACCACCTGCGCGGCGTGTGGGCCGACCATCCGAGCCTGGCCACCACGCGCCCGCACACGTAGACTGCGCGCGATGCCGATCGGGACCGATGTCGAGCGCGCCGCGCAGCTCCTCGCGGGCGGCGAGGTCGTCGCGTTTCCGACGGAGACCGTGTACGGCCTCGGCGCGGACGCGACGAAGGACGCCGCGGTCGCGAAGATCTTCGCGATCAAGGGCCGTCCGCGCGCGCACCCGCTGATCGTGCACGTCGCGCCCGAGGCGCGGCTCGACGACTGGGCGATCGACATCCCCGCGCCGGCGCGCGCGCTCGCCGCCGCGGCGTGGCCCGGGCCGTTGACGCTCATCCTGCGCGCCGGGCCGCGGGTCTCGCGCGTGACCACCGGCGGCGGTGACACGGTCGGCCTGCGCGTGCCGTCGAACCCGACCGCGATCGCGCTGCTCCGGAGGTTCGGCGGCGGCGTCGCGGCGCCGAGCGCGAACCGGTTCGGCGCGGTCAGCCCGACCACGGCGCTGCACGTGCTGGCCGATCTCGGCGACGCGATCGGCTACATCCTCGACGGTGGGCCGTGCGCCGTCGGGGTCGAGTCGACGATCGTCGATTACTCGCGCGGCGCGCCCGTGCTGCTCCGGCCCGGGGGCATGCCGCGGGAGGCGATCGAGGCGATCACCGGCCCGCTCGCGGCGGCCGATGCCGCGGCGCCCGCCGCGCCGGGCACGCTCGCGTCGCACTACGCACCGCGCGCGCAGGTGATCGCCGTCGCGCCCGACGAGGTGCCGGCCGCCGTGGCCGCGGCGAGGACCAGCGCCCAGCGCGTCGCCGTGCTCGCTCCCGGGAGCGCGTTCGCCGCGTGGGGCGAGCTGGGCGCCCGCGCGCACCCGCTGCCCGACGACACGGCGGGCATGGCGCGCGAGCTCTACGCGGCGCTGCGAGATCTCGACGCGCTGGAGGTCGATGTGGTGATCGCCGCGTTGCCTCCCGCGGTGGGGCTGGGCGAAGCTGTCGGCGATCGGCTGCTCCGCGCGGCCGGACCGCGCAAGGAACCTCCATGAGCAGCATCCGCGTCGGCATCATCATGGGCTCTCGCAGCGACTGGGAGACGATGCGGCACGCCGCCGAGGTGCTCGCGCAGCTCGAGGTCGGCTTCGAGACCCGGATCGTGAGCGCGCACCGTACGCCCGACCTCCTGTTCGAGTACGCCGACGAGGCGGAAGGGCGGGGCATCTGGGTGATCATCGCGGGCGCGGGCGGCGCGGCGCACCTGCCGGGCATGACCGCGGCGAAGACGCGCCTTCCGGTGCTCGGCGTGCCGGTGCAGAGCAAGGCGCTGAACGGGCTGGACTCGCTGCTCTCGATCGTCCAGATGCCGAAGGGCATCCCCGTCGGCACGCTCGCGATCGGCGAGGCGGGGGCGGTGAACGCGGGCCTGCTCGCGGCGGCGATCGTCGGGCTGCACGATCCCGGCGTCGCCGATCGGCTCGACGAGTACCGCAAGCGCCAGACCGACAAGGTCCTCGAGGACAAGCTGCCGTGACCTCGCTCGCCGCCGAGCACGCTCGGCGAGTCCCGCTCCTGCCGGGCGCCACCGTCGGCGTGCTCGGCGGCGGCCAGCTCGGCCGCATGATGGCCGTGACCGCGCGGCAGATGGGCTATCGGATCGTCGTGCTCGATCCGAGCCCGCGCTGCCCGACGGCGCAGGTCTCCGACGGCGTGGTCGTCGGCGCGCTCGATGATCTCGAGGCGGCGCGCCACCTCGCTCAGCAGGTCGACGTGATCACGCTCGACACCGAGCACGTCCCGGCCGACGTGCTCGCGGAGCTGCACACGATCGCTCCGGTGCGGCCGGGGGCGAACGTGCTGCGCACGATCCAGGACCGCCTGGTCCAGAAGCAGTTCCTCGACACGCTCGGCGTGCCGCAGGCGGCGTGGGCGCCGGTCGGCAACGCCCTGGAGCTGACCGCGGGCCTCGCGAAGGTCGGTGCGCCCGCGATCGTGAAGGTCCGCCGCGCCGGCTACGACGGCAAGGGCCAGGTCCGCATCGACGCCGCCGCCGACGGGCCGGCGCAGCTCGCCCGCCTGCGCGGAGAGCCCGCGGTGATCGAGGAGGTCGTGCCGTTCACCCGCGAGATCAGCGTGGTGCTCGCGCGCGGGATGGCCGGCGACATCCGGGTCTACCCGATCGCCGAGAACGTCCACCGGCGCCACATCCTGCACACCACGCGGGCC
Organism: Myxococcales bacterium; assembly: GCA_016794545.1. Taxonomy (GTDB): domain Bacteria; phylum Myxococcota_A; class Polyangia; order Haliangiales; family Haliangiaceae; genus JABFXX01. Next base: position 4,266 of record JAEUJX010000549.1, read on the forward strand.
CCGGCGCCGATGGCGGCCGAGCAGCGCGCGCGCGCCGAGGCGATGGCGATCAAGGTCGCCGAGGCGCTCGATCACGTCGGCGTGATGGCGGTCGAGATGTTCGAGCTCCCCGATGGGCGGCTGCTCGCCAACGAGATCGCCCCGCGCACGCACAACAGCGGCCACTACACCTACGGCGCCTGCGCGACCTCGCAGTTCGAGCAACACGTTCGCGCGGTGTGCGGTCTGCCGCTCGGCGACCCGCGGCCGCTGACCGGCGCCGTGATGGTGAACCTGATCGGCGACCTGTGGGCCAAGGGCCCGCCGGCCTGGCAGCACGTGCTGGCCCGCCCCGAGGCGCGCCTGCACCTGTACGGCAAGGACGCCCCGGCCCCCGGCCGGAAGATGGGGCACGTCGTGCTCCTCGATGACGACACGGATCGAGCGCTGCTCACGGCGGAGGCCCTGATCGCGCAGCTAACTCCGCGTCCGTGATAGGTTCCTCGCCACGGGATGGCGACCCTGGTCTATTCGGACGTCGACGGCGTGGATCGCTCGCTCGCGCTCGGACACGAGCCGGTGACGATCGGCCGCGCGCCGGAGTGTCACATCCGCAGCGCGGACCCGCGCGTCTCGCGCATGCACGCGCGGTTCTACATCGACCAGGGCACGCTCTGGGTCGAGGACCTCGGTAGCTCGAACGGCATCTTCGTCGGGCCGAACAAGGTGCAGCGCGCGCCGGTGCCGACCGGCGAGATCATCCTCGTCGGCAGCCTGATGATCCGCCTCCTGCCCGCGAGCGGCACGTTGCCGCCGCCGATGGGCCTGCACGGCACGCTCGCGACGTGGCTCGATCTCGAGCGCAAGAACCGCGCGGCCGTCGAGGAGGAGCGCGACGCGTTCGCGCGGCGCGTCGGCGAGCTGCACCAGGTCATCGAGCAGATGAAGCTCTCGCCGACCGTCCCGCCGGCGGCGACGACGCTGCCGCAGATCCAGGGCGCGGTCGACAGCGAGGCGATCCGCCTGCGCGACGAGGCCGAGGCGCGCGCCGCGATGCTCGAGCAGGCGCTGAAGGCGGTGCAGGACGAGCTCGAGGCGCTGCGCGAGGTGGGACGCCGCAGCTCGAAGCAGGGCATCAAGAGCGGCGACCTCACCGGCGCGGAGATGACCGAGCTCGTCGAGCTGCGCGACCGGGTCGCCGGGCTCGAGCGCGAGCTCCGGGACCGCGCGGAGTGGTCGAGCAACGTCGGTGTCGAGAGCGCGAAGCTGACCGCGGAGGTGGCCAAGCTCAAGGGCCAGCTCGAGGAGGCGCAGGCGACGGTCTCGACGACGGAGCACGCGCACGGCGAGCTCGCGCGCGAGGCGGCGGAGCTGCGCAAGGAGCTCGATCTCGTGCGCCGGTCGAGCTCGGCGGAGATCGAGATCGCGAAGCTCGAGGCGGCGAAGGCGCGCGAGGGCAAGATGGTCGCCGAGGCGTCGGCCGGCGTCGCCGCGGCGGCCAAGCTCGCCGAGGCCGACCTGATCATCACGCGGCTCGAGCGGGAGGTCGCCGACCTCAAGGCGGCGCAGGGGCAGCCCGATGCGCGGCTCGCCCAGCTGACCGAGCAGATCACCGCGCTGACCGCGCGCGCGGAGAAGGCGGAGAAGGACGGCGCGTCGGCACAGATCCGGGCGCAGGGCGCCGAGCGCAACCTGTCGGGCGCGAACGCGCAGGCCGCGAAGGCCGAGACCAAGGTGGCGCAGCTCGAGGCGAAGCTCGCCGAGGCCGACGCGCGCGTGAAGTCCGCGGAGGAGAACGCGGCCAAGAGCGTGGAGCGGATCGGCCAGCTCGAGGCCCGGCTCGGTGCCGGCGACGCGCCGCTCCAGGCGGCCGAGCAGCGCGCGACGAAGCTCTCCCAGGAGCTCGCGGAGCTGACCGCGCAGCTCGAGACCCGCAAGAGCAAGCTCGCCGAGCTCGAGGATCAGCTCGCCGCCGCGACCGCGGCCACGCAGGCCGCGGAGGGCAGGGCGGCGGACGCGAAGGCCGAGCTCGACAAGCTCGCCGGCAAGCTCGCCGAGGCGGAGGGGCGTGCGAAGGAGCTGCAGGGCAAGCTCGAGCAGCTCGCGAAGGCCGACAGCGCGATCGCCGAGGCGACGAAGTCGCGCGAGGACGCCTCCGCCAAGGCGGCGGCCGCGGAGAAGAAGGTCACCGAGTCCGAGCGGCGCGCGCAGGATGCCGAGCAGCGCGCGAGCGCGGCCGACACGATGGCGAAGGCGATGGCGAAGGACGTCGCCGAGGCGCTGCGGCGCGCCGCGGACGCCGACACCCGTGCGAAGAGCGTGCACCGCGAGCTCGCCGATGCTCACAAGAAGGCCGACGAGGCGACCGCGAAGCTCGGCGAGGCCGACGCGAAGATCGCCGCCGCCGACAAGCGCGCCGCCGATGCCGAGGCGCGCGTCGACACGATCCAGAAGGAGCTGACCGCGAAGCTCGACGCGCAGTCGGCCGAGCTGACCGGCAAGCTCGACGCGAACACGAAGGACCTCACCGGACGGCTCGAGGCCACACAGCGCGAGCTCGCCGCGGAGCGCCAGGGTTTGCTCCAGCTGGTCGATCGGAAGACCGCGCTCGAGCGCGAGCTCGCCGACGCCCGCGCCCAGCTGCCCGTCGTCACCAAGCGCGCCGACGACGCCGAGAGCAAGCTGGTCGCCGCCGAGGTCCAGATCGAGACGCTGCAGGAGCGGATCACCGACCTCGAGAGCGGGCTCGCGGTCACGGAGACCGCCTCGCAGGCGTCGCGCGACGAGGCCGACGCGCAGCTCGAGGCCGCGCGCGTCAAGGCGCGCCAGCTCGAGCTCGACATGACGCGCGCGACCGAGACGATCGAAAGCCTGCGCGCGAAGGTCACCGAGCTCGAGGGGCTGCTCCAGCAGGCGCAAGACGCGCGCTCGATGGCGGAGGCCGAGCTCGGCACCGCGCGCGCGCAGCTCGCGGACCTCACGCGCAAGGTGGAGGACCACGCGCACGCCGATGACACGCAGCGCGAGCGCCTCGAGGACGCGCTCGCCCGCGCCGGCGAGGCCGAGCGCAAGCTCGAGGGGCTCGCGGCGAAGGCGGAGAGCGCGGACGCCGCGGTCGGCCGCGCGAACGCGCTGCAGCGCCAGCTCGACGAGGCGGTGCAGAAGCTGTCGATGCTCGAGGCCGACGCGCAGATCGCGATGTCCAGGGGCGTGAAGGCCGCCGGCGAGGCCGAGGCGGCCGCGCAGGCGAGGATCGACGCGGCGTCGCAGCGCGCCGACGACGCGGAGCAGCAGCTCGCGACCGCGCGCGAGGAGCTCGAGGAGGCGATGGGCCGCCTGAAGGAAGCCGAGCGCCGCGCCGCGCTCGCGGCCGACGACAGCGGCACGGTGAGGGAGCTGCAGGCGCAGATCGCCGCGCTCCAGAAGGAGGTCGACGCCGCCGAGAACGTGCGCTCGTTCGCGGCCGAGACCGAGCGCGAGATCGCGCAGCTCCAGCGCGAGCTCAAGGACGTGCGCTCCAAGCTCGCGCAGGTGACGCTCGAGCGCGACAAGCTCGAGGCGGAGCTCAAGGACGCGCGCAGCGACGAGGACACGACGAGCCGCAACCTCCCGCAGGTGAAGGACGCGAGGTCGACGGCGGCCTACGACCCCGAGGTCACGGCGCAGGTCGACATCTCGAAGTACGAGGGGATGATCGTGAAGTCCGCCGAGCTGCAGGACCGCGTCCGCCAGCTCGAGGCGCAGCTGCAGGACGCGGAGCAGAAGCTCCGGGCCGCGATCGACAACGCCGACGGCGAATCGACCAGCACGGGATCGCAGCAGCCGATCGCGCTCGCCGAGCACGTCGCTGTCCTGGAGGAGGCGATCGACTCGCTGCGCTCGAACATGCGCGCGGCGAGCGACGAGACCGCGATGATGGACTCGTCGCCGGCGGTGACGATCATCTCCGACGCGATCAGCGCCGCGCAGGAGCACGTCGAGCGGGCCCGCGGCGCCCTTCGCGCGCTGCAGGGCGCGCTGAGCGGCTGATCGGTTCGCCCCGCGAGCTCGGCGAGCTACTTCGGCGCGCTGACGTTCGCGGCGAGGAACTTGAAGGTCTCGGGCAGCCGCGGCGTCCAGAAGCTGAAGTCGTGCTTGCCCGGCCCGATGTAGAACGTGTGCGGGATCTTCCTGGCCTCGAGCAGGTCGTGCAGGTAGCGCGCGCCGTTGTCGAGCTTGAAGATGTCCTCGGTGCCGCAGTCGAGGTAGAGCGCGAGCTCGCCGGGCGAGAGCTCGGCGACGAGGGACGCGGGATCGTGCGCGCGCCAGTTCGCGATGTCCTTGCCGAACAGGCGCACGAGCCACTTCACGATCATGTCCTCGGGCTCCGCGACCTGCGTGAACAGCTCGACCTTGCCCGGCGCGTACGGGAACGGGCCCTTGTAGAGCAGCGCGTCGACGCCGGAGTGGCTTCCCGCGGCGGCGTAGAGGTCCTTGTGGCGCATCGCGAGCTGCAGCGCGCCGAACCCGCCCATCGACAGGCCGACGATCGCGCGGCCCTGCTTGCTCGCGATCGTGCGGTACGTCGCGTCGGTCCACGCGACGAGGTCCTTGGTGATCCACGACTCGTACGCCGGCGTCTTCACGCACTTGGACGACAGCGGCTGCACCGGGAAGAACAGGCCTTCGCCGTTCTTCATGCAGGCGTCGTAGCTCACGGGCGTGACGGCGTTCACGTAGAACGAGTCATCCGCGTCCGGCATCACGATGATCGCCTGGACCCCGAGCTTGTCGGCGACCTCGTGGAGCTGGCCGCTCTTGGTCCACGAGGTCTCGTCGAGGCCGAGGCCGTGCAGGAAGTAGTAGACCGGCCAGCGCCGGTTCGGGTCGGCGTCGTAGCCCGCGGGCTCGTAGACGACGACGTCCTTCGTCACGCCGAGCGAGGCGCTCGGGACCTGCCTGGTGACGAGCTTGCCCTTCGCACCGGCGACCGGAGCGGCCGGCGGGGGAGGAGGTGCCGGCTTGTCGGGGGCGGGCGGGACCGCGCTCCGCGAGCACGCGGCGAGCGCGACCAGCAGCGCGAGACGGCTCACCGGATCACCGGGAGGACGGCGATCGCCTGGATCCGCGTGGCGTGGAACGACAGGGCGAGCGAGAGCAGGCGCCGGGTCTCCGCGGCGATCGTCGGATCGATGCCCGCGAGCGAGTCGAGCGCGGCGTCGACCGACAGCCCGAACGGCGACGACACGCCGCCGAACGACGCCAGCACGTCGCGCAGCGTCGGGGAGGGCGGGTAGACCTCGATGCCGGCCGACGCGTCGAGCTTCGCGAGCTTCTTCGCCTCGGCGAGGGCCGCGTCGAGCCCGCCGATGTCGTCGACCAGCCCGAGCTCCTTCGCCTTCGTTCCGGTCCACACGCGGCCCTGCGCGATCGGCTGCACGTCGGCGGGCTTCTTGCCGCGGCCCTGCGCGACGCGGCCGACGAACACCGTGTAGACCTCCTCCATCGAGGTCTGGATGACGGCCTTCTCCTCGGCGGTCCACGGATCGAGGCTCGCCATCATCGTCGCGCGCTTGCCGCGGCCCATCGGGTACGTCTTGATGCCGAGGTTCGCGAGCGCGGCGCCGGGCGCGATCTTGCCACCGACGACGCCGATCGAGCCGGTCAGCGTATCCGCCTCGGCGAAGATCTTCGTGGCGTTGCTCGCGATGTAGTAGCCGCCGCTGGCAGCGACGTCGCTCATGGACACGACGACCGGCTTCTTCGCCTTGAGCTCGGTCACCGCCTCCCAGATCAGCTCGGACGCCTGCGCGCTGCCGCCGCCCGAGTCGATCCGCAGGACGACCGCCTTCACGCTGTCGTCGGCGGTCATCGCGCGCAGCGCCGGCACGAGCGTGTGCGACGCGATCTGCTGGCGCGCTCCGAGGATGCCGTCGCCGCCGCCATCGACGATGTCGCCGAGCGCGTAGACCACGGCGACGTGATCGCCGAGCGGCTTCTCCGGCGGCATCGCGCCGATGAACCGCGCGAGCTTCAGCATCGTCGACAGCTTGTCGTCGGTGTCGGGCTCGAGGTCCAGCTTCGACCACGGGCCGGTGACCACCTTGCCGCGGAACGCTTCGAACGAGCTGACCTCGTCGACCAGCTTCGCGGTCTTCGCGAGCTGCGACGGGAACAGCGCCGTGTCGATGAGGCCCTTCACCTGATCCGGAGCGAGCTTTCGCTCCGCCGCGATGATCTCGACCATGGTCTGGTAGCGCCGATCGAGGATCGCCCCGATCGTCTCGCGCATCTCCGGTGACGGCTCGTTGCGGGTCAGCGGCTCGGCCGCGCCCTTGTACGCGCCCACGTGGAGGAAGTCCGCGGTGACGCCGAGCTTGTCGAGCAGCGGCCGCACGTGGATCGGCATCGCCGCAGGTCCGGTGATCGCGATCTGGCCGAGTGGCGCGAGCCCGATCTGGTCGCAGGCGGCCAGCACGAGGTACGTCGAGCTCGACGCGTCCTCGGTGTGACACACCAGCTTCTTGCCGGCCGCGCGGAAGTCGTGCATCGCCGTGCGCAGCTCGACGACGTCGGGCAGGCTGACCTCGACGCCCTCGACGCGCAGGAGCAAGCCGGTGACCGTGTCGTCCTTCGCGAGCGCGCGCAGTCGATCGATCGCGGTGCGCAGCTCCGTGCCGCGGCCGCCGCCGGTCAGCGAGAACGCCTCGCGCTCGACGATGCCGCCCGACAGCTTCATCACGCCCCAGTGCGGCTTGGCCTCGTCGTAGTCGGCGGACTTCTCGGGCGCCTCGTACGGCCCCGGCTTCTTGATCGCCTCTCCGAGCTTGTCGAGCATGCTCTGCAGGTCGAGCCCGCCGAGACCGCCACCGCCGTCGTCCTTCTTGTCGGTGTCGACCTGGGCGGTGCTCGCCGCCCACGGATCGTCTGCCGCAGGATCCGGACGCTGTCCTCCGTTGACGTCGACCTTGTCGAGCTTGGAGGGATTGTTCGGACAACCGGCCAGCGCGATCAGCGCGGCCGCGAGACCAAGGCGGGCACCCATGGCCCGTTCATAGCACTAACCCGAGCCGCTACCGGCTTCGTTCTCGGGCGCCTTCTCCGGCTGCTTCTGAGGCTGACCGTTCGGATCGGGGAGCGGCGTCGGATTCTCGGGCGGCTTCTCGGGCGGCTTCTCGGGCGGCTTCTCGGGCGGCTTCTCGGCCGAGCCCGCACCGGAGCCCGGCGTCGTGCCGGTGCTCGCGCCACCGCCGAGCCGATCGAGCGCCTTCAGCGCCTTCGTCGCGCCCGGATACACCTCGAGGTACGCCTTGACCGCCTCGAGCGCCTGCTCCTTGCGGCCCTGCTGCGAGTACGCCTCGGCGACGCCCCACAGCGCCGGCTCGTAGCGGCTCGAGATCGCGAGCGCCGCGCGGAACTTCGAGAACGCGCTCGAGAACTGCTTCGCATCGATGTGGCAGTAGCCCATCCCGGTGAGCGCCTCGACGCCGTTCGGCTTCTGCTCGAGCGCCTTCTGGTAGAGCTCCGTCGCCTTCGTGCAGCTCGACTCGGCGAGCTTGTTGGCGCGCGCGAGCAGCGCGTCGTAGCCACCACCGGTCGGCAGCGGCTCGCCGCCGCCACCACCCGTGTTGCCGCCGCCGGTCCCCGAGGACCCGGTGTTCGGCTTGGTCGTGTTGTCCTCGGGCGGCAGCGGGTCGGTCTTCACGACCGTCGTCTCGAGTCGCGTCGAGAGAGCCTTCGCGCCCGCGTGCTCCGGCTGCGCCGCGAGCACCTGCTCGACGAGCGGCTTGGCCTCCGCCGGCTTGTTCTGCGCGTAGAGCACGAGCGCGAGGTGGAACCGAGCGCGCACGTCGCCGGAGGTCTCGAGCTTGTCGTCGCCGCTGTCGATCGCGGTGAACGCCGCCTTCGCGTCGTCGAGCTTGCCGTCACGCGCGAGCTGCAGGCCCTCGGCCAGCGCCACATCGCGCTTCCACTCGCTGCCCGCGCCGGCCTTCGCCTTCGCCGCATCCGCGTAGCGCCTGAGCTCCCTCGCCGACTTGCCCTGCAGGCGCAGCACCTCCGCCATCGCGAGGTTCGCCAGCGCGTCGTCGCCGGCGGCCTTGAACGCGCGCTGCGCGGCGGGCGCCGCATCGATCACGAGCTGCTTCGCGGCCTTCTTCAGCGTCTCGGCCTCGGCCTTGTCGGCGGTGACCGCGGCGCGGTCGAGGAGGCCCTGCGCGATCTGCGCCGTCAGGTGCGCGCGCATGGCCTCGGCGCCCGGGTCCGCGACGCCCTGCAACGCGGCGAGCGCCGCGCGCAGCCGGGTCTCGTTGTCGGCGCCGAGCTCGTCCTTCGCGAGCTCGACCGGCGTCTTCGCGGGCGGCGCCACCACGGCCGCGTCGGGGGTCTCCGGCGGCGGCGTCACCACCGCGGCGTCCGGGGTGACCGTCGCGACCGCGGCATCCGCGGTGGGCGGAGGCCTGCTCGCCTCCTCGGTCTTGTCCTTGCGGATCACGAACACGTAGACCACGCCGGCGGCCGCGCCCATCACGAGCAGCGCCATCACGAGCAGCCACGCGCCACCGCGCGAGCCGCGTCGAGCCGGCAGCACGTCGTCGTCGTCGTCCGCGGCGAGGTTCGGACCGGTGCGGAACGCGTCCTCGTCGGACGGCATCACGCGCACGCGGCCCGCGAACGCCGGCTCCTGCGAGGCCGCCGCCTTGAGCCGTCCGCCGAGCGGGCCGCTCGGTCCCGCATCGCCCGCGGTCTCCGGCGCATCGCCCGTGGTCGCCCACGCGGCGGTCGATCGGTTGCTCGCCGCGGGCAAGCCCGTGAACGAGCGCGCGGCCTCGGTGGCCGGCGGCGGCGGCGCCGACGGCGACGGCGGCTTCTTGTTGTAGCTGCCCGGCGGCGGCGGCGGCTGCGTCGCGGGCCGGCGGGGTGCGGCGGCGGCCTGCGGTGGCGGCGGTGGCGGCGTCGTCCCGCCCCGGGCCTTGAAGTTGCCGGTCGAGCGGAGCTCGTCCGCCTCGTCGGGGAGGATCGTGCCGCCCTGCGCCGACGGCACCGTGCCGATGCCGAGCATGGTGCCCTGCACCGGCTTCGTCGCGGGCTTGCCGGTCTCCTTGGTCTTGCGCTCCTGGCGCTGCGTGCGCGCCTCGTCGGCGATCGCGAAGTACTGCGCGAGCTCGGTGATGTCGCCGAGCCGCTTCCACGTCTTGCCGGTGCGCGAGATCAGCGACTCGCGCGTCACGACGCCGGCGACGATCCACTGCTGCAGCACCGCGAGCTCGCGGCAGCTCTTCTGCTCGCCGTTCTCGAGCCGGATCAGCCACTGGCGCTCTTCCCCGGAGGCGGCCGGCCCGGAGCCATCGAGCATCGAGTCGGCCCGGGGCGTTCCGGACGACGGTGTCGCGGCGCTCGCCGGCCGGTTCGACGGCGTGCGCACGCGCCCCGCGTCGTTCGGGCCAGACGGCGGCGTCGCCACGACAGCGGGCACGCCGATGTTCGTGTTCGACCGCTTCTTGATCTTGAACATGTGCCCGCAGTTCGTGCACTTGACGGTGACTCCACCGGGCTTGAGACGGGCCTCGTCAAGCTCGTACTCCGTCTGGCACTTCTCGCAGCGAACGTCCATGGTTTCCGCGGCCTAGCCGCGAAGCTACCACGACGATTCGCCCCGTGCACCCTGACCGCCACGTGGCGATCGTCTATCGTGGCGTCATGAGCCAGCGTGGCGCCGAGCGTGTTGCCGTCGACGCGTTCGTCAAGGTCTCCGGCGCCGACGGTCAGGAGCTCGTGTTCCGCACCCGCGACCTCTCGGAGCATGGCCTGTTCCTCTACACCAAGGTCGCGCGCGCGTATCCGATCAAGCTCGGCTCGACCCTGTCGCTCGAGCTCTACGACTTCGACCAGCACGTCGCGTGCACCGTCGTCGTGGTCCGGGTCGTCGAGCCCGGGAGCGCCGAATCCGACAGGTTTCCCACGGGGTTCGGCGTGCGCATCACCGCGTGCGCCGACGACGCCCGTGCCGCGCTCGCCCGCATGATCGCGCGGATCAAGTCGGGCGAGGTCTACTGATCGGTCTCGCGAGCGGCATCGTCGTCGAGACGTCGGACCAGCGCTCGGCCGTCAGCTCGTAGCGCAGGTGGGCGTGCCACGCGCCGTCGCGCCACACGTCGTCCTCGTGCCGGCCGATGTGACGGAACCCGAGCTTCTCGATCACCCGCCGCGAGCCGATGTTCTGCTCCAGGCAGCCGACCGTGATCTTGTGGAGGCCGAGCTCTCCGAACGCGAACACGAGCACGTGGTGCGCGGCCTCGGTCATCAGGCCCTTGCCCCACAGCGCGGGGGCGAGCCAGTAGCCGAGCTCGGCGCGATCGATCCGCCACGCCCGGAACTGCCAGCGGATGCCGTGGAGACCGACGGTGCCGACGACCTTGCCGTCCCGCACGATCGCCCACGTGCAGTCGGTGTTGTCGGCGATGCCCTGCCGGGTCGAGCCGATGAAGCCGAGCGTCTCGGACTTCTCGGCGTGCGCCGCCCAGCTCATCAGCTTCGGAAACGCGGGATCCGAGGTGTACGGCCAGATGTCGTCGACGTCGCTGTCGCGATACGGGCGCAGGGTCAGCCGCGGCGTCGCGAGCTCGAGCTCCAGGTCCGCGAGGCGCGGCACGGCCTCGCGCGGTGGCTGCGCCATCAGTGCGCCTCTCCCGGCGCCACCTCTTCGACGGTCGCCAGGATGTCCTTCACGTCGATGAGGCGCAGCCGGTCGTCCCACGGGACGCGCACGCCGGCCTCCTTGCGGAACAGCACGTGCGCGCCGTGCGGCACGCCCGACACGTTCTCGGTCGCGACGTCGGTGGTGGGTCGATCGCGCGCGACCTCGATCACCTTGCCGTAGAACGCGTCGTCGTTCGCTTCCTTGGCCCCGGCGGGCAGGTACAGCCCGGCATCGGTGCGCTCCTCGATCTTGATCACCTGCACGAGCACGCGCAGGCCCAGCGGCAGGATCAGCCGGTGGGGTTTCGAGTCAGAGATCTCGTTCGAAGACAACGGCGCCACTCTGCTCCAGGCAGCGCAGCTGGGTCAAGCCGCCGTCGCGGAGCGCGGACGCGTTGGCGTCGATCAGCGGCTTCATGCCGGGGTCCCCGCAGGAGGCGCTGCGCACGTCGACGCGCCCGCCGCTGACCGAGACGGTGCCCCACAGCCGCTCCTTCTTGAGTGCCCGGTCGAGCGCACCGACGGAGGTCGACGGATCGCGCGCGACCGCGGCACTCCCCGGGGCCGGGGCGAGCGCCGCGGTCGGATCGAGCTCGGGCGCCGTCGCCGGCTGGCCTTCCGCCGGGACCTCCGCCTGCGGCTGGGTGGCCGGCTCCTCGGAGGCTCCGCCCTTGCGCAGCGCGAAGAACAGCACGATGCCGAGCGCGACCACGCCCCCCACGACGAAGGCCGCGACCGGAGGGCCGCCGCTCGCCCCGGCGACCGCGGTGCCACCGGCTCCGCTCGTCGCCGCGCGCGTCGACGGCATCACGGCTCCGCACTTCGGGCACTTCACGTACCCGGGCACCACAGCGACCCCGCACGCGGGGCACGTCGCGCTCATGCCGAAACGATACCGCGCCGCCGCCGCAACAGCCAAAGAGATGTCACGGCGGCCAGGACGAGCCCGCCGGCCGGCGGCTCGCTGGAGGCACACCCACATCCGGGCTTCGAGGGCTCGACCTCGTCGCAGGTCCCCGGATCGCTGGCCCTGGGATAGACCTTGCAGAGGAAGTCGATGTCGTCGGGCTCGAGCGACGCCTTCTTGGTCTCGCCGCAGTCCTGGAACGGATACATCGTCGCGTCGATGATCTTCGCGTCGCTGGTCTGCGTGCAGAACGGTACGGGGCGGGCCAGGTCGTCGACGCGCGGCGGGTCATCGGCGACCCGGCACGTGTGCTCCATCCCGACGAGGTGGCCGAGCTCGTGGGTGAGCGTGTTGAGCAGCTCCGCCTTGCACGGCTGCACGCCGAGCGTGACGCCGTTGTTCGAGATCGCGAAGTTCGCGCCGTTGAGCTCGATGTCGGCGTCGACGATCGCGCCGTCGCGGGCGGACATCGGGTCGTCGACGTACACCGCGGTGGTGAGGCCGGCGGCGGCTTCGGAGTAGCAGCGCGCCGGATCGTCCTTGATCTTCGGCCGGCACCACGACGAGTCGCGGAACTTGATGACGTTCGTGTAGTCCTTGCCGACCTCGTGCTGGACCGTCGCGCCCTTCTTGAGCTGGAGGTACGCGCAGCTCGCGCTCGCGGTGTTCCAGGTCGCGATCGCCTGATCGATCACCGCGAGCTCGGTCTCGCCGGGCAGGTGCTTGGTGCCGTCGGCGTCGATCACCAGGAACACGCACGCCGACTCCCAGAACAGGGACTTGCCGCCCTTCGTGGGGCCGGTGCGCACGAAGCCCGCGGGCATCGCGAGCACGCGGACGTCGTCGACGACGAGGTGCGCGCGGTTGTCGAGATCGGTGTCGTCGTGCGCCTCGACGGCGACGCGCATCCCGGTCACGAGCGGCTCGGGGCCGGGGAACTGCCGCATCGTCAGCCCGTCGACGGTGCCGCCGAGCTGGGAGACCGTGACCTCGCGGCCGTCCGCGGTGCGCACGCGCGCCTCGGTGACGATCCGGCTGCCGTCCTCGGTCCATCGCCCGGTCGATTCGACGACGAACCCTTCGACCGTGCGCGGCGCAGCTGCGGCCGCCGAGACGAGGAGTCCCGGCAGCGCGAGCGCGATGAGGAGGCGCATCGCTAGACCTTATCATCATGTGCTACAAGGCGGCCCTATGTCGTCGACCGCTCGGCCCGTGCGTGTGCGGATCGCACCGTCGCCGACGGGTGATCCGCACGTTGGGACCGCCTACATCGCTCTGTTCAACTACGTGTTCGCGAAGAAGCACGGCGGGACGTTCGTGCTCCGCATCGAGGACACCGATCAGACCCGCGCCCGCGCCGACAGCGAGCAGATGATCTTCGACGCGCTCCACTGGTGCGGCCTGACGTGGGACGAGGGCCCCGATGTCGGCGGCCCCTACGCGCCGTACCGGCAGAGCGAGCGCTCGCACATCTACCAGGACCACGTCGGCGTGCTCCTCGCGAAGGGCGAGGCGTACCGCTGCTTCTGCACCGCCGAGCGCCTCCAGAAGGTGCGGATCCAGCAGCAGGCGGAGAAGAAGAACCCGGGCTACGACCGCCACTGCCGCGACCTCGATCCGAAGGACGGCGAGGCGCGCGCGAAGGCGGGAGAGCCGCACGTCGTCCGCATGAAGGTGCCGCTCACGGGCGACATCGTGGTCGAGGACGAGCTGCGGGGACCCGTGACGATCAGCGCCGAGCAGCTCGACGATCAGGTGCTGCTCAAGTCCGACGGGCTGCCGACCTACCACCTCGCGAACGTGGTCGACGACCACCTGATGGAGATCACGCACGTGATCCGCGCGGAGGAGTGGATCTCCTCCACGCCGAAGCACGTGCTGCTCTACCAGGCCTTCGGCTGGGAGCCGCCGCGGTTCTTCCACATGCCGCTGCTCCGCAACAGCGACGGGTCGAAGATCAGCAAGCGCAAGAACCCGGTCTCGATCAACTACTACCGGGACATCGGCATCCTGCCGCACGCGCTGCTGAACTTCCTCGCCACGATGGGCTGGTCGTTCGGCGGCGACCGGGAGAAGTTCACGCTCGCCGAGATGATCGACGTGTTCTCGTGGGACCGCATGTCCCTCGGCGGCCCCGTGTTCAACCTCGAGAAGCTCTCGCACCTGAACGAGCTCTACATCCACGAGCTCACCGAGGCGCAGCTCGTCGACGCGGTGATCGGCTGGCGCTTCAACCGCGAGTACCTCGCGAGGCTCGCGCCGCTGTTCCAGAAGCGGATCAAGAAGCTCAGCGACGTGATGTCGGTCGTCGATCTGTTCTTCCACGGCGGCGAGCTCGACTACGCGCCGGTGCTCGCGGACATGAAGGTGCCCGACGTGACGGCCGAGGATACGAGGGACGGGCTGCTGGCTTACGTCGACAAGATCGAGGCGCGCGAGGGCTTCGAGCCGGCGATGCTCGAGGAAGTCGCGCGAGAGTGGGCGGACGCGCAGAAGTGGAAGACCAAGCACGCGTTCATGCTGCTCCGCCTCGCGGTCACGGGCAGGAAGGCCTCTCCGGGCCTGTTCGAGACGATGTCGGTGCTCGGAAAGGACCTCACGCGCCGCCGGATTCGCGCCGCCGCCGAGACCATCAAGAAGGCGGCGGAGGCGGCGAAGCCAGCGCAGGCGCCCAAGGCGAAGTAGTGATCCTCGTCGACTGGCTCAAGAAGGTCAGCATCGATCAGTGGCGCGCGATCGATCGCGAGACCGTGCGCACGCCGGAGGACGCGGGCACCACGAGCATCAAGGTGCTGGTCATCCTCGTGACCGTCGCCATCTCGCTGACGCTCCAGGAGTACATCGGCGGCCACAACGCGTACGTCCGCTACTTCCCGAACGACGGCTCGCGCTACTGGGAGCTGTGGGGCTTCGTGTGGTGGTCGGGCTGGCGCGTGCTCGGTTACGTCGTGATCCCGATGATCGTGATCGCGTTCATGCCCGGCGAGCGCATCTTCGACTATCACGTCTCGCTGCGCGGGTTCTGGAAGCACCTGTGGATCTACGTGCTCCTGTTCGCCTGCGTCCTGCCGGCCGTGATCGCGGCGTCGACGACCAAGTCGTTCCGCCACACGTACCCGTTCTACCGGATGGCGAACCGCTCGCAGTTCGACCTGTGGGCGTGGCAGGTGCTCTACGCCGCGCAGTTCCTCTCGCTCGAGTTCTTCTTCCGTGGCTTCATGCTCCACGGCCTGCGCCGGGTGATGGGGGCGAACGCGATCTTCGTGATGATCGTGCCGTACTGCATGATCCACTACGGCAAGCCGATGCCCGAGACGCTCGGCGCGATCGGCGCCGGCCTGATCCTCGGCACGCTCGCGATGCGGACCCGCTCGATCTGGGGCGGCGTGCTGATCCACGTCGGTGTCGCCACCACGATGGACGTGCTCGCGCTGCGCGGGTGCCCCGAGTTCGGCAGCGGCAAGTACTGTCACTGACCCGGCGCCCCGGCGGCGGGTGAGGATTCATCTCGAGCGTCGGCGCGCGTTCGATTTCAGATCAACCGTCTCACCAGCGCATAGTGAGACGCCGGCAAGTGGAAGGTGACCTCCACCATGCCGAACGCGATCTTGTCGCCCGACTGCAGCGGCCGCGTCGGATCGGTGTCCTGCTCGTTGACGTGCGTGCCGGTCGTCGAGCCGACGTCCTGCACGTACCAGAAGCCGCGCGCGTCCTGGGTCATCAGCGCGTGGATCTTCGACACCGTCACGTCGTTGACGCGCACGTCGCACTCGGGACCGCAGCCGACGGTGAGCTCGAACGTGTGCTCGCCGCCCATCGCTCGCACCGGCACCGCCTCGTACTCGTCGATCGCCGACGGGACGCGCCCGCGGCGCACGGGCGAGAGCACGGCGCGGTCGATCGTCGCCATGATCTTCTCGACCGGCCGGAGCTGATAGCTCGAGGTGTTGTGCACGAGCAGCGGGTACGGGTGCTTCGCGCAGTACGCGAGCTCGTCGAGCGAGTTCGCGTCCTTGAGCCAGTACGAGAGCATCTTCATGGCGGGCCCAGCACGCAGGATACCGCGGTCAGTCGACGCGGTGCAGCTCGACGCCGCGCACGCCGCTGGTCGCAGCGTCGGCCTTGTACTCCACGGTGGCATCGAGCTCGACCATCAGGAAGTGGCGGTCGATGCCGTCGAGCTTCATCGGCTCGGCGCCGCCGCCCCCCGAGATGTGGGCCGGGATGCCGCCGTTCTCGTAGGCCTCGTAGGTGTGGATGTGGCCGTACAGCGTCAGGTCGACCTTGCCCTCGACCAGCTCCGCGAGCAGGCGCTGCCCGTCGCGCGTCGAGCGGAACGAGCCGTAGCGCAGGCCGCTCGGATCCACCGGCGGCATGTGGGTCAAGAACACGTTCGGCCGGTCGCGCGCGTCGGCGAGCCACCCGCGCAGCTGCTCGTCGACCAGCGGATCGATCGCGGCGTCGCCGGAGTCCACGAACGTGAACGACACGCCGCGGTACGTGAACTGGAAGCTCGCGCGCCCGAAGCGCTCGAAGTACCGCGACGCCGGCGCCCACAGCTCGTGGTTGCCGAGCGTCGTGTAGAACGGGATCCGCAGGTAGCGGAGCTGGCGGTCGAACATCTCGTACTCCCACTCCTCCGCCCGCTGCGTGATGTCGCCCATCGCGACGACGAACCGCACGTCAGCGACGCCGTTGATCTCGCGGAACACCTGGTCGACGCTCGGCAGCGCGGTCTGGATGTCCGCCATCGCCGCGACGCGAAACGCCCCCGGCGTGTCGGCATCCGGCGGTGCGACGCGTAGCGCGTGCGTGCCGGGCGCCAGCGGCACGACGAACGTGGCGACCGTCGGTCCGGTCTCGGTGCCCGTCCGCGCGATCGTCACGCCGTCGGCGACGAGCCGCGCGTCGGCGAGCGAGTTCATCGCGGTGATCGTCCAGTCGCCGCCCGCGCCGCTCCCCACGACGAGCTCGATGTCGAGCACCGGCGAGTTGCTCCACACCACCAGCCGGTGATCCGCGAGCTCGCGCACCGCGGCGAGGCCGCCGGCGACCGTCACCTTCGCGTCCGCGATCTCCGCGATTCCGACGCCGAGCTCCTCGTACGCGCGGTCCTCGCTCGGACGCGTACACGCTCCCAGCATCGCGATGACACATAGCCACTTCACGGCGGACCTCCCTGGAAGCGTAGCGCGAGCGTGCCCACCCACGCGCTGCCGAATTCGAGCTCCGTGCGCGCCGCCCACCGTCCCCACACGCGCACGTCCACCGCGCCGCCGGCGCTCCCGACGAACCCGGCGGCGCGCCCGGCGGCGATGCCGCCCGCCAGCGAGTCGCGCCGGTGGTCGTAGAACAGCTTCAGCTCGCCGCGCTCGCACAGGTAGTAGCCCCACGCGAACCGCCCGAGGAGCAAGCCGCCGGTCTCGTGCGCGCTGTCCGCGAGCGTCGCGCGCTCGAGGCCGAGCCCCGTCGACACCTCGGCGAAGCTGCCGTGCAGCGCGGGCGACAGCCAGTCGAGATCGAGCCGCCCCATCACCTCGATCTCGGCCGTCAGCACGCGCACGTCGTCCTCGTCGTCCTCGCGCCACCGCCCGGTCGCGCGCACCCCGAGCCAGCTGCCATCCTCGACGACCGCGCCCGACGACGGCGCGCCGAGGATCCGCCCGATGACATCGACATCGGCGGCCTGGTAGTCCGCGTGCAGGATCCCCGTCCCCGCGAGCTCGACGCGGCCATGCGTGCGGCGCACGGTGCCCCGCCACAGCGCGCGGTTGCGGTACGCGTCGCGGACGAGCGTCGTCCCGGCCTCGATCGCCCACGGCACGCGCGCCCGCGGCCGCCCCGTGTCGACGCCCGCCGCGCGATAGATGTCCGCGAGCCACGACTGCGTGAACAGGCCCATCCCCGCGACGAGCAGCGGCACCGCGGGCCAGATGAAGTACGGGTTGCCTCCGGTGCCGCCCGAGGCGAGGCCACCGACCAGCATCGCGCCGGCGCCGATGCCGGCGGTGACGA
>JAEUJX010000570.1 GCA_016794545.1 Myxococcales bacterium
GCCTGCTCCTCGGCCTCGCCGGCCTCGCCGGCATGATCGCCGCCGTCGTCCTCGTGTTCACGCGCACGCCGTCGGCGCCCGACGAGGAGAGCTACAACGCGCAGTACCAGCAGCAGTCGATCCGCGAGTGGACCGCGAGCCTCGCGCGCGTGTGCACGCCGCACTACGCGGGCGACGCGGCCACGGCGCTCGCCGAGCTGAAGAAGATGTACTCCGGTGTCGACGAGCTCCCCGACGGCGCGCTCACGCCCGCCGTCGTCGAGGAGACCTGCGAGTCGCTCCAGATCATGCGCGCGAGCTGCGCCAAGGATCGCTCGAAGCTCCCGATCGAGCAGAAGCGCGCCTTCGACGAGACCTGCGACATGTACAAGCCCGTGTTCGACGCCGTCCCCGTGCGCGCGCCGAGAGTGCCCGCGCCCGACTCCCTGCCCGAGCAGCCGCCCGCCGGCTCCGCTGGTTCGGGCAGTGGTTCTGCGAGCTCCGTCAGCCCGACGAGAGACCCGCTCGACGCGGGGAACACGCCGTAGTACCAATAGATCATATGGCGAAGAACACCAGCATCAGCCTGGGCCGACACTTCGACGGCTTCATCCGGCGTCAGGTTGCTGGTGGTCGCTATGGCACTGCCAGCGAGGTCGTGCGTGCCGGGCTCCGTCTCCTCGAGGAGGAAGATGCGAAGCTTGCCGCGCTGCGTGCGGCCCTCGATGAGGGCGAGAGTAGTGGCTTTGCCGAGGACTACAGCCTCGAAGCGCTGCTCGCGGAGAAGCCACGCAAGAAGCGCTAAGGCAGTGGCTGGCTTCAGGATCACGAAGGCTGCCAGGCGCGACCTGATCGAGATCGGGCGGCACACACTCCAGCGCTGGGGAGCGGACCAGCGCCGACGCTACCTGACCCAGCTCGACGCCCGATTTCGGTGGCTCGCGAGGAATCCCGAGCTCGGGACGTCGAGCGACGAGATCAAGCGCGGTTACTGGCGATATCGCGAGGGACGGCACGTCATCTATTACCGGCCCTCGGCCGACGGCGTGGACATCATCCGAGTCCTGCACGCGCGCATGCTCCCCACGCACCATCTATAGCCGAGCGCGAGGTCGCCCCCGCTTCGACCGGCGCTTCCGGTACGCTCGATCGCATGCGCTGGCCGCTCGCCCTCGTCGCGCTCGTCGCTGCCTGCGGCAGCTGCGCCGACGACGCCCCCGAGGACGGCGGCCCGGGCGGCGGCTCGTGTACCGCGGCTCCGGCGCCGGCGTCCGGCGAGGGCACGTACTACGACGCCACGGGCGCCGGTGCGTGCGGCTTCGAGGCCTCTCCGGACGACCTCATGGTCGCCGCGATCAACAAGCCCGACTGGGCGATGTCCGCGTGGTGCGGCGGCTGCGTCGAGGTCACCGGCCCGTCGGGCACCGTCACCGTGCGGATCGTCGATCAGTGTCCCGGCTGCGCGAGCGGGGACCTCGATCTCTCGCGCGAGGCGTTCGCGAAGCTCTCGCCGCTCGCCGCCGGCCGCGTCGCGATCACGTGGACCCAGGTCGCGTGCCCCGTCGCCGGACCGATCGCCTATCACTTCAAGGACGGCGCGAACGCGTTCTGGACCGCGATCCAGGTGCGCAACCACCGCTATCCGATCGCGACGCTCGAGGCCCAGAAGGACGGCGCCTACGTCGCGATCCCGCGCGTCGACTACAACTACTTCGTGCAGACCAGCGGCCTCGGCGCGGGTCCCTACACGCTGCGCGTCACCGACACGCGCGGCCACGTGCTCGAGGACACGAACGTCGCGCTCGGCGACAACGTCACGCGCACGGGCGCCGCGCAGCTGCCGAGCTGTCCCTGAGGTGCCGCGCTGCCGCAGGTGGTCGGGATAGCAGGCCGCCAACGCATTGGCGTCCTGGATGACATCATGGCGGCGCCGCTATAGGTTCGGGACGTGCCATCGCTGCTCCGTCGCAATCCGTCATTCCGGCGGCTGTGGGCCGCGGGGGCGGTGTCGCTGGTCGGCGACTGGCTCAGCCTGGTGGCGGTCGCCACGCTCGCGACCACGAGTGGGGGTGGCGCCCTCGGGCGCGCCCTCGTGTTCGCCGCGCACGCGCTGCCGGCCGCGCTGTTCGCGCCGTTCGCCGGCGTGATCGTCGACAGCTTCGATCGCCGCCGCGTGCTGATCGTCGCGGATGCCGGCGCTGCGATCGTCACGGTCGGGATGGTCGCGTGCGCACTCGCTGGCGCGCCGCTCGCGATCCCGCTGCTCGTGCTCGTGCGCAGCGCGATCACCTCGATCGTTCCGCCGGGCGAGTCCGCCGCGGTGCGGGTCCTCGTCGCGGAGGGTGATCTCCTGCCGGCCAACGCGATCCTCGCAGCGACGTGGAGCGTCGCGTTCGTGGTCGGGATGGCTCTCGGCGGTCTCGCCGCGATGCTCGGTCCTGCGCTCGCGCTCGCGCTCGATGCCGGGTCCTTCGTGCTCGCGGCGATCCTGCACGCGTCGCTCCCCGCGCTGCCGGTGACCGCGCCGCCGCGCTCGCTCGGTGCGGTCGTGCGCGCGACCCCGCGCGATACCGTGCACGCACTTCGCGTGGCCGCGAGAACGCCGCGCCTCCTGGCGGCGATGCTCGGCAAGTCGCCGCTCGGCCTCGCCGGTGGTGCCGGCTGGATCGCGCTCAACCTGCTCGCCGCCGAGGCGCAGCCGTTCGGCCCGACGGCGCTCAGCTTCGGCTTGCTCCAGGCCATCCGCGGCGCGGGGACGGGCATCGGTCCCGCGATCGCGAGCAGGCTGCGCGGGCGCGGCGTCTCGGACGTCCGTCTGCAGGCGTATGCCGTCACGGCCGCGCTCGTCGCGATCACGGGTCTCGCGGTGACGCGCTCTCCGATCGCGCTCGCACTCGCCGCGCTGGTGTGGGGCGTGGGCACCGGTGCGAACTGGGTGCTCGCGCACACGAGCCTCCAGCAGCATGCCGGCGAGGACGTGATCGGCCGGCTCGCCGCGTTCGACGAGCTCCTCGTCACGAGCGCGATGGTGTTCTCCGCATTCGTGGGCGCCGTCGTGTTCGACGCGGGCGGGCTCGCGGCCGTGCCACTGCTCGGCTCGGCGCTCGGGCTCGTCGGTGTCGTCGCCGTCGGCCTCGCCATCCTCCTCTCGCGGCGAGCCTCGCTCGCACGCTCGCGGTAGCGAATACCCTCCGAGTTGGGCGAGCCCACGAACGCGTATTCGATGGAGTCCCCACTACGTTTCAAACAGTCGCGCGTGGATTCTTGTCCGACGATGAGTGTCCGGTGTGTCCGGCCAGAGACGTCCGGAGGGGTCTAGCGAATTGCGGCGTCTTCCGACGACGATCCAGGTGGGAATCTCGCGTGTCGCCAACGTAGGATGACCGTCACCGCGGTGGTGATGGTTGTCGAGGTCGCGCGAGATGTCTGGCGATGATGGTGTGAAACAGCAGCGAGTCGGTGGGCAGACGCTCACCGGGTCCACCACGTCGGCCCAGGAGAGTGCGACACCCGGCAAGAGCACACTGGTCGCACGAAGCCAGCCTGCTGCTGCCTCGGCGAGGAGCGGAGCGGCGAGCACCACGCCTGGCTTTCCGGCCGAGCCCCGGTTCTCACCGAACCAACGGCAGTACGATCTGTTCTTCGACATCCACCGACCGAGTGTGATCACGCCATCGCGTTGCGCACGCGCTCGGCGAACCACGTGTAGCGCTGGCGCGCCTCCGCATTGCGGACGGCGAGGCCGACGGCGCGGCGCGAGCCGACGATGCAGACGAGGCGCTTGCCGCGCGTGACGGCGGTGTAGAGGAGCGAGCGCTGCAGCATCATGAAGTGCTGCGTGCCGAGCGGGATGACGACGGCGGGGTACTCGGAGCCCTGGGACTTGTGGATGGAGACGGCGTAGGCGTGCACGAGCTGGTCGAGCTCGTCGCGCTTGTAGTGGGCGGACTTGCCGTCGAAGTCGACGTGGACGTTGGACTCGTGATCGACGAGCGAGATCACGCCGATGTCGCCGTTGAACACGCCCTTGTCGTAGTCGTTGCGGAGCTGCATGACCTTGTCGCCCATGCGGAACGTGCGGTCGCCGCGCGTGAGGTCGATGCCGCCGGGCTGGGGCGGGTTGAGGCGGGTCTGGAGCGCGGCGTTGAGCGCGGCGGTGCCGAGCTCGCCGCGGTGCATGGGGACGAGGACCTGCACCTCGGTGACGGGGTCGAAGCCGAAGCGCGAGGGGATGCGCTCGGAGACCAGCTCGATGATCGTGTCGCGGGCGGCGTTCGGGTCGTCGCGGCCGATGAAGAAGAAGTCGGTGTTGGCGCCGGCGGGCGTGTCGAGGTCGGGGAGCTCTCCGTGGTTGATCTTGTGGGCGGAGACCACGATCTTGCTCGCCTGCGCCTGGCGGAAGATCTCGGTCAGGCGGATGACGGTGGCGGCGCCGGAGGCGATGACGTCGGAGAGGACGGCGCCGGCGCCGACGGAGGGCAGCTGGTCGACGTCGCCGACGAGCAGGAGCTGGGCCTGCGGGGGGAGCGCGGCCATCACGGCCCGGAACAGC
>JAEUJX010000578.1 GCA_016794545.1 Myxococcales bacterium
GCGTTCGAAGCGGGTCGCGGCGTCGTAGAACAGCTTGTCGTCGGCGGTCGCGCCAGGCGCGCCGGCGGCGAGCGGACGCCACGCGCCCCCGGGTTCCTTCACCGAGCGCGTGCGCAGATAGGGCCGCTGCTTCGACGGCACGGCCTTGCCGACGATCACCGCGTGGACGTCGGGCAGGGCGCGGCCCTCGGCGAGCGCCTCCGCCGCCTTGTCGGCGAGATCGATCTGGCGCGCCGCGAGCTCGCGGTTGCGCACGCCGACGAACGCCGCGCTCGCGATCAGGATGCACACCGCCGCGGCGACGACGAAGTCGCGGAGCTGCTCGCCGAGCTTGCGCGGCGGCAACGGCTGGGCGGCGCTCGTCATCTCTTCACGCCCGCCAGGTAGCCGGTGACCTCGCGCTCGACGGCGAGCAACGACGCACCAGGCTCCGCGCGGCCGGCGACGACCTCGCCGAGCGCGGTCTTGTAGGGCGTCCAGACCATGCGCATCGCCGGGCCCTTCGGCATCGGCACGGTGTTCGCGAGCTGGTCGCGAAACGCGCGCAGCGTCGCGTCGCTCGCGACCGCCGCATCGGCGTACGCGCGGGTGTTCGGCACGACCTGGCGCGCGAGCTTCGCGCGCTCGATCGCCGAGGTGTCGGAGGTCAGGTAGTCGAGCACCGCGAACGCGGTGTCCTTGTCGCGCGCGCGCGCGCTCATGAGGATGCCCTCGGCGCCGAGGAACGGCGACGCGGGCTTGCCGGTCGCGCTCACCGTCGGAAGCACGGCGACCTTCCACGGAACGCCGGCGGCGATGTCGCTCTGGAACCACGGACCGCTCATCACGGTCGCGGCCTTGCCCTCGTTGAACAGCGTCGCGACGAGCGGGCCCTCGGCGTGATCGGGCGCGACGCCCTTCGCGACGAGGTCGCGCGCGAACGCCATCGCGGCCGCGGCCTCGGGCGTCGCGATCGCGAGGTCGCCCCGCTCGTCGAGGATCTTGCCCCCGAAGCCGAACAGCCACGGTGCGTGGCCGTAGAGGTCGACGTTCGCGTACGCCACCGCGTAGCCGTGCTTCTGGGCCATGCGCGGCGCGAGCTCGACGAGCTCGTCGGTCGTCTTCGGTGGCTGCGCGACGAGGTCGGTGCGGTAGTACAGCGCGATCGACTTCACGGCGACGGGCAGGCCCCACAGCGAGCCCTTGTACGCCATCGCCTCGACCGCCTCGTTCGAGAACCGACCGGCGCGGGCGTCGTTGACCCAGAACTCGAGCGGCTCGATCACGCCCGAGTCGGCCCAGTCGCCGATCCGGTCCTGCGGGTAGATGAACAGGTCGGGGCCGTTGCCGCCGGGGATCGCGGAGGTCAGCTTGTCGGCGAATGCGCCGTAGGGCACCGAGACCAGCTCGAGCGGCTTGTCGGGGTGCTCGGCGTTCCAGCGCGCGGCGCCCGCGGCGAGCGCGTCCCGCTCCGCGCCGTTGTACGCGTGCCACAGCACGGTGCCCTGCGCGCGATCGCAGCCGGCGAGCCCGGCGATCAGCGCCACGAGCATCGCGAGCGGGCCGCGCGTGCGCGCGCGCGTCTTCCTCCCGGGTGGCTCCGGCTCGACCGCAGGCGCCGGCGCCGGCGGAGTCGCCGGCTCGACCGCGGGGGCGGGCGCGGGCGGAGTCGCCGGCGTCGTGGGCGCGCGCCAGCCGAGCGCCGCGCGGACCGCCCGCGTGCGCGCGTTCGAGTCGGGATCGGTCACAGCCGGAGCTCCGTCGCTCCGTCGAACACGTGGATGGCCTTGGGATCGAGCCACACCTGCACGGTGTCGCCGGGCCGCGGTGCGCTGCCGGCATCGGTGCGCACGGTGAGCGGACCCGCGGCGGAGTCGAGGTGAAGGACGACCTCCGCACCGAGCACCTCGCGCATCGCGACCTCGCCCGAGAGGGCGACGTCATCCGTGTTGCCGACGAGCGAGAGCCGCTCGGGCCGCACCCCGACGACGACCTTGCCGACCGCGTCCTTCGCGGGGCGCAGACCGGTGCGCGCCGCGAGCGGGATCTCGAAGCCGGGACCGCGCGCGAGCTCTCGCCCGGCGGTCGCCTTCAGGTCGGCGGTGAGGAAGTTCATGCTCGGCGTGCCGAAGAACCCGGCGACGAACCGGTTCGCGGGCCGCTCGTAGATGTCGACCGGCGTTCCGATCTGCTGGATCACGCCGTCCTTCAGCACGACGATCATGTCGGCGAGCGTCATCGCCTCGATCTGGTCGTGGGTGACGTACATCGACGTCGTCTTCGACGCCTGGTGGATGCGCGCGATCTCGCGGCGCATGTCGCTGCGGAGCTTGGCGTCGAGGTTCGACAGCGGCTCGTCGAACAGGAACACCTTCGGCGCGCGCACGACCGCGCGGCCGATCGCGACGCGCTGGCGCTGACCACCCGACAGCGCCTTCGGCCGGCGCTCGAGGTAGGGCCGGAGCCCCAGGCTCTCGGCGGCCGCGAACACCCGCGTCTGGATCTCGGCCTCGGGCAGGTGCTTGATGCGCAGCCCGAACGCCATGTTCTCGAACACCGTCATGTGCGGGTACAGCGCGTAGCTCTGGAACACCATCGCGATGTCGCGCTCGGCCGGCGCGACGTGCGTGACGTCGCGACCGCCGATCTTGATCGTGCCGGCGGTCGGCTCCTCGAGGCCGGCGACCATCCGCAGCGTCGTCGACTTGCCGCAGCCGCTCGGGCCGACGAGCACGGCCATCTGGCCGGACGGGACCGTCAGGGCGAGGTCCGGGATCACCGGGCGTTCGGCACCTTCGTACTGCTTCTTGATGCCCTGAAGCTCGACCTCGCTCACGACGGGCGCAGGAGCAAGCGACGCGCCACGCCAAGTGCCCGTTGCCGCGAGCGTTGCGCGCGCTCCCGTTGCGGTTGGCAACGACGGATCGAGCAGACGTCAACACGCGCGCCCGAGGCGGTGCCGGGGAGTGCCAGGACGCTGCTGTCGCGCGGTGGGGGAGCTCCTCAGAAAACCAATCCTGCGAGGCGCCGTTTCGCGGTGTTGCGCGCGGCACGTGTCGTGCTGTTGCCCACGGTCCATGAAGGTCGCCGTCGCTGTCGCGCTCCTCGCCTCCGCCTCGCCCGCGCTCGCGGAGACCGCTGTCGACGACGGTCCACCCGGCGTGACGCCGCCGATCGCGTTCCCCGCGAACCCGATCGCGCCGCCGACCCGGCCCGCCGAGCCCAGGCGGATCGGGCTCGATGCGGTCCAGCAGCGCGCCGCGAGCACCCGCGGCCTCGTCAGCTCGACCGCGGTCACCGTGCCCGAGGGCAAGGTCGAGGTGACGCTCCAGGCGATCGTGCCGTTCGCGGGGATCGCCTCGCTGAACGCCGG
>JAEUJX010000582.1 GCA_016794545.1 Myxococcales bacterium
GATCGGCGACCCAGTCGGTGTGGTAGTGCTCGCGCGCGATCCGGTTGTGCGTGACCTCGGGCGCCGCCGTGTCACCGCCGGCGGCGCCGGTCAAGACGCCGCCGAACCCGGCGACCTCACCGGGGTGCTGCGAGCGCAGCCACACCGCGTAGTGGTGCCCTCCGAGCGGACCGTGCGTCGCGAGCTCGACGTGCTCGAAGCCGCGCCAGATCGCCGGCCGCGCGCGTGCCGCGAGGTGATTCTCGGCGAACGACAGCAGCGGATCGAGGTGCGGATCGAAGTGCGCCTTGCCGAGCAGCGCGGTGCGATAGCCGCCGGCGACGCGGAGGTACTCGGCGACGCTCGGCGCATCGTGCGGCAGGGGGATGCCGTTCGCGATCACGCCGTGCGTGCGCGGGTACTGACCGGTCAGCATCGTCGCGCGCGACGGCATGCACACCACGTTGTGGACGTGCGCGCGCCGGTACACGAGCCCGGCCTTGCCGACCGCGTCGATCACCGGCGTGCGCGCGACCGTGCCACCGGTGATCCCGAGCGCGTCGTGGCGCTGCTGATCGACGGTGACGAACAGGATGCTCCGGCGAGGCGTGGCCGGAGGCGGTGGCTCGGTCACTTCGATCTTCGGCGCGAGCGCGTCCTCGATCCGTCCGATCACGCGGCGCGCGCGGAACACCGCGTCGGTGACGCGGAGAAACGCCTTCGCCGCGACGTCGCCGGGCGTCATCGCGGGACCGCGAGCCAGGTGTCGGTCGCGGCGAGGCGGTCCTTCCACGCGTCGCCCGCGCCGGCGAAGCCCTCGCGCGCCTGCGCGGCCAGCTGTCTCGCGCGGACCCTCGCCGAGGCGGGCAGGGCGCGCGCCAGCGCGAACTGGGTGCGCGCGAGCTCGCCCGCGTCGCCCTTCGCGGCGGTTCGCAGGCCGAGCGCACGCTCGAGCGGCGCGATGGCCTCGGCCGGCCGGCCCGCGCCGAGCTGTGCCTCGCCGATGCAGACGAGGTCGTACGCGAGCTTCGGGTCGTCGGGGGTTGCGGCCTCGTCGATCGCGAGGGCGCGCGTGCAGTAGGCGAGCGACCGCGCGAAGTCGCCGCGCCGCGCGGCGAGCTCGCCGAGGTTGGACAGCGGGATCGCGAGGTCGCCGTGCGTCGGGCCGAGCGCCTTCTCGTAGATCGCGAGCGCGCTCTCGAGGTGCAGGGCGGCGGCCTTCGCATCGCCGGTGTCCATCGCGAGGCCGCCGAGGTTGTTGTGCGAGGTGCCGACGTCGCGATGGCCCGGGCCGAGCGCGGCCACGCGCAGTGCGAGCGCCTCCTCGTAGTGCTTCCTCGCGTCGGCGAACGCACCCTGGTGGAACAGCACCACGCCGAGGTTATCCAGCGAGTCGGCGACCTTGGGGTGCGAGTCCCCGAGCGCGGCCCGGCGGCGCGCGAGCGCCTGGCGGTGCGCGGCCTCGGCCGCGCGGTAGTCGCCCTGGGCGGAGCGCACCATCGCCTGCGTCGTGAGCAGATCCGCGGTCTCGAGGTCCGCGGCCGGCGCGCCGGAGGCGAGGAGCGCGAGTGCGCGCTCCGCCTCCTTCAGCGCGGCGGGCTGGTCGCCCTTCGCGAGGAGGATCGTCGCGCGCGTGTGCGCGACCTGTGCGAGGTCCATCGGCGTACCCGAGGCGCGCAGCGCGGTGGCCTCCGCGGCGGACGCGAGCGCGAGACCTTCCGGCGCGCGCTCTTGCTCGTAGCCGACGACCCACGCGAGCTCGGCCCACACGCGCGCCGCGATCTCGTCGAGGTGCGCGCGCGCCGCGGCCTGCGCGGCCTCGGTGAGCGCGGCCTCGGCGGTCGCGTAGCTGCCGGCGTGGCGCTCGGCGAGCCCGCGCGCGAGCCCGGCCTCCGCGACGAGCGGTGCGTGGTCGAGCTGCTTCGCGCGTGCGGAGACCCGCTCGGCGCGCGACCGCGCGTCGGGCCACTGGCCGGTCCAGACGAGCGCGTTGATCGCCGTGATCTCGTCGCGCACCGCATCGATCTCCGCGCGGCGCGCCGGGTCGGGCGGCGGTGGCAGCACGGCGGCGAGCGCGTCGCGGTCGCCGCACGCGTCGATCGCGGGCAGCTGCGCGACGGCCTCGACCGACGCGGCGACGCGCGCGGCGTCCGGCGCGGTCACGAGCTGCGTGACGAGGGCGCCGATCTCGCGCTTGCGCCGCTCGAGGCAGCCCATGCGCAGGTCGAGCAGTGCGGTGCTCTGCTCGCCGGAGATCCGCGTGGCGCGGCACGCCTCGCGGTGCATCGCGACCCACTTGTCGCGCTTGCGATCGAGCGCGGCGCGGACCTTCGCGGCCGCCTCCGCACCGAAGCTCGCGCCGCTCGCGCGGAAGCCCGCGTCGAGCTTCGCGGCGGTGGCGTCGTCCCACACGCCTGT
>JAEUJX010000600.1 GCA_016794545.1 Myxococcales bacterium
CGCTCGCGGATCGGATGACCGAGAGCGTGATCACCGACGAGGCGGACCTCGCACGCGTCCTCGGGGGCCACGCCTCGGAGCCGCGGCCGCTGGCGTTCGTCGCGCTCGGCGGCGACGGCATCGCGACCTTGCGCGCGGCGAGCACGCGCCTCGGGCTCGCGCTCGCCGATGACGAGATCGAGTACCTGGTCGCGCGCTACCGCGAGCTCGGCCGCGATCCGACGGATGTCGAGCTGATGATGTTCGCGCAGGCGAACAGCGAGCACTGCCGGCACAAGATCTTCAACGCCGAGTGGTTCGTGGACGGCAAGCCGCAGGACGCCTCGCTGTTCCAGCTGATCAAGCGCACGCACGCGGCCGCGCCGGCCGGCACGCTCTCCGCCTACAAGGACAACGCGGCGGTGATCGAGGGCTCGACGGCGAGCCGGTTCTTCCCGCGCGAGGACGGCGTGTACGCCGGCGTCCGCGAGCCCGTGCACATCCTCGGCAAGGTCGAGACGCACAACCACCCCACGGCGATCTCGCCGTTCCCCGGCGCGGCGACCGGCTCGGGCGGCGAGATCCGCGACGAGGGCGCGACCGGCCGCGGCGGCAAGCCGAAGGCGGGGCTCGTCGGGTTCACGGTCTCGGACCTGCGGCTGCCCGGCGCGCTCGAGCCGTGGGAGCCGGCGGGCGAGCAGTGGGTCGGCTCGCCGTCGCGCATCGCGACCGCGCTCGACATCATGATCGAGGGTCCGCTCGGCGGCGCCGCGTTCAACAACGAGTTCGGGCGCCCCGCGATCCTCGGCTACTTCCGCACGTACGAGCAGCGCGAGGCGGGCGCGTCGTCGGTGGTGCGCGGCTACCACAAGCCCGTCATGCTCGCCGGCGGCATCGGCTCGGTGCGCCCCGCGCACGTCGAGAAGGCGAAGGTGTCGGAGGGCGCGGCGCTGATCGTGCTCGGTGGCCCGGCGTTCCTGATCGGCCTCGGCGGCGGCGCGGCGAGCTCCCTCGCGCAGGGCGCCTCGGCGGAGGACCTCGACTTCGCGTCGGTGCAGCGCGACAACGCCGAGATCCAGCGCCGCTGTCAGGAGGTGATCGATCGCTGCTGGGCGCTCGGCGACGAGAACCCGATCCTGTCGATCCACGACGTCGGCGCCGGCGGCCTCTCGAACGCGATGCCGGAGCTGGTCAACGACCAGGGCCTCGGCGCGCGGCTCGAGCTGCGCGCGATCCCGACCGGCGAGCCCGACCTGTCGCCACTCGAGCTGTGGAGCAACGAGGCGCAGGAGCGCTACGTGCTCGCGCTCGATCCGGTGCGCGTCCCGGAGTTCGCGGCGCTGTGCGCCCGCGAGCGCGCACCGTGGGCACAGCTCGGCGTCGCGTCGCCCGACGGGCGGCTCGTGGTCTCCGATCGCCGTGGTGGTCCCGCGCCGGTCGACCTGCCGCTCGAGGTCGTCCTCGGTAAGCCGCCGCGGATGACCCGCCGCGCGGAGACCGTCGCGCCGCCGAGGCGGCCGCTCGCGCTCGGCCAGGCGACCGTGGCCGATGCGCTGCACCGCGTGCTCGGCCTGCCGACCGTCGCCGACAAGACGTTCCTCGTCACGATCGGCGACCGCACGGTCGGCGGCCTGATCGCACGCGACTCGATGGTCGGCCGCTTCCAGGTCCCCGTGGCCGATGCCGCGCTCACGCTCGCCGGGTTCGACACCAGCGCCGGCGAGGTGATGGCGATCGGCGAGCGCCCGCCGGTGGCGCTGCTCGACGCCGCGGCGGCGTCGCGGCTCGCGATCGCCGAGGCGGTGACGAACCTCGGCGGCGCGCCGATCGGCCCGCTCTCGCGGATCAAGCTGTCGTGCAACTGGATGGCCGCCGCCGGCCACCCCGGCGAGGACGCGCGGCTCTACGCGGCGGTCAAGGCGGCGAGCGAGACCGCGATCGCGCTCGGCCTCAGCGTCCCCGTCGGCAAGGACTCGATGTCGATGCGCACGGTGTGGGCCGCGCCGCCGCTGCCGCAGCGGTCCGCCAACGTGCCGGCGCCGACCGCCGCGCAGGCGCTCGCCGAGCTCGAGCGCGAGGTCGTGCCGAGCACCGCGCCGGCGAGCGATGAGGACCTCGATGCCGAGCTCGCGGCGATGGAGCGCGCCGCGAAGAAGCAGCTCGATCTCGAGGAGCTCGAGCGGATGAAGCGCGCGCCGGTGGCGCGGGCCGATCTGGCGGCCGAGATCGCCGCCGAGCTGTCGATCGCCGGGGCGGTGTCCGCGGCGGATTCGATCGCGGACCGCGTCGCGATGGGCCCGGAGTCGCAGCCGTATGTCCCCGGGCGTTACGCCGCGGTGGCAGCGAAGGCGGAGACGACCACGCGCTCGGTCGTCTCGCCGGTCACGCTGGTCGTGACCGCGTTCGGGCCCGTGACCGACGTGAAGAAGAACGTCACGCCGGAGCTGCGCGGCGACGGGCACGAGCTGCTGCTGGTCGACCTCGCGGCGGGGCAGGGGCGCCTCGGCGGCTCGTGCCTCGCGCAGGTGTTCGGACAGCTCGGCGACGTCCCGCCCGATCTCGACGATCCGAAGCGCCTCGGCCGCACGTTCGCCGCGCTCCAGGAGCTCGTCGCATCCGGCACGCTCGCCGCGTACCACGACCGATCGGATGGCGGGCTCGTCGTCACCGTGCTCGAGATGGCGTTCGCGTCGGGCCTCGGCCTCGAGCTCGAGACGACCGCCGTGCACGCCGATCCGTTCGCCGCGCTGTTCGCCGAGGAGCTCGGCGCGGTGATCGAGGTGGCGACCCCGAACGTCGCCGCGGTCACGCAGGCGCTCGCCGCCGCGGGCGCGCGGGTCGTGCCGATCGGGCGCGCCACGCCGGGCGACGCGATCCGCGTGCGGCACGGCGGGACGATCGTCGTCCACGACACCCGTCACGCGCTGCGCGCGCGGTGGTCGCACGTCTCGCACCAGATCGCGGCGCGCCGCGACGATCCGGCGTGCGCCGCCGAGGAGCACGCGGCGCGGATCGATCCGGCCGCGCCCGGGCTGACCGCCCACCTGACGTTCGACCCGTCGTTCGCGCCTCCTCGGGACATGGTCCCCGGCGGTCCACCGCCGAGGGGGCCGCGGCCCCGCGTCGCGATCCTCCGCGAGCAGGGCGTCAACGGCCAGATCGAGATGGCCGCCGCCTTCACGCACGCGGGCTTCGACGCTGTCGACGTCCACATGACCGACCTGATCGAGGGCCGCCTCGATCTGTCGAGCTTCCGTGGCGCGGTCGCGTGCGGCGGGTTCTCGTTCGGCGACGTCCTCGGCGCCGGCCGCGGCTGGGCGGCGACGTTCCGCTACAACGCGCGCGCGAAGGCCGCACTGGCGCAGTTCCTCGCGCGCGAGAGCACGTTCCTGCTCGGCGTGTGCAACGGCTGCCAGATGCTCGCGGACCTCGCGGACCAGATCCCCGGCGCGGGGCACTGGCCGCGGTTCGTCAGGAACCGCAGCGAGCAGTTCGAGGCGCGCGTCGTCCTGCTCGGGATCCAGGACAGCCCCTCGATCTTCTTCCGCGGCATGGCCGGGTCGCGCATCCCGGTCGCGAACGCGCACGGTGAGGGCCGCGCCGAGCTCTCGGCCGATCAGCTCGCGAAGCTCGAGGCGATGGGCGTCGTGGCGGCGCGGTTCGTCGATGGCAACGGCACGGTCGCCACGACATATCCGGCGAACCCGAACGGCTCGCCCGCGGGCATCGCGAGCCTGACGACCGCCGACGGCCGCTGCACGATCATGATGCCGCACCCCGAGCGGGTGTTCCGCACCGCGAACCTGTCGTGGTACCCGCGCGAGTGGGCCCGGTTCGAGCACAGCCCGTGGTTCCAGATGTTCCGGAACGCCCGCGACTGGGTGGGATGACCCGGACCGCGCGGGCTGCTCGTGCGCCGGCTCAGGCGACCGTGATGCCGAGGTGCCGCCGCACCTCGAAGTAGGGAGGCGACACCGAGTACGCGATCAGGTCCTTCACGCGGCGCGGCGGCGTCATCCGTGCGGCCGCGGCCAGCTCGCCGGCGACCAGGAGGCCCGCGCGCTGGGACGCCGCGTCGACGGCGCCGCGCCACCGCGCGAGATCGAGCGGGGCAGGGAGGCGCTCCACGATCGCGCGCAGCGTCGCCGCCGCGGTGGGCGCCAGGTGCTGCTGGATCGCGGGCGCGAACACGTCGACCAGCGGCGCGAGCTCCGGGCGGCCGATCGACACGCCGGACACCCTGGCCGCGGCGCTGACCGCGGCCTCGAGCTCCTCGACCGATTGCATGACGAGCTTCAGGTAGTACGCGGGCCGCATCAGCGCCACGGTGCCGCCGATCAGCGCCGCGAGCTCGGTGTCGCGGTAGCCGGTCATCAGGTCGCGGCCGATGATGACCGCGGGCGACAGCACGCCCTTGTCGACGATCGGCGCGAGCATCAGCGTGCCCTTGCGCCGCGGTTGCGTGTACACGTCCGGCAGCGGCACGGCGAGCACCCGCGCCGCGTGGCGGAAGATCTTCGCGACCACGCGCTGGTCGTCCTCGATCGGCAGCCGGTCCCGGGGCTTCAGCTCGAAGCTCTTCACCGTGCCGGCGCGCAGCGCGACCAGGGGCTGCCACACGATCGAGAACAGCGCGCTGATCGCTCGGTCCTCGTCGGGGTGCTGCACGCGCGCCCAGGACTGCTCGTCGAGCACGCCGGTGGCCTTCTTCGTCTCGAGGCGCTGGTGCTTCTTGTAGAGCATCTCCTCCTCGAACGAGGCCCGCTTCAGCACGACGAGCGCGCGCGCCGCGCACCACGCCTCGTCCACCCGGTGGGCGACGAGGCTCGACTGCGCGAGCAGCCGGTACGCGCCCGAGGAGTCCGGATCGGCCTCGGCGAGCTTCGCGGCCGCGGCCTGGACCTTGTCGGGGCGCGCGGCGCCGAGCTTGCCGTACAGCTCGGCGAGGATCTTCGATCGCATCGGCGCCTTGTCCGGATCGAGCGCGTGCGCGGCCTCGAACGCGGAGGCCGCCTTCTGGAAGTCGACGAGGCGCGAACGATAGACCTCGCCGAGCGCGTGCCACAGCGCGATCAGCACCGGATCCCCCGCCGGCATGCGGCGGATCATCCGCAGGTAGGCCTGCTCCAGGTACGGCCAGTCGCGCTCCTCGGTGACGAGCGTGTCCACCTGGTGGAACACGTACAGCGCGCGCTTGCGGCTCGGCTCGGGCACCGGTCGGTCCGCCAGCAGCTCGTCGAGCGCGTGGTCGTAGTCGCCCAGCGCCCCCTTCGGATCGCGCAGCTCGGTGCGCCGGATCTCGGCCGCGGCG
This sequence comes from Myxococcales bacterium, assembly GCA_016794545.1. Lineage (GTDB taxonomy): Bacteria > Myxococcota_A > Polyangia > Haliangiales > Haliangiaceae > JABFXX01. The sequence continues at coordinate 5,291 of JAEUJX010000600.1, forward strand.
AGGTGATACGCCGCCCGCCGCCCGTGATCCGCCTCGTGCTCGAGGAACCGGCCGATCGTCTCGACGGCGCGCGTCCACTGGCCCGTCGCGGTCTGGAGATCGAGGAGCCGCTGGAGCACGCGGCGATTGCCGTGGTCGAGCTCGAGCGCGTCGAGGTAGGTCGTCGCCGCGCGCGTCGGGTTCCCGAGCTGGTGGCGGTAGAGGTCGCCGATCCGCTCGAGCAGCGCCACGCGGTCGGCGCCCTGCGACGCGTCCGCGAGCGCGCGCAGCGTCGCGACCGCGTCGTCGTGCCGCCCCGCCGAGAGGTGCAGCTCCGCGAGCTCCGTCAGCGCGTCCTTGTTCGTCGGATCGAGATCGAGCAGCTTGCCGTGCCAGACCTGCGCCTGCGAGCCCTTGCCGAGCTCGGTGTGGATCTGCGCGAGCCGCCGGTACACCGCGATCCGCTGCGTCCGCTCGAGCGCGCCCGCGTCCGTCGCGATCGTCTGGAAGGCGAGCGCCGCCGCGTCGAGCTGCTTGCCGCGGTACAGCGCCTCGGCGCGCTCGATCGACAG
>JAEUJX010000602.1 GCA_016794545.1 Myxococcales bacterium
AACGCCCACGCGTCCTGCCGCCAGCCCACGAACGGCATCGCCGGGCGCCCTTCCGCGACCACCACGTTGCACAGCAGGTCCGCCCAGCCCTCGAAGCGGCGGAGGTACACGCTGTTGGTCAGCGGGAACAGGAGGGGCACGCAGTCGTTCAGCTCCTGCGCGCGCAGGATCAGCGCCTCGAACGGACGAGGCGTCGCGGCGAGCTCGCCGGGCCTGGGTGACAGCACCGGATGGCGGTCGAGCTCGATCACCCGGGACAGCTCGTCGGGCATCTCGCGGCCGAACAGCTGCTCGAGCGCCGCGATCTCCGCGGCCACGCCCGGATCGCTCGACGGCGGGTACGCGGCTTCGAGCTCGCTCAGGATCGCGGGTGGCAGATCGCCGTAGTCGGTGGGCATCGCCCCATCATGACGGATGCCACGCCGATTCTTCCGGTGATCTGGCACTCTGGTGGCATGCCGTTCCGGAGTGATCGGGACGCCGCGCATGCCCGCGCCGAGGCGCTCGAGCGCGAGCTCGCCGACCGCGATCGGAAGCTCGTCGCGAAGGAGGAGGCGCTGCGCGCGGCGGAGGAGAAGCTCGCGGAGCACGAGCGGGAGGAGGTGGAGAAGGACGCCGCGACGGACGCCTCGACGGCGAGCGAGCTCGCGCCCGCGCTCCAGGATCTCACCGAACGCGCCGCGATGGCGCGCCAGCAGGCGGCGGACCGTGCCGAGCTCGCGCTCGCGTCGCGACGCGCGATGAACGACGCCTCCGAGCTCTCGCCCGAGCAGCGCGCACGCCAGCGCCGCCTCGAGGCGAGCATGGGCTGGTGGGTGCGTGTCGACTGGTACGTGGTACCCATCCTGGCGGTTCTGTTCGGCGTCGGCGTCGGCCTGCGCGCGGTGTACTGGGGCACGTCCATCCCGCTCGTCCTCGCCGCGGTCGCCCTGCTCGGCAGCGTGCTCGCGATGATCCTGGTCCGGCCGCTCGCGCGGCGTGCGCTACGCCGAGAGTACGACTGGGCCGCCGAGCGCGGGATCGAGGGATACCCGGAGCTGCTCGCGTGCCGGCCCCGTGACGTGCGCGTCCCGTTCCAGCACCATCGCGGCGCCGAGGGCCACGACGAGCTGGCCGTCTCGCTGACGTTTCGCGCCTCGCCTCCGCCCCGGCTCGACGAGGTGATGGGGGCGGTCGGCCTGTTCCGTGCCGGCCCCGAACGCTACCGCCGCGAGAGCCCGGTGACGTCCCGCCGGCCCAACCGGCGCGCGCGGCGCGACATCTCGCACGGCACCGAGGACCACAACGACGCGGTCCGCCTCGCCGTGCGCGCGCTCGAGCGCGACGTGCTCGCGCCGCTGCGCGCCGCGCATGAACTCGAGCGCGTCGTCATCACACTGGCGCCGTCGCACACCTGATCCGTGCATCCGCTCACGGTGACGCGATCGCGCAACGTGACTCGATGCAGCGAGCAGGCCCCGCCGGCGGGCAGGCACCGCCGGCCGGATCGACACACGTGCCACCCCAGCGCCGGAACAGCTCCTCGTACGGGGCCGCGTCGCGCACCGAGACGGTCGCCGCGAAACACGGCCCCGTGAACGTGCGGCAGTCGGAGTCCGCGGCGCACGACTGGCGCGACGCCGGGACGCGCCAGCGCAGCGCGAGCTGTCCGCACCGGACCTGCGTGGCGAGCGCCTCGCCGCTCGCCGCGTCGAGCGTGGTCGCGTTCGGGAGCGCGGCGACGGCGGCGGCCACGCGCTCGACGGCGCCTGGGGACCGCGTCGTGACGATCCAGAGCGAGGGCCCGGTCGGCAACGCGACCGCGTGCCCGGTGTGCCAGGCGACGACGTCGGCGAGCGGCGTGCACAGCCGGGACGGCGTCGGCCCTCGGGGCGGACCGACGATCTGGAGCTCGCTGGCGCAGGCCTCTCCAGCCCCGAGCTCGAGCCGCCCGCGATAGGTCGCGTGCAGCGTGGGCTCGAGGTCGCGCCAGCTCGCGACGATCACCTCGTGCGGCCCGGGCGCTGCGGACCGCGTCGGCGCGGCGCCGCTGCTGCACGCGGGATGGAGCAGCGCGATGACGAGGAGCGAGCTGCGCACGGGCGATCCTTTCGTCACGGTACCGCGGGTACTCCACCCGCGGACTCGCGATCGACGCTATCCTGGGAAGCGATGGGTCGAGGATGGTTGGCTCTGGCGAGCGCGCTCGTGGCCTGCGGTGGCCCCACCGACGTCACGTTCCGGGTGACGGTGCCCGACAACACCCCCGAGGACGACACCATCGTCGTGTACGGGCTCGCGCAGCAGTACGTCATGGCGAAGATCGGGGCGACCACGCACGAGGTCACGGTGGCGGTCGAGGACCTCGGCGACCGCTTCAGCTACCGCTACACGCGAAACGGGATGGACTTCGTCGCCTCCGAGGCCATCGCACCCGAGACCGGGCCCGAGTTCTTCGCGAACCCGGGTCGCACGATCGAGCCGGGCGACCGCGAGCTCGTCGAGGATGTCGTCCAGCGGTGGCGATGGTTCCCGGCGACCGGCCTCGGCCCGCCCGCGCCCGCGATCGCGGCGCCGCTCGTGCTCGCCCCGGCCGGGGGCCGGCGCTTCCAGCTCGGCGCCGGCATGCAGGATCTGTGGGACCCCGCGTTCACGACCACGATCGACGCCACGACCCGCCACCTCCTCGACGTCGGCTACAACGCGGTCTCCGTCTCGGTGCCGTGGCAGGTGATGGCGACCGATCCACTGCCGAAGGTCGGCAACGCGTACCCCGACCTCCCGAACTACCCCGACGACGAGACGCTCCGGACGCAGCTGCGCTCGCTGGTCGCGGCCGGCCTCTCCGTGCAGCTGCGACCGCAGGTCGACCGCCTCGACACGTCCGTCCCGCGATCCGACGCGTGGTGGGACGCCTGGTTCGTGGAGCTCGGGGACATGATGGTGCACTTCGCCGAGATCGCACGCGAGGAGGGCGTCACCTCGTTCGCGTTCTATCCGACCGGGCATCATCCCCATCCGCCGCCGAACGCCGACGCGCGGTGGCGGGCGCTCGTCGCGCGAGTCCGCGGCACGTTCGCCGGGCCGGTGGGCGTGATCCTCGTCGGGTTCAGCGACCAGGCGGGGACGCAGTACGTGATCCCCGACCCGCCGATGACACCGTCACCCGACGCGTTCGACTTCCTGGTGTTCGACACGTTCGGCGCGATCGATCTGCGCGGCGACGCGAGCGATGCCGACCTGGTGGCGGGCGCCGGGGTGATGCTCGATCGCGTGGCCGCGGTCGCGTCGAGCGCCAGCTTGCCCGTCATCGTCGTTCCCGGGTACGCCGCCGTCGCGGGATCGTGGCGCGGATCGAGCTTCTACTCGATCGACATCTACGACGCCACGTTCGGCGGCGAGCAGCAGTGGCAGCAGGGGCGCTACACCAGCTCGCCCGTCGACCAGGCCCGGACGATCGACGCCTTCCTGCGCGCGGCCGCGAGCCGGCCGTGGGTCACGGGTCTGATCCCGTTCGGCTACTGGAACATGGACATGCCGCTCGAGCCCGGCATGTCGACGCGCCGGCTCGCGACCGAGGGCGTCCTCGAGCGGTGGATCGGCGCGCAGCCCTGAGGCGCGGCGCTCGACCACGCCAGGTGACTACACCTCGACGAGCATTCGCTCGGGAGCTTCGAGCCGCTCCTTGACCGCGACCAGGAACGACACGGCTTCCTTGCCGTCGACGACCCGGTGGTCGTACGACAGCGCGACGTACATCATCGGGCGCACCTTGATCTCGTCGCCGATGACGACGGCGCGCTTCACGATGTTGTGCATGCCGAGGATGCCGGTCTGCGGGTAGTTGAGCAGCGGCGTCGACATCATCGAGCCGTAGATGCCGCCGTTCGTGATCGAGAACGTGCCGCCCGAGAGGTCCTCGAGCTTCAGCTTGCCGGTGCGCGCCTTCTCGGCGAGATCGAGGATGCCCTTCTCGACGCCGGCGAACGACAGCGCGTCGACGTCGCGGAGCACGGGGACCACGAGGCCCTTCTGCGTCGAGACCGCGATGCCGAAGTCGTAGTGCTTCTTGTAGACGATGTTGCCGCCGATCACCTCGGCGTTGATGCCGGGGTAGAGCTTCGCGGCGGCGACGCACGCCTTCGCGAAGAACGACATGAAGCCGAGCTTCACGCCGTGCGACTTCTCGAAGCTCTCCTTGTACTTCGCACGGAGGTCCATGACCGCCGTCATGTCGACCTCGTTGAACGTGGTCAGCGACGCGGTCTCCTGCTGCGCCTGCACGAGGCGCTCGGCGACGCGGCGGCGCAGCGGCGACATCGGCACGACCTCGTCGCGCGGATCGACGGCGGCGAGGCGGGCCTCGTCCGACGGACCGGTGGGTGCCGCGGGGGCAGCGGCCGTGCGCGCCGGCTGCGGAAGCTGACCGCTCTCGCGCGCGGTCGCACGCTGCGACGGCGTGAGCTTCAGGAGGGCGTCCTTGTCGAGCGCACCGCTCGAGCCGTTACCGCCGCCCTTCCCCACGGGACGGGCCGCGATCTCGGCGGGAGTCGGCTCGCCGGTGTTCTTGCCGGGGGCGGCCTCCGGAGTCTGGGACTTCATCGGTGCCGCGGCGAGCGTGTTGAGCGCCCCGCCGACGACCGGTTGCCGGCCGGTCGGCTGGTTCGGAGGCACGATCGGCTTCTCGGCGCCCGGCGGCTGCGCGGGCGCGGACTTGCCGGCGGCTCCCGCCGTGACGGCACCGATGACCTCGCCGACCTTCACCGTGGCGCCCACCTGCGCGCGCTGCTCGGCGAGCGCTCCTGCCACGGGGGACGGGAGCTGCACGGTGATCTTGTCGGTCTCGAGCTCCGCGATCGGCTCGTCGACGGCCACCGCCTCGCCGACCTGCTTGAGCCAGCGCGCCACGACCGCTTCCGAGATCGATTCGCCCAGCTGTGGAACTACGAGGTCAGCCATATGGGGCGGAATCTACCCGACGTTCCGCGGCGGGTCACGCCGGGTCGAACGCTTGCGCGAGGATCTGGCGCTGCTCCAGGACGTGCGCCTTGTGGGAGCCGGTCGCCGGGCTCGCGCTCTCGACCCGGCCGATGAACCGGTACTCGATGGTCTTCTGGTCGACGAGCTTGTGCAGGCGCGGCGTCACGAAGTTGCCCGCGCCCATGTTGCAGGGCTCGTCCTGGACCCAGAACAGCTGCTTGGCGCCGGGGTACTTCTCGGTGGTCTCGGCGGCCACGAGGTGCGGCCACCACGGGTACAGCTTCTCGATCCGCACGATCGCGACGTGGTCGGCGCCCTTCTTGGCGCGCTCTTCGACCAGCTCGTAATAGATCTTGCCGGTGCACGCCAGGATGCGCGTGACCTTGGCCGGGTCCGCCGTGTGGTCACCGAGCACGCGGTGGAACTTTCCGGTCGCGAGCTCCTCGAGCGGCGAGGTCGCGGCGGGCAGGCGCAGCAGCGACTTCGGCGTCATCACGATCAGCGGCTTGCGCATCGGGCGCAGCTGCTGCTCGCGGAGCAGGTGGAACATCTGCGCCGGGGTGGTCGGCTGCGCGACCTGGATGTTGTGCTCCGCGCACGCCTCCAGGTAGCGCTCGAGGCGGGCGCTCGAGTGCTCGGGCCCCTGCCCCTCGTACCCGTGCGGGAGCAGCAGCACGAGCCCGGAGAGCCGCTTCCACTTGTCCTCGGATGACGTGATGAACTGATCGATCATCACCTGCGCGCCGTTCGCGAAGTCACCGAACTGCGCCTCCCACATGACGAGCGCGTCGGGATAGTCCAGCGAGAAGCCGAACTCGAAGCCCATGACGCCGGCCTCGGAGAGCAGCGAGTCGTAGATCCGGCACTGGCCCTGATCGGGGTGCAGCCCGCCCAGCACCATGTGCTCGCGGCCGGTCTTGATGTCCGTGATGATCGCGTGGCGGTGACTGAACGTGCCGCGCGAGCAGTCCTGACCGGAGAGGCGCACGTGCATGCCCTGATAGAGCAGCGAGCCGTACGCGAGCAGCTCGGCCATGCCCCAGTCGAGCGGGCGCTCGCCCCTGCCCATCTGCGCGCGCTGCTCCAGCAGACGCTCGATCTTCGGGTGCGGCGTGAAGCCCGTCGGCACCTCGGTCATCGAGCTCGCGATGTGCTCGAGCACCTCGCGCTTGACCCGCGTGTCGGCCGCGATCGGCTGATCGGTCTGGCCGCCGCGGTACCCGTGCCACATCGCGGTCATCGACGGGCCCTCGGGCCGCTTGTTCAGCGCCTTCGCGGCCTCGAGCTCGACGTCGAGCGCGGCGATGCGCCGCTTCGTCATCGCCTGCACGTCGTCGGGGGTGACGACGCCCTCGCCGATCAGCTCCGCCGCGTAGACCTCGACGGGCGACTGCTTGCGCTTGATCACCTCGTACATGAGCGGCTGCGTGAAGCCCGGCTCGTCGTTCTCGTTGTGACCGTACTTGCGGTAGCAGTACATGTCGATCACGACGTCCGAGGCGAACTGCGCGCGGTACTCGCACGCCATCTCGACGACGCGCGCCAGCGCATCGAGGTCCTCGCCGTTGACGTGCCAGATCGGGCACTCGAGCATCTTCGCGATGTCGGTGCAGTACGGCGTCGAGCGCTGCTCCGCCGGCGACGCCGTGAAGCCGACCTGGTTGTTGACGATCAGGTGCACGGTGCCGCCGGTCCGGTAGCCCGGCAGGCTCGAGAGCTGCAGCGTCTCCGCGACGAGCCCCTGCCCCGCGAACGCCGCATCGCCGTGGACGAGCACGCCCATCACGTGGCGGTGCTCGACATCGCCGTGGCGCGTCTGCTTCGCGCGCACTCGGCCGACGACGACGGGATCGACGGCCTCGAGGTGGCTCGGGTTGAACGCGAGCGACACGTGCATCGTGTGGCCGTATGCGTCGTGGCGATCCGTCGAGTAGCCGAGGTGGTACTTCACGTCGCCGCCGCCCATCGCCTTCTCGGGCTCGGCGTCCTCGAAGTGGCCGAACAGGTCGCGCGCCGGACGGTTCAGGATCTGCTCGATCGTCGTCAGGCGACCGCGGTGAGCCATGCCGAGCACGGCCTCGATCGCGCCGAGCCGCGCGCCGTGCGTGAGCACCAGGTCGAGCGCCGGGATCAGCGACTCGCTGCCCTCGAGCGAGAACCGCTTCGTGCCGGGATACTTCGTGTGACAGAACCGCTCGAACTGCTCCGCGTTGATCAGCGACTCGAGGATGCGCGTGCGCACCGCGCGCTCGAGCGGCGCGTTGAGCTTGGTCTCCATGTGCTCGGCGAGCCACGAGCGGCGCGTCATCGAGGAGATGTGCATGAACTCGAGGCCGACCGTCCGCGCGTAGACGCTGCCGAGGTGCGCGAGCAGCTCCGCGAGCG
>JAEUJX010000607.1 GCA_016794545.1 Myxococcales bacterium
AGCTCGCGGACCTCGACCTCGAGGCCGGCGAGGCACGCCGCGACGAGGCGATCAACGAGCTGCAGTACCTGCTCGGTCACGCCCCGGATCGCGTCGAGCTCTACAAGGCGCTCGCGAGCCTCTACCGGGCCGAGCACGAGCTCGACAAGGCGTTCTGCGTCGCGCAGGCGCTGGTGTTCCTCGGCGCGGCGAGCGACGAGGAGAAGGGCCTGTACCTCCGCCTGCGCCCGTCGCAGTTCACGCCCGCGCCGCGGCGCCTCACCGAGGAGCTGTGGCAGAAGGCGATCATCCACCCGAAGGAGGATCGTCACGTCGGTGCGATCTTCAGCTCGACGCTGGGCGCGCTCGCGGCGGGCACGGCGCAGCCGGTCACCGCGTTCGGTCTGTCGCCGGACGCGCGGGCGGACCTCGACCGCGACGGCCGCACGGTCAGCCGGATCGTGAAGTACGTCGCGGGCGTGCTCGCGATCGACCCGGCGCCGATGGTGTGGCTCCAGGAGCAGGGTGACGGCCTGCGCGTCGCGAACACGGTCGGCCTCGGCGCCGAGCGCCAGCGGCTCGTGCCGTCGCTGCTCGTCGGTGCGCCGCAGATCGGCAAGAACGACGAGCGCGAGCTCGCGTTCGAGGTCGGCAAGCGCATGGCGTACCTCCGCCCCGAGCGGTTCGTGACGCTCGCGCTCGGCACGCTGCCCAAGCTCGAGGCGGCCTTCGCCGCGTCGGTGCTCGCGAGCGGCGCGCGCGTGAAGGCGCACGACGGGTCGAACTTCATCGACACCACGTCCGACGAGGCGCGCAAGCTCGCCGGCCAGCTGAAGGCGCAGGTCCCCGGCCCGCTCCTCGAGCAGGTGGGCGAGCTGTCGAGCAAGCTGTCGAACCGGCTCGGCAACGGCCTCATCTCGAGCTGGCGCACGGCGACGGACCTCACGGCGAACCGGGTCGGCCTGATCGTCGCGAACGATCTCGAGACGGCGGCGCGGGCGATCGCGACCGAGGGCGCGGCGATGTCGAACCTGTCGGTCAAGGACCGCCTGCGCGACCTCCTGGCCTACTCGGTGAGCGAGCAGTACTTCACGGTGCGCCGCCACCTCGGCCTCCACGTCCGCGGCGAGGTCAAGGCGTGAGGGCCGTCGCTCCTCTCGCGCTCGGCGCGCTCGTCGCAGGCGGGCTCGCGGTGTCGTGTGGAGACGACGGCACGAACCCGTGCCCGACGGGCAGCTGCGATCTGCCGGGCAGCACGATCGTGAAGTGGCGGTTCAACCACTTCCCGATGCTCGGCTTCGACAGCGACGCGTGCTCCGACCTCGGCGTCGTGATGGTGCGCGTCGAGCTGTTCGACGGTGCCGGGACGCCGACCGACATGGTCGAGAAGGTCTGCAGCGAGGGGCAGGCGACGTTCCTCGGCCTGCCCGCCGGCACATACGCCGCGAAGGTCACGCCGCTCGACGCCGACGGGGGCTCCCTCGTCACGGCGCCGGCGTCGGCGATGGTCATGGCGGCCGTCAACAACACCACGCTCGACACCACCGTCGACATCAACCATCCGGCGTGGTCGAAGGCGTACACGGGGCAGCTGCTGTGGCGCCTCAAGTGGGGCGGCCAGTCGTGCGCGATGGCGACGCCGCCGGTCGTCAGCCAGACGCTGACGCTCACCGCGGGCGGCGTGGTCCGCACCGAGAGCGCGAGTATCGACAACACGGTCTACCAGAAGCTCGACGGCACGGAGACCAAGCCGTGCGTGCCGCTGACCTCCCAGTTCCCGATGAACGTCATGGGGCTGCCGTGGGGGCCGGCGACGATGCTCGTCGTCGGTTACGACGGGTCCACGCCGCCGGTCGAGGTGTTCCGGAAGTCCTTCGATACGTTCGTCGGCGCGGGCGTGTTCAACCCCACGTTCTCGTACGACGTGCCGGCACCGCCGATGATCGATGCCGGCATCGACGCGATGTGACATCCTTCGCCGGTGAGCCGGCTGGTGCTGCTCGCCGCGTTCCTCGCCGCCTGTAGCGGCGGAGGGCGTGCACCGGCGCCGGCGAAGCCGCGCCCGCCGCAGCTGCCGCCGCCGATCGCGATCGACGGGCGTGTCCGCGGGGCGGCGTACCTGACCTCGGTGGCCGCGCAGCTCCAGCCGCCGTGGGGTCAGTTTCTCGAGGACTGCCGCGTCCGCCTCGCGCCGGACCACGCGCTCAACACCGCCACGCTCGTGGCGCACGCCGACCTCGCGATCGATCGAACGGGCAAGCTGACCGTGATCGGCGTGACGACGTCGGGCCTGGCCGACTTCGACCTCGTCGTACGCCAGATCCTCGCCGACCAGGCGCGCGTACCGCCGCCGCCGCTCGAGCTGCTCGGCGACGACGATCAGCTGCACGTCCGCT
>JAEUJX010000644.1 GCA_016794545.1 Myxococcales bacterium
CCCATGTTGTGCGGCGTCACGTCGAGCAGCACGACCTCCTGCAACTCGCCGCCCATGATGCCCGAGTGCACGGCGGCGCCCATCGCGACGATCTCGTCGGGGTTGACGCCCTTGCTGGCGGGCTTGCCGAAGATGCCGACCGCGCGCTCCTGCACCGCGGGCATGCGCGTCATGCCGCCGACCAGCAGCACCTGATCGATGTCGGCCGGCGTGCAGTGTGCGTCCTGGAGCGCCTTCTGGCACGGCGCCTCGAGCCGATCGAGTAGCGACTTGCACGCACGTTCGAGCTGCCCGCGATCGATCTCGCGCATCAGGTGGATCGGGCCCTGCGGCCCCGCCGCGATGAACGGCAGGTTCACGTCGGTCGTCATCGCGCTCGACAGCTCGATCTTCGCGCGCTCCGCCGCCTCTTTCAGGCGCTGCAGCGCCACCGAGTCGCCGCGTAGATCGATCCCGTTCTCGGCGAGGAAGCCCTCGGCGAGCAGGTCGATGATCATCCGGTCGAAGTCGTCGCCGCCGAGCGCGGTGTCGCCGTACGTCGCGAGCACCTCGAACACGCCGTTCTCGATCGCGAGGATCGAGATGTCGAACGTGCCGCCTCCGAGGTCGAACACGGCGAGGCGCTGGTTGTGCTGGTGGTGCACGCCGTACGCGAGCGCGGCCGCCGTCGGCTCGTTCAGGATCGCGCGCACGGTGAGCCCCGCGATCGCGCCGGCGTCCTTGGTCGCCTGCCGCTGCACGTCGTCGAAGTACGCGGGGACGGTGACGACCGCCTCGGTCACGGTGTCGCCGATGTAGTCCTCCGCGACGCGCTTCATCTTGGCGAGCACGTGCGCCGAGATCTCCTGCGGCGAGCGCGGCGTTCCCGCGATGTCGATCCACGCGTCGCCGTTCTTCGCCGCGACCACCGAGTACGGCAGCCGCCCGATGATGTGCTGGATGTCGCGATCGGAGAGCTTGCGACCGATCAGCCGCTTCACGCCGAACACCGTGCGCTGCGGGTTCGTCACCATCTGCCGCTTGCTCGCGGCGCCGACCACCACATCCCCGTCCGCGTTCCACGACACCATCGAGGGCGTCGTGCGCCCGCCCTCCTGGTTGTGGATGACCGTCGCCTCACCCCCTTCGAGCACGGCGACGCACGAGTTCGTGGTGCCGAGATCGATCCCGATGACACGTCCCATCGCTCGTCAGCGAGTATACCTATCTTCGCCGAGTGAATAGCTCGCCGAGCGCGGTCTTGGCGAGTTGAAGATCTGGATCGAGCTGCAACGCGTCCTGGAGCTCGACGCGGGCCTCGTCGATCCGCTGGGCGAGCTGTGCCTCGCGGCCCCGCGTGAAGCACAGCAGAGCACGGTACTTGGTATTCTGTGGCTGGCGCGTGCACAGCGTCTCGAGTGCGACGCGCGCTGCGGCGAGCTGCTGCTGCGCGATCAGCTCGAGGATCGGCGCGAGCTCGCGGTCGACCGGTTGCGCGGGCCTCGCGGCGCCGCCCAGCGTGGGAAGCGGCCCCGATGGCGCGGACGGCGACGATCCCGGACGTCTCGGCACACCCGCGGTGGGCGGCGGCGAGGACGGGACGCCCGCGGGCCTCGCCGGCGCTCCGGGAATCGTCCCGGGCCGCGTCACCTGGGGCGCCGGCGTGCGGCCATCGGTCCGGATCGGCTGGGTCGTCGCGTGAGCGCCCGTGCGCAGCGGCTGGGTCACCGCGTGATCGTCGCTTTGCGTGCGCAGCGGTTGAGTCGCCGAGCTGTCGGTCGGCTGGCCGCGGTACGGCTGTGTCGGGCCGCCGCCATACGGCTGTCCCGGCGACGAGCCCGGACGCGCCGGCGCGGCGGAGCTCGAGCCCGGGCGCGGCGCAGCGTACGGCGACGTCGGCGACGTCGGCGGGCGCGGACCACCCGCCGCGGGCATCGAGGACGACGACGACGCGAGCGGGGTGCTCCCAGTCGCAGGCCGGACCGTCGGATTGGCACCGGTGCCCGAGGGGCGCGGCATCCCCGGCGGCGGCGGCTTGAGCGGCCCCGGCGTCAACGTGCGCGGCACCGTCGTCGGCCGCGCGAGCGTGTCGTGCGCCGCGCGCAGCTGGAGGAACACCTCGTTCGCGAGGCGCTGGATGTCCGGCGACATCCGCGCGAACCGGGCCGGGTGGAACTGCTTCGTGCGCGCGAGGAACGCGTTGCGAATGTCGGCCGGCGTCGCGCTCGGGATCAGCCCCAGCGCGGCGTACGGGTCGCGGCTCAGCCGCTCCTGCATGTCGAGCAACGCGTCGCGCGCTCGGGCTTCCTCGGGTCCCACTCGCGACGATCGTAACCAGTTCCTCGGGCCGGCGCCATCCCGCGATCGGCCGGGTCGCCTTGCCCCCGCGTGACTACTTCTTCTGCTCGGGAGGGAACTGCGCCTGCTGCGGCGCGACCTGCGAATCGCCCCGCGGTTTCGACACGTTAGCGGGGGCGTTGACCGGCGCTGCCGCGTTTTGCGGCGCCTGCGGCTGCGGTGGCGGCGGCACGAACTTTTGTGAAGCGTTCTTGGCGTCGTTCCCCACCGCATCGCCGGGGTCGTTCTGCGGGGCCGACGCGCTCTCACCGCCCAGCTTGCCCGGCGGCGGAGCCTTCTGCTTCACCGGCTTCTTCGTCGGGGCTTGCTTCGGCTCGATCGGCTTGGGGAGCGCCTGCTTGCTCGGCGGTGGCGCGGTCTTGGGAGTCGTTTCGAGCTTCTTCTGGATCTCGTCGAGGCGCTTGTCGTCGACCGGCGGCTCCTTCACGTCCTTCGCGGTCGCGTCCTTCTGGCCCTGGTCGAGCACGTTGTCCATCGAGTCCTGCGCGCCGAACGTCGGCTTGCCGACCGGGGCGAGCGTCTCGCGCGCGTCGGTGACGCCGCGATCGACGCGCACGAGCGGCTCCGCGGTGCCGAGCTCGCTCGCGACGATCACGCAGTGCCCGTCCTTGAAGTCCACCGACACGCGCTCGCGCCGCACGACGAGCCCGTCGGTCTGCGGGTCGTACTGATACTCGACCTTGTGCGGGATGTGACACGCCGGATCGTACGGTGCGCGCTGATCGACGACGTCCTCGGTCGTCCCGAACGCGACACCACCCTCCGCGGGCAGCAGCTCGTAGTGCCGGAAGAACTGCCGCGGGCCGTCGACGGCGCCGAGCTTCGAGACCTCGACCTTCTCGCCGCTGCGCTTGAACGCGCGCAGCTCCTTCGACGGGAGCTTCCACACCCCTTCGAAGCCGTTGATCGGGGCGAGCGCGAACACCGGCAGCGCGGTGTCCTCGGCCGGCGCGACGACCGTGTGCTTCGCCGCCGCGTAGCCCGGCTTGCGCAGCTCGAGGTCCACCTGCGCGCCGGGCGGGACCTGGAGCTGGGTCGGGGTGCGCCGGACCAGCTCGCCGTCCTGGTACACCTCGGCCTCCGGCGGCTGCGACGCGATCGCGATGCGCACCGTCCCGCCGGGGTTGACGGCCGGCCGATCGCTGCCCGTGCTCGACCCGCTACGGTCGCCGCGCACGACGAGCACCGCGGCTACCGACAGGCCGAGGACGCCGGTGCCGATCACCGCCGGCACCCAGCGCTTGCCGCTGCCGCCGCGGTCGACGGCCGTGGGCGTGCCGCGGCGCTGGCCGCTCGCCGCGCGCAGCTCGTCGACCATCGCCTGGCCCGTCGGGAACCGGGCCAGCGGATCCTTCGCCATCGCGCGGGCGACGATCGGATCGTACGCGGCGGTCTTCAGCGTGCCCTTGCTGGACAGCGCCGGGACCTTCGCGCGGAAGTGCTGCTCCATCATCTGCGGCAGCGTCGGCGCCGAGAATGGCAGTGCGCCGCTCAGCAGCTCGAAGGCCATCACGCCGAACGAGTAACGGTCCGACGCGGGCCCCGCGCCGTCCGCGCTCCACTGCTCGGGAGCCATGTAGCCGGGCGTTCCGAGCCACGTCCCCTGCCCCGTCAGCATCGACGCCGGCGGCACGCTGTCGTCGGGCGACAACAGCTTCGCGAGCCCGAAGTCGAGCACGTAGGCCTTGCCGGTGTCGGCGACCATGACGTTGTCCGGCTTGAGGTCGCGGTGCACCACGCCGCGCGCGTGCGCCGCGTCGAGTGCGCTCGCGATCTGGTCGAGGATGTCGAGCGCGCGCTCGACATCGAGCGGTCCGTCGGCGAGTAGCTTGCGCAGGCTCTTGCCCTCGACGAGATCCATCACGAGGTAGAGCCGCCCATCGTCCAGCCGGCCGAGCGAGAAGATGTCGATCACGTTCGGGTGATCGATCTGGTTCACCGCGCGCGCTTCGCGCTTGAACCGCTCCGCGCCGTCCTTGCTCGCCGCGACCTCCGGCTTCAGGACCTTGATCGCGACCTTCTTCCCGATCACGGGCTGCGCGCCCGCGTACACCTCGCCCATCGCCCCGGCGCCGAGGAAGCGCTCGACGACGTACTCGCCGACCTGCGCACCCGGCTCGAGGCGCTCCGCGGCCGGCACGTCGCGATCCGGCGCCGACTTGAGCGTCGGGCTGTGCGCGAGTGGGCTGCTCTCCGCCATGGGCCCCCTCATCGTAGCAGCGGGACACGCGCAGATCCGGCCGGTTTCGCGCAGGCACGCCGCGCGCTTGCAGATCGTCGGCGCCCTCGCCACCAGTGCGATGAAGGTGACTCCGCGCGGTGCCGCGAGCCGGAACGGTGCGAGCGCGACGGCGCAGCACCACGTCGTTCTCCCTGACGCCGAGCGGGAATTGATCTAGCATCCCGGACGCATGTCCGCGATAGCAGCCCCGCGCTCCTCGGCCTTTCGCCCGCGTCGCCACGAGGTGACGCGCGACGCGATGGTCGTCGAAGGACA
>JAEUJX010000656.1 GCA_016794545.1 Myxococcales bacterium
ACTATCAGAAGGGTCAGTGGGAGGAGCCGATGCTCGCGCTCGACGAGCCCGAGGTCCACGACGAGATCGTCCGCTGGTTCACCGGGTGGGCGCGGCGCGGCGCCGATGGCCTGCGCGTCGACGCCGCCGCCGATCTGCCGATCGCCCTGCTCGACCGCGTGCGCGCGGCCGTGCGCGCGGTGCGCGCCGACGTGATCGTGTTCGGCGAGGTGGTGCCGGCGGCCCTCGACCGGTTCGCGCCCGCCGCGATCGACGCCGCCACCGACTTCGCACACCGCGAGGCGCTGATCGGCTGGCTCGCGGGCACGGCGCCCGCGGCGCGGCTCGAGGAGGTCGCCGCGAACCAGCGCCGCCGCGGCGCCGCGGGCGCGCACGCGCTCGGCTTCACCGGCACGCACGATCAGCCGCGGATCCGCACGGCGACCGGCGATCCGGCGCTCGCGCGGCTCGGGCTCCTCGCGACCGCGCTCGGCGCGCGCGTCCCGCTGCTCTACTACGGTGACGAGGTCGGCCTCGCGGCGGACCCTTCGGCCGCGGCCCGCGAGTTCGAGGACTCGTGGCCCGATCGCCAGCCGATGCCGTGGAGCGAGAGCGCGTGGGATCTCCCGACGCTCGACGTCGTCCGTGCCGCGCTCGCGCTGCGGCGCGATCACGAGCTGCTCCGGCGCGGAGACGAGCTGGTGCGCGCGCTCGATGACGACGCCGTGTTGATCCGCCGGTACCGGCGCGACCAGGCGATCGATCTGGTCGTCCATCGCGGCGCCGCTCCGACCGAGCTCGAGCTCGCCCCCGGACCCGCGCGCGTGCTCCTCGCGTGCGGCGAGGCGGCGGTGATCGACGGCGCGCCCCCGCGCGTGCGCCTCGGCCCGCGCTCGGCCGCCGTGATCGATCGCCGCGCCGCCGCGGCGGCCGAGGAGACCGCGCTCCGCGCCCGCAACGCCGCGCTCGCCGCCGAGGCGTTCGTCGCCGGCCACGTCGAGAGTCCCGCGTACCCGGCGCGCCTCTACCTCACCGTCACCGAGGCCTGCAACCTGCGCTGCGCGCACTGCATCACCGACGCGCCCGCGCGGACCCGCTCCGGGCGCGCGCGCACCGTGCAACCGTGGCTGCTCGACGCGCTCGACGAGGCGTTCGCGCACGCGGACTACGTCGCGTTCACGCACGGCGGCGAGTCGCTGGCGTCGCCGGTGTTCCCCGACGTGCTGCGGCGGATCGCCCGCGCGCGCCACCGCCGCCCCGGGCGCGCCGACGTCCACCTGGTCTCCAACGGCACGCTGCTCGACGAGGAGCGCGTCGCGGCGCTCGTCGAGCTCGGCGTCACCTCGATCATGATCTCGCTCGACGGCGCCACCGCCGCGACCAACGATCGGATCCGCGTGCTCGGCCGGTTCGACACGGTGGTCTCCCACATCGCCGCGGCGGTCCGCCTGCGCGCGCGCCGGGGCGTCGATCTGCGGCTCGGGATCTCGACCGTCGTGGGCGCGTCCAACGTCACCGAGCTGCCCGCGCTCGGCCGGCTCTGCCGCGAGCTCGGCGTGGACTGGCTCAAGATCGAGGAGACCTACCCGGCCACGCCGTTCGCGCGCCAGGATCTGCTCGCCCCGGACGCGCCCGAGATCGCCGCGGCGATGGCGGCGCTGCGCGACACGCTCGCGGGGAGCGGGCTCGTCCTCGTCGATCACCTCGCCCCGCCCTCCCTGTGCGCGTGCAGCGGCGATCCGGCGTCGGTGGCGTTCCGCGCCGCCGACGACTTCGCGAACCGCGCGACGTTCCGGCCGTGCCGCGCGGCGTGGGAGCAGGCCGCGATCGATCCCGATGGCGTGGTCCACCTCGTGGACTACGCCGGCGCCCCCCTCGGCAACCTCCTCGACGCGCCGCTGCTCGCGCTGTGGAACGCCGCGCCCGCGCTCGCCGCGCGCGACCGCGCGCTCGCCGCGGCGCCGGCGAAGGTCCGTCGGCGCTGCGGTGGTGACGCCCATGGGTTCGCCCGGGTCGGCTCGAGCGCCTGATCATCGGGACGAGGGCGTGCTTGGACGCGCAAGCAGGCACGCCGGTTCTGGCGTGGGGCGCAGGTCCTGCGCGAATCGGTGAGCGGACGACCAGAGATCGCGGGGATAACGCGTCTGGGGCCGGCCCGGGGCGTGCAAATCCGGCGGGTATGAAACGCATCGTGATCCTGGGGGCGGGCACCGCCGGCACGGCGATGGCCAATCGTCTCGTGCGCCTTCTGCCGGAGGACGAGTGGCAGCTGATCCTGCTCGACCGCGACGACGTCCACCTCTACCAGCCCGGGCTGCTGTTCCTGCCGTTCGGCATGTATCGCGACGACGAGCTCACGCGGTCGCGGACGCGGACCGTCGACCCGCGCGTCGATCTGCGGCTGACCCCGATCGAGCGCGTGGAGCCCGACACCCGCCGCGTCGTGCTCGGGAACGGCGAGTCGGTCGGCTACGACTTCTTGATCCTCGCCACGGGCAGCCGCGTGGTACCGGAGCTGACGCCGGGGCTGACCGGCGAAGGTTGGCGGACGAGCGCGCACGACTTCTACACGCTCGAGGGTGCGCGCGCGCTGCGCCGCGCGTTCGAGACGTTCACCGGCGGGCGCATCATCATCAACATCGCCGAGATGCCGATCAAGTGTCCGGTCGCGCCGCTCGAGCTGGCGTTTCTCGCGGACGCGTACTTCACGCAGCGAGGTCTCCGCGACAAGGTCGAGATCGTCTACGCGACCCCACTCGAGGGGCCGTTCACCAAACCGGTGTGCTCCAGCGTGCTCGGCAACATGTTCGGGAACCGCAACATCCAGGTCGCAGGCGACTTCAACGTCGCCGCGGTCGACGGCCGCGCGCGGCGGATCTCCGCGTACGACGGGCGCGAGCTCGAGTACGACCTCCTGGTCTCGGTCCCCGTCCACAACGGCGCGGAGGTGATCACGAAGTCCGGGCTCGGCGACGCCGGTGGCTGGATCCCGACCGACAAGCACACCCTCACCGCGACTCGCCTCCCCAACACGTTCGTGCTCGGCGACGCGACCGACCTGCCGTCGTCGAAGGCGGGCGCGGTCGCGCACTTCCAGGCCGACGTGCTGACCGAGAACCTGATCGCCGCGATCGACGACCGGCCGCTGCCGGCGAGGTTCGATGGTCACGCGAACTGCTTCATCGAGACCGGGCACGGCAAGGCGATGCTGATCGACTTCAACTACGACACCCAGCCGCTGCCCGGGAAGTTCCCGCTACCGGGTCTCGGACCGTTCACTCTGCTCGAGGAGACGGCGATCAACCACTGGGGCAAGCTCGCGTTCAAGTGGATCTACTGGAACGTGCTCCTCGCGGGCAAGGAGCTGCCCCTCGACCACCGGATGCTGATGGCCGGCAAGCGCGCCGTCTGATGGAGAGCACCATGAACAAGGAATTCACCACCATCACCGAGCGGCTCGACACCGTGCTCGAGCAGCTGGCGTACCTCACCGAGCGGCAGCGCAAGCAGGAGGAGCTGATCGCCGAGCTGACCCCGATCGCGAAGCTCGCACTCGGGACCGCGACCGAGAAGCTCGACCAGCTCGACCAGCAAGGGTACTTCGCGTTCGGCAAGGAGCTCGTCGAGGTCGCGAAGAAGGTCATCGAGGGCTTCTCACCGCAGGACGTTCACGAGCTCGGCGACGCCGTCGTCCAGATCCTCCAGGCCGTGCGTGCGATGACGCAACCCGCGGTGCTCGCGGTCGCAGCCGACGCGAGCTCCGTCATGGACGACGCCGCCGCCGTCAAGCCGCTCGGCATGTTCGGCATGGTCCGCGCGACGCGCGACGACGATGTCCAGAAGGGCATGGCGATCATGATCGAAGTGCTGCGGCGGATCGGCCACGGTGCCAACGCGGTCGCCGAGAAGTCGAAGCAGCTCGAGGACAAGAAGGCCAAGCTCCAGCTCGCGCTCGGCTCGCGCAAGCAGAAGAAGCCCCTCGGCATCGAGCGCAAGCGACTGACGGCGGGGACGCCGGCGGCGCCCAGGCCCGCACCGGCGGCGCAGGCGAGCTGCGCCGTGCCGGCGGGACCGCAGCCCTCGGCCGCCGTGATCGACGGCATCGCGTACACCGCCGACGGTCACCTCGTCGACGCGACCGCGTGGACGCGCCGGCTGGGCGAGACGCTCGCGCAGATGCAGGGCGTCACCCTGACCGACGCGCACTGGGCCGTGCTCGAGGCCGCACGCGCGGACTACGAGACGACCGCGGTCTCGCCGAACATCCGCCGCCTGACCCAGATCGCCAACGTCACCACCAAGGACCTCTACGCCCTGTTCCCCAAGGCGCCGGGCCGCACCATCGCCAAGATCGCCGGGCTACCGAAGCCTGCGGGTTGTCTCTAGGAAGGAGCCTGTTGTCATGACCCAATCCACCGATCGCAAGGTCGCCATCATCTGCTCGAAGGCCGGCCTCGACGAGGCATACCCTGCCCTGATCCTCGCGAACGCAGCGCGCCAGTCGGGGATCGAGGCGTTCATCTTCTTCACGTTCTGGGGCCTCGACGTGATCACCGAGAAGAAGGTCGATCACCTCCACGTCAACATGGCCGGTAACCCCGCCAGCCCGATGCCGACGATGCTGGCGGGTCTCCCCGGCATGGAGGCGTTCGCCGCGCACCGGATGAAGAAGAGCATGGAGGAGCTCTCCCTCCCCTCGGCACGCGAGATGATCGAGATCCTCGCCGACGCCGGCGCCGAGCTGTACGCGTGCGAGCTCGCGATGCAGATGTTCAAGCGCAAGCCCGAGGATCTCCTGCCGCAGGTCAAGGAGGTCATCACCGCGGGCGACTTCTACGACCTCGCCGACGGCGCGCAGATCATCTTCACGTGAGCCGGGCCGGCTGCGGCCGTGCGCGACCTCGCGCCGGGCGCCAGCGCGATCGGTGACGCCACGCGATTTCAGGCCGCGCCGCCAGATTTCAGGCCGCGCCGTGCACGCGCGGCGTAGCGTGGCGCGCCCCGATGCACGCACGCTCCCCGGTGTCCCCCCACGTGATGCTCACCGCGGTGGTCGCGGCGCTCGTCCTCGCGTGTGGGGGCAAGGAATCCGATGGCGGCGGGGAGGCACCACCCGCCATCGATCGCCCCGCCGTGTGGGAGGTCCGCGATCCCGGCCCGTACAAGCTGCTCCGCTCCGGTCGCAACCCATCGTCTCCCTACCTGGGGGCGGAGCTGTCCGGACCGCCCGGCAGCAAGGTGCTGCTGGTCCCGGAGATCCCCTTCACGCGCAAGACCTCCGCGTCGTGGCTCACGTTCGACGCCGCGGGCCGCGCCTGGGCGGTTCTGAACGGCACCGGCAAGGTGCGGTTCGGGCTGTTCCTCGGCACGCACGAGGAGTTCCTCTCCGTACGCGGGAAGCTGCCCTCGCCCGAACAGCTCGTGGTGTTCGAGACGACGCTCCCCCTGCAGTTCCGGTCGGGCGTCGATGGGATGATGTGTCCGCCCCAGATCGGGCGCTGCACGATCAGGTATGCCGCGATGGTCGGCGTCGAGGTGGCGGGGCAAGCGGGGCTGACGCTCGAGCTGCTGGGCCGCCGGCACCCGCTCGGCGATGCCAAGAAGGTCATCCCGCTCGACGATCGCGAGCTCGTCACCGCCGTCGCTCTCGGGGCCGCGGCCGGCAAGCAGCGCGACTTCCGCGAGCTCGTCGGGGTCCCGATCCGCATCCATCGCGGCGACGAGGCCGTCGAGGGCGAGGTCAGGGTCTCGGGCACCGTCTTCGGCGGTGCACTCGCCCGGCTGGTTCGCGAGGTCCGCTCGGGGCCGGTCGCGGTGGCGACTCCGGGCCACGGCAAGGCGATCCTGTGGATCCACAACCCGGACGGCCCGACCGATCCCGAGCTCCAGCTCGTCGGCGACGCGGCTCACCTCGGCGACGTCGGGCTCGTCGCGCTGTCGACCAGCATCGAAGGCAAGCAGATCCGCTGCGGGACCTACGGGAACGGTCGCGGCGTCGCGCTGGCCCGTTCGTGGGGGGCCAACGTCAAGGCCTACGAGCTGCGCACGGGCAAGGAGCTCGGCGCCCGCACGTTCGTTCCCCCGACCCGGTGCCCGAAGTCGGTGTACGTCAGCGCGGGCCAGACCGCGGCAACGGCCGGCACGTGGGTCGATCGCGAGGCGATCCTCGGCTGGCTCGCCGCACTACCGCGCTGACACGGCGAAGCGCTTACTCGCACGCCATGAAGGTTCCGCCGGTGCCGAGGGTCTCGAGCTTGATCGGGCCGTTGTACTGGCGCACGACGATCCACTCGCGCGCCTGGCAGTGC
>JAEUJX010000004.1 GCA_016794545.1 Myxococcales bacterium
AGTCCTGGCCCTCGACCGGCGGCGGCGCGTCGAGCGTGCTCTTGCCGCTGGGGTTGGCGGACTCGACCTGGTAGCCGATGTTGATCTCGAACGACACCTGATCGCGCAGGTCGCGGATCGCCGCGGTCTGCTCGAGCGCCGCGTCGGCGCGCGCCATCGGCGGAGGCGCGGCCGGCAGCGGCGTCGCGCGGGCCGGCGCGGCCGGCGCGGGCGTCGTGGTCTGCGCGACGGCGCGCGGGCGCATCTTGAGGCTCCTCGGCGGAGGCTCGTGCGTGACCTGGAGCCGGGGATCCGCGGCCCCGCGCGGCGCCGCCGCCGAGAGCAGCACGATCGCGAGCGCGAGCCTCACCAGCGCCCCCGCGGGCTCGGTACGGACTGGTGGCACTCGGCACAGAACCGCTCGCCGTGACAGGTGGCGCACGCGCGGATGTTGATGCGCGCGACGTGGCCGTGCTCTCCGAGGAAGCTACCGACGCGGCCGTGCGAGCGCGGGCGCTGCTGGTGACACGCGGTGCAGAACTCGACGACGTGGCAGCGCGCGCACCGCTCGCGGTTCGCCGCGGCCTCCGGGCCGTGATCGAGCTCTCGCCACGTGATGCGATGATCACTCGGCTGCATCGTCTGGTGACACTCGTCGCAGGTCTGGCGCGGATTCCCGCTCATCCGCGTGTGACACGTCGCGCAGCGCTGCGCGTCGCGGCTCGCGACCTCGGCGTGATCGCGGCGGAACGCGAGCGTGTGGTCGAGGGGGCGCTCCGTCGCCGGCAGGTGGTTGCGCGGGGCAAGCGCGGTCAGCGAGCTCGTGCGGGCCGCGTGGCAGGTCTCGCACTGCCGCATGCTGAGCTCGACCGGCGTGCGGTCGCTGTCGTCGTGGCACGTCACGCAGCTCTCGACGCGCGGCGCGGCGTGGCCGGCGTGGTCCTGCGCCTGCGACGTCTGGGAGTGGCAGCTCTCGCACCGGATCAGCCGGTTCTTGCGGTCGTTGCGGTGGCGCTCGTGCTCGAAGTGGAGGTCGTCGCGGATCAGCCGCGCCCGCGTGCGCTCGTGCGCGCCGCCCTGGTGGCAGCCCGCGCAGTCGTCCATCTTCGGCGCCTTCTGGAGGCCCACCTCCGCCGCGTGACAGCGCGCGCACGTCGCGTGGTTCGGGCGGGCGAGCTGTCCGTCGCGCACGTGGCAGTCCGCGCACGCGACGTGGAACCCGACGCGCGCCTCCATCCGCCCGACGTCGAGGTGCTTCTTGTGAGAGAACCGCGACGGCTGCGTCTGCCACGCGTCCTCGATCGGATACGGCTTCAGCGGCGCGGCGAGCGGCGCCGGCGTGACCTTCGTGTGGCAGACCTGGCAGAACGGCCCCGGCGGCGCAAGGAACTCCCGCTTGTGGCACGCGCCGTCGTCGCAGGGCTTGTGGTCGTCGCTGCCCGGCCGCTGGTCGGTGCGGTGACATCCGCCGCACGGCACCTGCGCGTGGTGCTCGTGCGAGAGCCGCGTCGGATCGACGGGCGGCAGCGGCACGTCGACGGCGCGCGACTGGGAGCACGCCGCGACGGCGATCACCCACGCGATCAGCAGCTGCGCACGCATCTCCCGCGCGTCGACGCTATCACGCGGCGGAGTCGCGCGGCGCCAGGCGGCCGGCGAGCGCGTCGTCGCGGTCCCGCGGGTCCAGGTGCGGCCGGGCGGGCGTCAGCGCGCGCTGACAGACGATCCGCCGCCCCGCCGCGCCGGGCCGCCACCAGGTGACAGCGTAGCCGCGCTCTCCCGGCGGCGTGTACACCACGGTGATCGCCTCGCCGTCGAGGTCCGCCGGGACCGCCTCGAGCGTCGAGTGCACGACGATCTCGCCGCCCGGTGCGAGCGCCGCGCGCGCGGACGGCCACATGCGCGCGAAGAACCCGGGCCCGGCGCGGCGCCAGATCGCCGCGTCGGGATCGTTCGGGATCGGCGCGTTGCACGTGACGAGCGCCGCGGGCGCGTGGGCGGCACCGATGTCCGCCTCCTCGGCGGTGACGTGCCGGCACCCGCTGAGCCCGGCACCGAGCCGCGCCACGCGCACCGCGCGCGGGTTCAGATCGATGCCGCGGATCTCGTCGGCGAGCTCGGGGCGCGCGAGCGGTGCGAACGCCGAGCCGCAGGCGAGATCGAGCCAGCGCGCGCGCCGGCCCGGCTCGATCGCCGTCGCGAGGTGATAGCTCGAGTCGTCGGGCCAGCACACGAGCTGCTCGTCGTCCGCGGCATCGTGGCGGTCGCACACGAGCAGCGCGGCACCGAGCGGCACGATCGCGAGCGGTGCGCGCACGCGATCGCCGGTGCGCTCGAGCAGCCCGACCGCGACCAGCTCGTCGAGCGGCTTCATCGTGCGCAGCGCCTCCGCCGGCAGCTCGGCACCAGCGACGAACACCGCGAGCGCCGCGGCGGCCGGCACGGGTGGCCGCAGTGCGAGCGCACGGAGCCGCCACGGCAGCGCGCTCACACGCGCCGTCCCCGCCCACGCGAGGAGCGCGCCTTCCGTCAGCCCCGCGCGCCGCAGGCGCTCTCCGATCGCGGCGAGGTCGGTCAGAGCCAGTTGCCTTCGACCTCGAGCTGCCACATCTGCGTCGGAGCGCACGTGCCCGACACCGGACGGATCTCGATCGAGGCATTGCGCCCGTCCTCGCTGCCGTTCGAGAACGCTCCGCTCTCGCCCCACTCCGCGCGGATGGTCTTCGTCGCGCCCGCGGTGGTCGCCGAGCCGACCGTGGTGTTGCACTCGACCACGTCGCTGCCGGTGTTCACGTAGAGGAACACGTCGAACTGCGCGCCGGACGGCGAGGTCAGCTTCGCCCCCGCGCGCAGCGAGAGGCCGAACGGCGAGCTGTCGTCCTCGGTGACGCGCACGCGGTACCACGCGGACTGGTAGCCCGAGGCCATCAGCTTGGTGTTGCCGCTGTCGCCCGACACCGAGCCGAGCATCTGCGCGCTCGCACACGTCATCGCGCTCGCGCAGGTCGTGCCCGACGGTGCGTCGGCGACCATCATCGGTGCGTCGATCAGCCCCGCATCGGGCGTGGGGTTCGGGTCGTCGCCTTTACCGGCGTCGGGCGTGCCGTTGCCCGGCTGCTCCTTCGCCGCGGTGGCACACCCCGCGCCGGAGATCACGGTCACGATCGCGAGCCAGAGCCAGTGCCACGCCATCGGGCGGCACGATATCACCGGCGTACGGACTTCGAGCTGTAATTTCCGCCGATGCTGATCGAGACGCTCGATTCGCGGCTCGTGCAAGACATGGAGAGGCTGCCCGAGTACGACCGCGTCATGCCGGTGATCGGGCAATCGTATCGGGCCGAGAACGTGCGCCCGTCCGTGCAGTTGAACAGGGTTCCCGCGCACTGGAGACCCGTGGTGAACGCGATCGTCCCGCAGGATCCGCTGCTGCGCGTGATCGAGAGCCGGATCTCCGAGCCGCTCCACCGGCCCTTGCAGCTGTAGACCACCGGCGGCGGAGGCGGTGGCTTGGGCGGCGCGTCGATCACCGCCGCGTCGACGGGGGGCGGTGCATCGATCTCCTCGGCGTCGACCGCGGCGTCGGCCGGGGTCGTCCACGGGTCGGCGCCGCCTGCGCCCGCGTCGATCCCGCCGGCCGCGACCATCGTGTCGCCCCCGGACCCCGGCGACCCGGCGGTCGTGCCGCCGCCGCCCTGCACCACCGAGCTGCCGGACCCGGCGCCGCTGCCGCCCTTCGGCGCGTCGCCGCCCCGGGTGGCGAGGAAGATCGCGACCCCCGCGAGCGCCGCACCGCCGACCCCGAGCGCGACGATCAGCGCCTTCTTGCTGCCGCCCTCGCTCGCCATGCTCGCGGCGCCGACCACGCGCGTCGGTCCGGTCTTGCCGCCGAAGCTCGTCGCGGTGATGCCCGCGGCCTTGATCGGCTTGCCGCTGGTCAGCGCCTCGGCGAACTCGCGGCAGTCGGCCCAGCGCTTCGCCGGGTCGGCGTCCATCGCGCGCTTGATCGCCCCGATGATGTGCGGCGGCAGCTTCGGGTCGGCCAGCTTCTCCGGCGGCTCGAACCGGCCGTGCACGATGTTCTCCATGACGTCGTAGTCGCTGTCGCCGTCGAACGGCGCCTTGCCCGTCGCCATCTCGTAGAACATCGCGCCGAGCGAGAAGATGTCGCTCCGCACCGTGACGTCCTTCGCCTTGCGGATCTGCTCGGGGCTCATGTAGCCGAGCGTGCCCATCCGCGCCTCGTGGTGCGTCGAGCGCTTCTTGCCCTGAGCCGCGGCGCCGCCCTCCTGGAGCTTCGCGATGCCGAAGTCGGTGATCGCGGGGACCAGCCGGCCCTCCTGCTTCCGGAGGAGGACGTTCGCCGGCTTGATGTCGCGGTGGATGATGCCGGCGTCGTGCGCGTGCGCCATCGCATCGAGGATGGGCACCGCCATGTTGAGGAGCTCGTCGGCGGAGAACGGCTTCTGCCGCTTCGTGATGTAGCCCTCGAGGCTGCCGCCATCGACGAGCTCCATCACCAGCGCCGCCGCGTCCGAGGTCGCGACGATGTTCGTCACCTTGACGATGTTCGGGTGCGTCAGGTGCTTCGCCTGGATCTTCGCCTCGTCGAGGAACCGGCGGCGCGCCTCCGCGTTCTGGCGGTACTCGGCGTCGAGGACCTTCAGCGCGTGGTGCGTGTCGAGTACCGCGTGGCGCGCGCGGTAGACCTTCGCCATACCTCCGCCGCCGATCTCGGCCTCGATGATGTATTCCCCGAGCTGCGCGCCAGGCTCCACGATCTACTCCGGGCAACCGTCCGTATCGTACTTCGGATCGTCGAAATCCTCGGCGGCCTCCGGGCACTGGTCGCGATCGTTCTTGAAGCCGTCACCGTCGGCGTCGTCGCTGGGACAGCCGCGGTACATGGCAATCCCCCGCTTGTTGGGGCAAAGGTCTTCGCTGTCCTTGACACCGTCGGTATCGCGATCCGGGCAGCCGCGCGCGCTCGCGACGCCCTTCACGAACTTGCAGTCATCGGCGTTGTCGCCGATGCCGTCGCCGTCGGTGTCGGGAGCCGGACACCCATCCGACGGATTCGGCGGCTGGCGATCCTCGGGCTTGTCGCGGCACCCCGCCGGCTCGGCCGTGTCGAGCACGCCGTCGTTGTCGTTGTCCGCGTCGAGGCAGCCGTCGTCGTCGCGGAAGCCGTCGAAGTCCTCCGCCTCGTTCGCGCACCGGTCGTCGTCGTCGAGGATGCCGTCGTGATCGGCGTCGAGGTCGGCGGGCCCCTTGGCCGCGAACTTCCGCGCCTCGGCGACGCCCGGGCAGCCCGACGGATCGGCGGTGCCGGTCTTGTCGGCCTTGACCATCGGGCACTGATCATCGACGTCGACGACGCCATCGCCGTCGTTGTCCGGATCCGCGCACCCGTCGCTGTCCTTGTAGCCGTCCCAGTCCTCGAGCGTGTCGGCACACTGATCGTCGGCGTCCTTGACGCCGTCGTGATCCGCGTCGCCGGGCCAGCCCGGAGGTGCCGGTCCCTTGCCGCTCTTGTTGCAGCTCGCGCCTGCGAGCACCACCGCGATGATAAGCAGCTTGGTCATGGTCACATCTTGGTGGTGACGATCGGGCGCCAGATCAGCATCCCACCGTAGTTGAACTCGCGCACGCCTTCCGGCGTGTAACCGATGTGCCCCTCGAGGTGGAACTTCGAGAGCGCGGAGATGGCGTCGCCGAGGAGTGGGAGCGGGATCCACAGCCGGCCACCGGCGTAGTGGAAGTGGCGCTTCTCGTTCAGCGCCGGATCGCCCGTACCGCCGAGCGCGAGGTAGTTCAGGCGCCCCTCGAGGCCGAGGATCGCGGACGTGCCGAGCGGGATGCGCAGCACGATCGGCGAGTGGAAGCTGTTCTGCTCGGGCGCCTTGTAGTCGACCGGAGCCATCTCCGGCGCGTCGGAGATCGAGCTCGACGAGTAGCCGAGGCCGAACCCGAGGACGCCGAACTTCTTGACCGGCTTCATCAGGATGTAGTCGATGCCCCAGCCGCCGACGTTGCCGCCGAGGTTTGACGACTCGAAGTGCAAGCCGAACTCGTAGATGCTGCCCGAGTCCTTGTTCGGGATGCGGAACAGCGTGCCCATGCCGTGCGACTTGTCGCCCTCGGTGAGCGGCGACGTCGAGACGTCGAACCAGAAGTCCCACGTCGGGCCCGCGAGCGTCTGGATCGCGAACGCCGACTTCTCGATCTTGTCCCACAGGCTCTTGCCGGAGCCGCTCGACGAGCCGTCGAGCACGCTGCGATACACGAGCCGCCCGCCGTACGTCGTCTCCTGCGGCGCGTCCTTGGTGTACGTCGCGTACCCTTCGATCTGGAGCGCGCGCAGCGCCGGGACCGCATCGCCGAGCAGCGGGATCGGGCCGTACAGGCGCACGCTCACCGGGCTGAAGTGTTGCTCCTCGGGGAGCGGCTTCTTGTCCTCGGAGAACTGGAGGATGTTGATGCGCGCCTCGAGGCTCGCCGCGTAGCCCGCGCCGAGCGCCGCGCGCGCCACGATCGGCACGTGCACGCTCTTCTGCCGGAGCTCCATGCCACTGATCGCGTTCTCCGTCACCTCGTCCTTCAGGAAGCCGATGCCCGCGCCGAGCACGAGCGGCGACTTCACGAGCGCGGTGACGAGGAGCTCCGTGCCGTACCCCGTGGTGCCGCCGCCGAGCGTCGAGGACTCGAAGAAGCCCGACAGCTCGTAGGTCATCTTGCCCGACTTGCTCGGGAACCGGTACGCGCCACCGGCGCCGGTGAGCAGCGTCTTCTCCGCGAGGGTGTGCGAGCCGATCTGGTAGTAGAAGTCGAGGCTCTTGTAACGGGGTCCCGAGTCCTGCGACGGATCGACGTTGACCGCGACCTGCACGTCGTCGGGCGCCGGCAGCGTGATCACCGCCGCGGCGGGATACGGCTCGAGCGTCTTCGTGCCGTTCCACACCTCGTCGAGGTAGCGCGCGTCGTTCATGCCGTACGCGTTGCCGTAGTGCGTGATCGCCTCGGGCGCCCACGCACTGCCGAGCTGGCGGCCGAGCACGAAGTTGTCCTCGGCCTTCTCGTCCTTCGCGCTCTTGCCGGCGCTGTTGTACGTGCTCGCATCGCCGGCGGCGCGCTTGACCGCCGCGATCAGCTCGAGCCCGTCGACGTCCGTGTCGCCGCCGAGGCGCTTCGCGACGAGGTAGTGGAACGCCGCCGCGTTCGGCGCGATCTGCTTGAGCGCGCGCATCTTCGCCATGTGGAAGCCGATCGCGCTCACCTTGAGCGCGTCGTGCCGCGCGCGCATCGCGTGCCCCGGCGGTAGCGGCTTCACCAGGTACTCGGCGAGCAGCATCGCGCGGAGGTAGAACCGGCGCTTCTTCAGCGCCTCCACCTCCTCCCACGCCATCGCCGCGGTGTCGCCGAGCGAGCGCAGCACCTGCGGATCGGTGACCTTGTTCGACAGCTCGCTCGCGTTCTTGATCGCGACGAGCTGCGCGTGCGCCTGCTGGAACTCGCCGCGGTCGAACTTGCCCCACGCGTCGCCGAGCAGCTTCCGCACCTGCTCGCTCGCGGCGCGCTCGCGCTCGGCCTCGAGCCCGTCGATCTTGCCGGCCTTGTCCTCGGTCTTGGCCTGGCGATAGTCAACGACCGCGAGGTCGTACTTCCCCTCGGCGAACCGCTCGCGGCCCTTGTTGCGGTACTCGACCGCGCGTTTGTTGGCGGAGACACATCCCACCGCGAGGGCGGCCACCAACGCCCCCGACAGATACGCACGCAAGCTCATGGATCTGGGCATGGTACCGACGAAGCTCTTCCCAAGTAAAGACGAGGGGCCACGCGCTTCCATCAGGTGCACTCGTGACCGACCGACAACGCGCTCGTCGCGCGGCGCTTACATGCTCGTCACCCTCAATACGTTGAAAGTACAATGAATCGTTGGCCCGGTGCGCGGCCGTCGATCAGCTTCTCGAGACGGACCCGATGGTCCGCAAGGGGATCAGATGAAGAAGCTCACGACGTTGTTCTCGGTGCTCGCGTTCTCGACAGTTCTCGCGGTGACGGGTTGCAAGAAGGGGGACAGCGACGCCGACAAGGCCAGTGCGAAACCCGCCGAGGGCGAGACCAAGCCGGCCGAGACCAAGCCGGCCGAGACCAAGCCGGCCGAGACCAAGCCGACCGAGACCAAGCCCGACGAGACCAAGCCCACCGAGGCCAAGGCCGGCGAGCTTCCCGCGGAGTGCGGCGAGTACAAGGCCGCGATCGAGGCGCTCGCGAAGTGCGACAAGCTCCCCCAGGCCACGCGCGACGCGCTCAAGCAGTCCTACGACCAGACGTCGGCCGCGTGGGCGAGCGTGCCGGCCGAGGGCAAGGCCGCGCTCGGCACCGCGTGCAAGTCCGCCGCGGACGCCGTCAAGCAGTCGGCCGCCGCCTGCAACTGAGCGGCCGCGATCAGGGGCAGCTGACCTGGATCTCGAGCGCGTTGTTGTCCTCGCGGCACTCGAGGTTCAGGCCCGTCGAGTTGCCGCGGTCGTCGACGACGATCACGCCGTCGCCGGTCGCGCCGGTCCACAGGCACGTGGCCGTCGTGCAGATACCGGGGAACATGCGCTCGTTCGTCGTCGCCGTGCAGCGGAGCTCGGCCGGCGGGCCCTTCGCGTAGATCGCGACCGGCACGCCGACACCGACCGGCTCGGTGCCGCGGTTGCAGACCTCGGCCGTGATCTCGGGGCCGCTGGGACCGCAGTTGATCTTCGCGCGCTTGACGGTCAGATCCGGGACGGCGCCGGCGGTGGCGCCCTCGCCCGGCGCGTTCTGGCGGAAGTTGTTGAGGCCGGGCTGCTTCCAGTTCTGGAGCCACGCCGACGTCCTCGGCACCTTGCCCGTGCCGTCGATGTTGGTGACGGAGTAGGCGTGCTGGTTCCAGATCGAGCGCGTGTTGACCCAGCGGTCGACCGTGTCGGCGAGCACGCGCACGCCGGTGGCGGCGGCGGTCGCCGGGTGCGAGGCGCGGCACACCTTGCCGGCGGCGGAGACGCCGCCGATCGGGTCCTGGCACACGAAGCCGTCGCCGCCGCAGTCCGCGTCCTGCGCGCAGCGGCAGCGGCCGAGCGGATCGCTCGCTGCCTCGCGCTTGCACGGCGCCGCCGCCGGGCAGTCGGAGTCGTCCATGCACTGCACGCCGTCGAAGATGTTGTCGACGAGCGGGCACACCACGCTGCAGTTGGAGTTCGACGTCGACACGATCTCGGCGTTGAAGTCCGCGTCGGTGTCGACGACCAGCGGGTTCTCGTACCAGGTACACGACGTGCGGTAACGCGAGTAGAGGACCTTGCCGGTGATGCCGTCGTACACGCGCGTGAAGCACTCGTCGCCGTACACGACCTCCGCACGGCCGTCACCGTCGAAGTCGAACACGCTCGAGCCGGTGGTGTTGGACGAGTAGTCCTGCGACTGCTGGAGCCACGCGATGCCGTCGGTGCGCATCGACGGGCAGAACTGCGCGCTCGGCGTGCCGAGGCAGTCCGGATCGAACACGTGGTACGCGCTCGCGCCGGCCGACGCGAACTCGACGCGGCCGTCGCCGTCGAAGTCGGCGATCGTCGGCGGCCCGCCCTTGCCGATCTGCGGCGTGCCGTTGACGGTCGCCAGCGCGACGAGGTTCGCGGTGAACAGCTGGCGGCCGTGCACGTTGAACACCTTCGCCGTGCCTCCGGAGATCACGGCGACCTCCGCGACGCCGTCCTTGGTCGCGCGATCGTCGCCGGCCGCCATCATCGGGAACGTGCCGAAGTCGGCGACCGCGGTGTGCCCGTTGACGCCCGGCAGCGGGTACTTCGCGACCCAGCGCCGCGCGGTCTTGTCCCAGTTGTAGATCTGCGTGCCGGTGATGAGGTCGACGATGCCGTCGCTGTCGACGTCGGCGGCGACCGGCACGTAGCCGGTGCCGATCGAGTCGACGGTGTTGCCGAGCGACTCGTCGATCGTCGCGCCGGTCGCGCTGTACACCACGCCGTAGAACAGGATCTCCGGCGTCCCGTCGTCGTCGAGGTCGTGCACGCTCGGGCCGGCCCAGTCGCACAGCGCGTCGGCGAACTGCGACGGCGTCTGCCACATCACCTCCCAGCCCGTCGCCTTCAGCGTGAACGCGACCAGGCCGCCGTCCATCCGCGGGGCGATGATCTCCGGCGTGGGATCGAGCCCGAGATCGGCGATCGCGACCGACGCCGACGGGATCACGTGCACGGGCAGCGTCGCCTGCTGCGAGCAGTTGCGGCCATCGATCACGCGGATGACGCCGTAGTAGTTGGTCGGATCCGTGCCGATGCACGACTGGCCGCCGCCGTCGGTGAAGTTGTAGGACGTGAACACGATCGATGGGACCGAGAACTCGCCCTGCTTGTAGAACGTACCGACCATCGGCGTGGACAGCACGTTGACGTGGCCCGGGAACATGTCGCCGGCGGGCGGCGCGAGCCACTCGCACTGCGCGCCGGGGAAGAACACGCCCGGCACCGGATCGCGCTTGCACGCCGGGTCGCTTCCCCCGCCGGGGCCCACGCCCCAGGGCAGGCACTCCATCCGCTCGACGACGCAGTAGCCATCGCCGGGGCAGTCCGCGTTCGTCGAGCACGGCGTCGGCGTGGGCACGCACGTGTCGAACCGGCAGACCTCGCCGCTAGCGCACGCCATCGGCGGAGTGCACGCCTCGGCGTCGACCGTCTCGCCGGTCTTGTTGTTGCAGTCACACGCGGGCAGGAGCCCGCCGACGATCACGAGGGCGAGCCCCCGGAGCCAGTGCATGGCTCCGATGGTACCCGACTACATGCAGCCCTTGGCGAGGGAGTTCTTCTTGCACTCGTCGCTGATGATGATGATCTCCCGGCGCTTCCGGAGATCCTCCGCCCGCTTCGCCGCATCCCGGCGCGCCTGGAGCTCCGCCTGCTCGCGGCGCAGGCGCTCGAGGTTCTCCTTCGCGGCCTGACGCTCCGCGGCGGTCGTCGCGGCGACGACCTGGTCGATGCCCGCGGCGACCTTCTTGTCGAGCGCCGCGAGGTCCCGTTCCATCTGCTCCATGGCCGCCCTCGACTCCTCGGCATCCTTCTCGGCCGCGGCCTTCGCGCGCTTCGCCTCGGCCTCGGCGACCTGCGCCTGCTGCGACTCGCGGTAGCGCTCGAAGCCGAACCAGGTGAGCGCACCCGCGGCGAGGACGGCCCCGATCGTCACGGCGACCATCCAGGTCGGGCGCTTCTTCGCCACCTCCGCCCGGCGCAGCTCGATCTCCTGGACCATCCGCTCCTGCTCGAGCGCCGCCTGCAGGCGCGCGCGCTCGGCCGCCTCCGCCGCCTCGACGTGCATGCGCGCCGCACGTTCGGCATCCTCGCGTTCCTTCGCGATCCGGATCGCCTCGGCGCGCTCCGCCGCGACCTTCGCCTCGGCCTCCGCCTTCGCCTTCGCCTCGGCCTCCTCGATGGCGCGTCGCCGGGCATCCGCCTCCGCCACCACTGCTGCGCGCTCCGCCGCGACACGTTCCTGCTCGATCGCGCGGAGCTCCGCGAGCGACGTCATGAGAGAGCCTTCGAACCGAGGTGCTGCCATACCTCCTCGGACACGGCTCTCCGACGGCGATTGCAGCGCTCGAGGATCCCGAAACGAAAACGGGCTGCCTCGGCGGCAGCCCAAAGGACCTACACGCGTCGGGTGTTACCCGCGCGGGTGGGTCACATGCAGCCCTTGGCCAGCGGGTTCGCCTTGCACTCGGCCGAGATGGTCACGCCCTTCTTGCGCTCGGCGCGGGCAGCGGCCGCCTTCGCGTCGGCGATGCGCTGCTCCATCTCCGCCTTCTCGCGGCGCAGCTGCTCGAGCTTGCCCTTCGCGGCGGCGCGGTCGGCGTCGTTCTGCGCGGCGATGACGTTATCGACCGCAGCGCCGACCTTCTTGTCGAGGTCCGCGAGGTCCGCGGCGAGGCGCTCGACCTTCTCCTTCGCTTCCTCCGCGGCCTTCACCGCCTCGTCGCGCTCGATCTGCGCGGCCTTCTCCTTCTCCTTGGACTCCTCGGACTCGCGCATGCGCTGGATCGCGAAGAACACGAGGCCGACCGCGGCGACGAGCGCGACGCCGGTGACGGCGAGCATCCACGTCGGGCGCTTCTTCGCGACCTCGGCGCGCCGCAGCTCCATCTCCTGCTGGAGACGCTGCTGCTCGAGCGCGGCCTGCTGGCGCTGGCGCTCGGCGGCTTCCGCCGACTCGACGCGCATGCGCGCCTCGCGCTCGGCGGTCTCGCGGGCCTGCTCGATCTGGAGCTGGGCCTCGCGCTCCGCGCGGATCTTTGCTTCCTCTGCCTCGCGGGCCGCCCGCTCGGCGGCCTCCTTGGCCGCACGGCGCTGCTCCTCGGCGGTGCGCGTGGCGTGCTCCTCCTCCTGCACCCGGTTTTCCTCGATCTGACGAAGCTCCCGGAGGGAGAACAGGACCGAATTTTCGCGCTTCTCGGACTGGGCCATGGAACGTCCTTCGTACGGGGGTTGACCGAGCTTGCGAGGCCGGTGTCCACCCGGACCTTTTGATCTCTATCACGCAGGATCCCCTACGGCAACGCGATGTTGTGTCGACAAAGGACGTGCGATACACCCCCCTTCCGCCATGGGCTTCGTCGATCTCCACAGCCACGTGTTGTACGGCGTGGACGACGGCGCTCCCGACAGCTCCACGGCAGTTGCGATGCTCGATGGGCTGGCCGCCCTGGGGATCACGGAGCAGTGCGTGACCCCGCACCAGAAGTCAGGTCAGTATCTTCCCGACTGGGATCGGATCGAGCAGACGCTGTCGCAGCTCGAGACCCAGCGCAAGACCACCCACCCCACGCTCCGGCTCGGCGCGGAGAACATGTGGGATGATGTGTTCTACCGGCGCGCCGCCGACGGGACCGTGCCGCACTACCGCGACACGCCGGCCTTCCTGTTCGAGATCTCGCCGTCGCTGATGCCGGTCGGGCTCGCCGATCGCCTGTTCAAGTTCCGCATGGCGGGCGCCGTCCCGGTGATGGCGCACCCCGAGCGCTACCAGGCGCTGTGGGATGATGACGAGCTCGCGCGGACGCTCCGCAGCTCCTGCGCCTTCGTCGTCGACCTGGGCGCGGTCGGCGGGTTTCACGGCAAGCGCGAGACCAAGGCCGCGCGTCACCTCCTCGAGACCGGCCTCGCCTGCGCGGTCGCGACGGACGCGCACCAGCTCGGAGACCTCCAGCAGGCGGCCGCGGGCTTGTCCTGGATCGACAAGAAGCTCGGCCACGCGGCGGTCGTGCGGCTCTTCGATCACGCGCCGCGCGCGATCCTCGCGGGCGAGCTTCCGGACTAGCGCATGAAGCTCGCGATCAACCTGTTCTTGTCGCTCGGCATGCTGGCGCTCTGCCTGTGGCTGGTGTGGCCGGGCGCGACCGAGCGCCACGAGCTCGGCGAGGCGTTCTCGCGGCTCGAGTGGGGCGCGTTCGCGCCGTACCTCGCCGCGTACATCGGGCTCCAGGTCGTCGTGCACGTCTGTCGCTCGCTGCGCTGGAATCACCTGCTCGCGCCGCTCGGGGTGAAGGTCCCGGCCGGTCCGCTGCTCGCGATCTCGAGCGTCGGGTTCATGATGATCCTCGCCCTGCCCGCGCGCCTCGGCGAGTTCGTCCGCCCGGGCCTGCTGCGCCGGCGAGGCATCTCGGCGAGCGCGGCGCTCGGCACCGTCGCCGTCGAGCGCATCGTCGACGGTCTCCTGATCTCGCTCCTCGTGTTCGGCACGTTCGTCGCGGTCAAGGGCCCCGACTCGCCGGGCTGGATGATGCCGACGGCGTACACGGCGCTCGGCGTGTTCTCCGGCGCGCTCGTGTTCATCGTGTTCGCGATGTGGCGGCCGGAGAAGACGGTCAGCTTCTGCATGAAGATGTCGCTCCTGCCGCGGCTCGCGCCGCGCATCGCCGCCGTGATCGAGGCGAAGGTGCTCGACATGATCCGCGGCTTCGCGGTCCTGAAGGACGGCAAGCAGCTCGCGGCGTTCCTCGTGTGGAGCGTCATCTACTGGGGGGCGAACGGCCTCGGCGTCTGGGTGCTCGCGCGCGCGTTCGGCCTCGAGCTCTCGCTGGTCGGCGGGTTCGCGGTGATGGGCCTCGTCGGCGTCGGCATCAGCCTGCCGAACTCGCCGGGCCTCGTCGGCCAGTTCCAGTGGTTCACGCTGCTCGGGCTGTCGCTCTACCTGCCCGGCGTGATGGAGAAGACCAGCGAGCTCCACGCCCAGGCGCTCGCGTACGCGATCACGCAGCACCTGCTCCAGGTCATCTGGTACGTCGGCATGGGCATCCTCGGCGTCGCGTCGCCGTGGGTGTCGTGGGCCGATCTCCGCGTCGCCCGCCAAAAAATGGCCTCGGACGCACCGCCCGGCGACGATCGGGCCGATGCGCCGGCTCCTGGCTAGCCTCCTCCTCGCCTGTGCCCTGTCGACCGCCGCGGGGGCGCGCTCCGACAAGACGCTCGCGTACACGCGCGAGACCGTGTGGCCGACCGCCGTGCGGTTCCTCGTCGTCGACGAGAAGGTGAAGGTCACCGACAAGGACGGCGACGCCGGCTACGTGCTGTTCGAGCTGAAGGACGAGGGCAAGACGTACCGCGGCTCGCTCGAGGTGATGACGGTCGTGAAGGACAAGCGCACGAGCGTGAAGTTCGTGCTCCAGATCGCCGACCGCCCCGAGTGGATGGAGGTCGCGATGCTGAACCGCCTCGAGCGGAAGCTGCGAAGTGAGCTGGGCTCGCCGTCGCCATCTCCCGTGACGCCTGCCCCGAGCGAGCCGAAGCCTCCCGAGCCTCCGGCCGAGACGAAGTAGGTTACGCTCCGGCGCATGGCTGTCGTGGACCTGCGCTCGGACACCGTCACGCGGCCGACGCGCGCGATGCGCCAGGCGATGGCCGACGCCGAGGTCGGCGACGATGTCTACGGCGAGGATCCGACCGTGCGCGCGCTCGAGGACAGCGTCGCCGAGCTGATCGGCACCGAGGCCGCGCTGTTCGTACCCACCGGCACGATGGCGAACCAGATCGCGCTCAAGGCGAACACGAAGCCGGGCGACGAGGTGATCATCGGCAAGGACGCGCACCTGTGGCGTCACGAGTCGGGCGCGCTCGCCGCACTCGCTGGCGCGCAGACGCAGATGCTGCCCGACCACCGCTTCACCGCGGCCGAGGTGAAGGCCGCGTTCAAGAGCGACTCCGATCCGTACGTCTCGCCGACGCGCATCGTGGCCGTCGAGAACACCCACAACATGGCTGGTGGCATCGTGTGGGACCGCGCGCAGCTCGCGGAGGTGACATCGGCCGCGCACGCCCTCGGCATGATCACGCACCTCGACGGTGCGCGGCTGTGGAACGCCGCCGTCGCGACCGGCGCGCCCGAGAAGGAGCTCGCGGCCGGGTTCGACACCGTGAGCGTGTGCCTCTCCAAGGGGCTCGGCGCCCCTGCCGGCTCGCTGGTGTGCGGCCCGCGGGACGTCATCCGGCGCTGCCACCGGCTGCGCAAGATGCACGGCGGCGGCATGCGCCAGGCCGGCATCCTCGCCGCCGCGGGTGTTCACGCGCTCGCGCACCACCGCGCGCGGCTCCACGAGGATCACGCGAACGCGCGCGCGCTGGCCGAGGCGCTGGCCGGCGCGAAGAACCTCGCGGTGGACCTCTCGCGGGTGCACACGAACATCGTGATGATCGACGTCCTGCACGGCACCGCCGACGCGGTGATCGGCGTCGCGCGCGAGGACGGCGTGCTGCTCGGTGCGGCAGGCCCGCACCGGATCCGCGCGGTCACGCACCTCGACGTCGATCGCGACGGCGTGCTGCGAGCGGCGCGCGTCATCGCCGAGATCGCGACCTCGTTCGGCTGATGCGCGGCTCCGTGGTCGCCCTGCTCGTTGCCGCTGCGTGCTCCGCGCCCGCGACGCTGTCGGAGCTCTCGACCGCGGAGCGCCGCGCCGATCAGGGCGACACCGACGGCGCGGTCGCCGCGTATCACGAGGCACAGGCGAAGTGCGGCCGGCTCCGGCCCGCGCGCCGCGCGAAGGCCGCGTGCGCCGATGCGCTGCTCGGCGAGGCCGAGGTGCTCGACAAGGCCGGCCGCACGGCGCAGGCGATCGAGGCGTACCTCGCGATCCCGGCGCGCGTGCCCGACGACCCGGCGACCAGCGCGATCGCGGTGCAGCGCGCCGGCGAGCTCCAGCTGCGCGCCGGCCAGGTCGTGCCGGCGTGGACGTCGCTGTGGCGCGTGGTCACCGACTGGCCCGACGAGGGGCCGGCGGGCGATGCGCTGCGCGTGCTCGTGCGCGACGGCCGCACGCGCGACCCGCGGGCGCTGGCGGATCAGCTGGCAAAGCTCGTCACGTCGCTCGCGGAGTCCGGGGTCGCGGACAACCTGGTGTGGAACCTCGCCGATCTCACCGAGCACGAGCTCGCGAACCCGGCGGCGGCCCGCGCGCTCTACGATCGGATCCCGGTGGACTACCCGAAGAGCGGCCTCCGCGACGACGCCCGCTGGAACGGCGCGCGGATCAGCCGCGCGATCGGCGACCCGGAGGGCGCGGTGAAGCGGCTGCGCGGCCTGCTCGCGACGCGCGAGGTCGCGATCGGCGCCGGCTCGTACTTCTCGATCTGGCTCGACGACGCGCAGCTCCTCCTCGGCGTGATCCTCCGCGATGACCTGAAGGACTTCCCCGCGGCGATCAAGGCGTTCGAGAAGCTGCCGAAGGACTACCCCGCGTCGACGCTGCGCGACGACGCGCTATTCGAGCTCGCGCGGACGCACCACGCCGCCGGCGACGGCAAGGCGTGCGAGACGATGCGGACGCTCGGGGAGAAGTTCCCCGACTCGAAGTACAAGGCGATGAGCGCGGAGGCCGGCTGCTGATGAGCGAGCCCGCCGTCCTCGTGCGCGACGTGTTCAAGCGCTACGGCCGGCGCGACGTGCTGTCCGGCGTGTCGCTCGCGCTCGAGCCCGGCGCGCGCCTCGGCCTGATCGGGCCCGCCGCCACGGGCAAGAGCGTCATCGCGAAGCTGATCTGCGGACTCGAGGAGCCCGACCGCGGCGACATCCGCGTGCTGGGCGAGGACGTCGTCGGCAAGCGCGAGGTCCAGCTCGGCCCGCTCCGCCGCCGGATCGGCATGCTGTTCCAGAACTACGCGCTGTTCGACTTCCTCACGGTCGAGCGCAACGTCGCGTTCCCGCTCGAGCAGCGCGGCGGCATGGAGGCCGACGCGATCGCCGCGAGGGTCGCCGAGCGACTCAAGGCGGTCGGCCTGTCGGGCAGCGAGCAGAAGCTGACCGGAGAGCTGTCGGGCGGCATGAAGAAGCGGGTCGGCATCGCGCGCGCGACGGTCGCCGACGCGGAGCTCGTGATCTACGACGAGCCGACCGCGGGCCTCGATCCGGTGACGACGCAGAAGATCTATGACCTCCTGACCGCCGATCAGCTGCGCACCAAGGCCACGGTGCTCGCGATCAGCTCGGACGTCGTCGCGCTCGCCGGGTTCGTCGACGAGATCGCGTTCCTCTACCAGGGCCACATCATCTACCGCGGCCCGGCGGCGACGATCG
Source organism: Myxococcales bacterium (assembly GCA_016794545.1). GTDB lineage: Bacteria > Myxococcota_A > Polyangia > Haliangiales > Haliangiaceae > JABFXX01. The sequence continues at coordinate 17,578 of JAEUJX010000004.1, forward strand.
CGGATGCGCCCGACCCGCTGGTGCGCCAGTTCGTGCGCGGCGAGCTCGAGGGTCCGCTCGAGGACGTGCGGAAGGCAACGGGGGAGCGCGACGGATGATCGGCGAGAAGGCGATCCACAACGTCGGCGCGGGTGCGGTCCGCGTGGCGCAGGAGGTCGGGGGCATCGTCGTCCTCACCTGGCAGGTGCTCCGCGCGCTAGTGCCGCCGCGGATCGATCGCCGCGAGCTGTTCAAGAACCTCTACAAGATGGGCAACAAGAGCGTGCCCATCGTCGTCCTGACCGCGTTCTTCGCGGGCGGCCTGATGACGCTACAGGCCGGCCCGTTCGTGAAGAAGCTCGGCGCGACCTCGCTCGCCGGCTGGGGTGCGGGCTACGCGGTGCTTCGCGAGATCGGCCCGATCCTGATCGGCCTCATGTTCTCGGGGCGCGTCGGAGCCAACAACACCGCCGAGCTGGCGACGATGACCGTGACCGAGCAGCTCGATGGCCTGCGAGCGCTCGCGATCGATCCGATCAAGTTCCTCGTCGTGCCGCGCGTGATCGCGATGGTCGTGATGCTCGTCGTCCTCACCGTGCTCGGCGACCTCGTCGCGCTGCTCGGCTCGAGCGTCGTCGCGAAGGTGATGCTCGATATCGACTGGTCGACCATGTACTACTCCTTCGTCGACAACCTGAAGCCGGCCGACTTCTTGACCGGCATCTACAAGTCGATCGCCTTCGGCGGCTCGATCGCGGTGTCGTCCTGCTACTTCGGCGTCACCGTCCGCGGTGGCGCCGTCGGCGTCGGCAAGGCGGTCAACGCGGCGGTCGTCGCGGCCGCGGTCTCGATCATGCTGCTCGACTTCTTCCTCACCTACCTCTCGTCCCACTGACCATGACCTGGGTCCGCACTCGCATCGAGAACCTCGGCGCCGGCGTCGCGAGCGTCTACCGGGCGGCGATCGAGCTGTGGCTGGTCTACGTCGGGACGATCGCGGGGCTGTTCCGCCGCGGCCGCAACAGCCCGCGCGGCGAGCTCACGCGCCAGCTCTACTCGATCGGCAACAAGAGCCTGGTGTTCATCATCGTCACGCTCGGGATGATCGGCATGGTCATGACCTACGAGGCGTGCATGCAGCTGTCGCGCGTGACCGGCGACTACTCGCAGGTCGGCATGCAGTTCCTCCGGCTGATCATCAGCGACATGGGCCCGACGCTGACCGCCCTCATGCTCGCGACCCGCGTCGGCGCGGGCATCGCCGCCGAGGTCGGATCGATGAAGGTGACCGAGCAGATCGACGCGCTGCGCATGAGCGGCGTATTGCCGATCGACTACCTGATCGTCCCGCGGTTCCTCGCCTCGTGGATCATGACGCTGATGCTCTCCGTCATCGGCGCGACGGTGATGTACGCGGCCGGGGGGCTGACCGCGCAGTACAACTTCGGGGTCAACCCGAACACGTTCTTCGACCTCTCGCAGATCCGGCCACGCCACGTGATCCTGTTCCTCGTGAAGGCCAGCTCGTACGGCGCGGCGATCCCCGTGGTCGCGGGGTTCTGCGGCCTGCGCGCGCGCGGCTCGTCCGAGGGCGTCGGCTGGGCGACCACCGCCGCCGTGATCGGCGCCTCGTTCGCGGTCATCACGCTCGACTTCATCATCTCCGCCGCCGCGCTGTTCCTCACCGGAGGCGACCTGTGAGCGACGACAGGGCGTTCGTCGAGTGGCGCGAGGTCACCAAGTCGTTCGGCGGCAAGGCCGTGCTGAAGGGCATGAACCTCGCCGTCGCCAAGGGCGAGGTCATGTACATCATCGGCACGTCGGGCGTCGGCAAGAGCGTGACGATCAAGCTGCTGCTCGGCCTGCTCCGCATCGACGGCGGCGAGATCCTGTTCGACGGGCAGCGCGTCGACACGCTGCCGGAGAGCAAGCTCGCGCCGCTGCGCAAGCGCATCGGCATGGTGTTCCAGTCATCGACGCTGTTCGACTCGATGACGCTCGCCGAGAACGTCGGCCTGCCCCTGCGCAAGCACGGCAAGCTCGGCCACCACGCCTCGCTCGTCGAGGCGAAGAAGCGGCTCGAGCAGGTCTACATGGGCGAGTACGCCGAGCGGTACCCGGCCGAGCTGTCCGATGGCATGCGCAAGCGTGCGGCGATCGCGCGCACGCTCGCGCTGAACCCGGAGGTCGTCCTGTTCGACGAGCCGACGACCGGCCTGGACCCGGTGTCGGCGCGGCGCGTCGACCGGCTGATCCGCGAGCTCGCCGAGAAGCTCGGCGTCACCGCGATCGTCGTCTCGCACGATCCGCCGTCGATCTTCGGCGTCGCCGACCGCGTCGCGTTTCTCTACAAGGGCCTCGTCCACGTCGTCGCGACGCCGGCCGAGCTCAAGGCGTCGCCGGATCCGATCGTCCAGCAGTTCATCGGCGGCAAGTCGACCGGCCCGATGGAGACGCCCGGGTTCTGATCAGTTGTCCTTGGGCTTCGCGATCACCTTCCACGGCTGGCGCTTCAGGATCTTCCCGAGCTCCTTCGCGTCCTCGGGGAACTCGGGGTCCTTCATGAGCAGGCCCAGCGAGCCCTCCCCGCGCGCGAGCCGGCCGCTGACGTCGTCGACCTTCGCGAGCAGCGGCTCGATCTGGTCGAGCACGGCGCGAGCGCGGGCGATCGTGGCCTCGATGCGAGAGGCCGGATCGTGCGCCGCGAGCGAGCCGCGGATCCGCGCGACGTCGGCATCGAGGCGTGCGGCGAGCGGCTGGATCTTGTCGAGCGCCACGCGCACCTGCGCGAGTGTGCCCCGCGCCCCCGTGACCATCGAGCGGAACGCGGCGACGCCGAATTCCCCGCCGAGACCGACCTCGTAGGTCCTCTCCGCCTCGGCGACGAGCGCCTTCGCCTCGACGTACAGCCCCAGCGTGCCTGCGGGCGGCGTGATCGAGGAGATGGTCGCGCGCAGCGTCCGGATCTCGGTGCGCAGCGCGTCGATCTCGGGACCGATCGCCTGTGCGAACGCGCGGAAGTTGGTCATGTTGCGCCACGAGCGGTTGAGCACGTTGTCGAGCGTCGGCGGATCGATGCCGAGAAGCTCGGCGCCATCGGAGATCTCCGGCGCGGGCTCGGCGCCGCGCCGGGGCGGCGCGATCTCGAGGTACTTCCCCGAGAGCGGGCCACGCGACGACACGAACACCACGGCGTCCGCGCGCACCTTCCACGCTTCGTCGCCGTCGATCGTGACCCGCGCCCGCACGCCCACCTCGCCCTTCAGCGGGTTCGTGCCGCCGCGCCCGACGGTCTCGATCGCCTCGATGTGCCCGATCGGCTCGCCGCCGACGATCAGCGCGGCCTTCTCCATGAGGCCGGCGGAGTGATGAAAGTAGACGTAGATGCGCGTGCGCGCGCCGATCTCGATCCGGTCCTTCAGGAACACGAAGAACCCGATCGCCGCGCCGATCAGCGCGAGCGCGACCGTGCCGACCCGTCGGGTCAACCGTTCGTCCTGAGCGAGCAGGCTCACGCGGCGCTCCTCACTCCTTCCAGAAGAACTTCCACGGATTGCGCTTGAGGTCGCGGATCAGCTCGCGGATGTCGGAGTAGAGCTCGTCGCGCGACAGGAGCGACCCGACGGTGCCCTTGCCGCCGCGCAGATCGGTGACCATGCCGTTCGCGTTGTCGAGCAGCGCGCCGGCGCGGCCCGCGGCTCCGCCGGCGCTGTCG
>JAEUJX010000018.1 GCA_016794545.1 Myxococcales bacterium
GCCCAACCTGTGGAACGTCGCGCCGCAGGACCGATGGGACGGCTACCAGGCCCAGCGCGACCGCATCCTGTCGTTCATCGACACGCGGCAGATCGGCGGCGTGCTCTGGGTCGCGGGCGACTTCCACCTCGCGTTCATCAGCAAGGTCAGCACGAGCGGCCCCGGCGCGACCCAGCGCGAGGTGCTCGTGGGCCCGGGCGGCCAGACCACGAATCCCCTGTTCACCACGCTGTTCGCGCCGCAGTTCCAGTACACGACCGGCACGAACAACATGACGACGCTGCGGTTCGACCCGGGAGCGAGGACCGTCACCGTGACCTACGTGAACGGCGACGGCGACGAGTTCCACTCGGAGTCGATCGCGCTGTAACCAGGTCCGGGCCGCACGCCACCGTGCTGGTATGCGACGACTCGTGGCCTCGGTGTGCGCCGTCTCGGTGATCGGTTGCGGCGCGAGCCGCCCGCGGCCGATGGCCCTGCGGCGGGTGATCCTCTACCAGAACGGCATCGGCTACTTCGAGCGCAGCGGGCAGCTGGCCGGCGGCAGCCTGAAGCTGACGTTCGCGCGGCCCGAGCTCGACGACGTGCTGAAGACGCTGACGGTGATCGACAAGCTCGGCGCGTCGGGGGTGGCGACCGTCGACGTGCCGACGCCGGGCGACAAGGACAGGACGATCGGGATCGACGTGCGGCTCGCGTCGAGGCGCACGCACGACCTGCTGGTCGGCTACGCGGTGCCGACCCCGACCTGGAAGGCGGCGTATCGCGTGGTCCTCGACGACCGGCCCGGTGCGCTGCTCCAGGGCTGGGCCATGATCAACAACACCTCGCAGGAGGACTGGGAGCGCGTGCAGCTGACGCTCGCGACCGGGGCGCCGATGTCGTTCGCGCACGACCTCCACACGCCGACGTACGTGAAGCGCCCCGACGCGACCGGCCACCTGGTCGCGCCGACGGTGCTCGGCCCGATCGATCCGGAGACCTCCGGCTATCAGGACCGCGACGGCGACGCGATCGCCGACGCGACGGACCGCTGCCCGGACTCGCCGGAGGACCTCGACGGGTTCTCGGACGTCGACGGTTGTCCCGAGGTCGATCGAGACGGCGATCGGATCGCCGACGTGGAGGACCGGTGCCCGAACGAGCCGGAGACCTACAACGGCGCGGAGGACAACGACGGGTGTCCCGATCGCGGGCGCGTGATCCTGTCGAGCACGTCGATCGAGATCCTCGAGGCGATCACGTTCGCGCGCGACAGCGACGAGCTGACGCCGGCGGGCAGGCAGATCCTCGATGCGGTCGCGGCGACGCTGAAGGGCAACCCCGACATCGCGCGGATCGAGGTCGGCGGTCATGCGTCCGTCGACGAGACCGACGTGTGGGGGCTCGCGGCGCGCCGGGCCGAGGTCGTGCGCGCCGCGCTGGTCGCGCGCGGGGTCGCGCCCGCGCGGCTCGAGGCCACCGGCTACGCGGCGACGGCGCCGCGCGACGCGGGCTCGACGCAGGCCGGCCTCGCGAAGAACCGCCGCACGGAGTTCCTGATCCTGAAGCGCGGCAGCGAGGCGCCGGCGACGGCCCCCGGCTACGTGCGGATCGACACGCAGACCGCCGCGGCGAGCACGCGCACCACGACGAAGGCCGCGGCGGTCGCGGGCACCGTGCGCTACGCGGTCGGCGAGCCCGTGACCGTCAAGCGCGGGCGCTCGACGATGGTCTCGATCCTGAACCAGCCGATCGAGGGCGAGGACGCCCTCCTCTACCGTCCCGACGGCAACGCGCCCGGCAGCGACCGCCACCCGTTCCGCGCCGTGCGCCTGCACAACGGCTCCGGCTTCACGCTCGAGCCCGGCCCGATCGCGATCTTCTCCGGGGGCTCGTTCGTCGGCGACTCGCTCCTGGGGCGCCTCGACCTCGGCCAGACCGCGTGGATCCCGTACGCACTCGACGGCGGTACGCGCGTCGCCGTCGCCCGCGCCGACGCCGAGAAGCCGATCCGGCTCGTCACGCTGTCGAAAGGCGTGATGACCGTCGAGAACGCGGGCGTGAAGACGACGACCTACACGATCGTCGCCGGCAAGGACCCGCCGCGCACGATCTACCTGCGCCACGCGAGGTCCGCCGGCTACACGGTCGCCAACCTGCCGCCGAAGACGCAGGACCAGGGCGACGCGTACCTCGTGCCCGTGCCGCTCGCCTCCGGCAAGACCGCGACGCTCGCGATCGAGGAGCGCGAGGCGCGCCGCCGCTCCGTCGCGATCCTCGACGCCGGCGCGACCGAGCTCTCGGTCTACCTCTCCGGCGCGCGCCTGCCGAAGGAGCTCGCCGACAAGGTCACCGAGGCGATCGCGCTGCGCAAGGACCTGGGCACCATCGAGGACCGCATCCGGGCCCTGCGCACCAAGCTCGCCGACACCACCGAGCGCTCGAGCGAGCTGCGCGAGAACCTGGGCTCGCTCGAGAAGGTGCGTGGCGCCGACGATCTCAAGAAGCGCCTCGTCGCGAACCTCACCTCGGCCGTCGCAGACTCCGACGCGATCGCGCGCCAGCTCGGCCTCGAGATGGAACGCCTCCAGACCGCGCACCAGCGCCTCTCCCTCGCCCTGCGCGACCTCACGCTCGAAGCGAGCTGAGCGTAGGGACGGTCTCAACTTACTCAACGTGCGATCCGGAAGCGTGTGAAATCACATGCGCCCTTGGCCCGGACTCAACAAGACGCTCGGATACGCCGAGCGCGCGTCTCCGACGCCCGGCGGCGCCGTCCGGTTCGCCTCTCGAGTTCGTCCCCGGGGCCCAAGCAAACTCGCGAGCTTGGCGTCCGTAGGTTGAGCAAGTTGAGACCGTCCCTACCTCTGCGAACAGGCCGTGGTCGCCCGCCACATCGGCCTCGCCGCGCGGCAGCGCCGTCGCTCGCAGCCGTGGCCGTCAGGCCCTCAGCCACTCGACGAGCTTGCCGTAGACGTCCTGCGATCCGAGCAGCTGGAGGTGACCGGTGCCGAGCGCGAGGTAGCGCCGCTCCGGCGCGAACGAGAGGCACAGGCCGTCGGTGGCGTGATCACCGAACGCGCTCGCGACCGGGACCATGCCGTCGGACGCGAGGTCGGGACCGTCGGCGATCGACAGCGTGCCGGCGACGGCGTAGCAAGCGATGCCGTGTGGGAGCGGTGCCGGGCAGCGATCGTCGTGCCCGAAGTCGAAGCGGTCCTTGCCGTGCCAGTGCGCGTCGAGCACGTTGCCGAACCGCAGGTCGGTGATGCCCGCGCTGCGCAGGCGCGCGAGCCTGGCGAACGGCGCGGAGTAGCGGGACACGCCGAGCAGGAGATCGATCCAGTTGCCGCCGCGCTCGAGCGGCGCGCCGTGGTGCGGCGAGCCGAGCGTGACGAGCGCGCGCACGCCCCCCCGCCACGCGTGGCCCGCCTCGTCGGCGACGTGGAGCGCGCTGCGCGCGACGAGGCCGCCCATCGAGTGGCCGAGCAGGACGATCTCGTCGAGGGGCACCGGCCAGCTCCTCACCATCTCCTCGAGCAGCGCGGAGAGCTTCTTGCCGTTCGTCGAGATGTGGAGGCCGCTGTTGTAGTGGACGTAGAGCGGCGTGTAGCCGAGCTCGGACGCGAGGCGCGCGCCGTGATCGTGGCCCTTGGATGTCCACATCAGATCCGTGCAGCACGAGCCGTGGACGAGGATCAGGAGCTTCCCGGTGGCGCCCACGAGCGTGTGCGGCGCGCCGTCGCGCCGCAGCGTCATCGGGATCGCGAGCGGGTTGCCCTGCGCCTCGAGGTAGTCGCCGAGCACGCCGTTCAGCGCCGCGAGCACGAGCTCGCGCTCGGGCCCCGGCGCGCTCGAGCCGAGGAGCGGACCGAGCTGCGCGAGCGCGGCATCGATGCCGGCGCCGACGGCCTCGGTGATGCCCTTCATCGTGCCGTAGACGAGCCCGGTCGCGAGCTTCACCGGTTTCTCGAGCGGCGCGCCGAGCACCGCGGGGCCGCTCGCGATCGCGACCTGCATCGCCTCGACGAGCCCCATCACGCCGCGCGTCGCCTCGACGGCGAGCTTGCTCACGCCGCGCAGGTCGTCGACGTGGCTGCGTGGCTTCTTCATTCAGCGGAAGAGCTTACCGCGCAGATCGGGCGATGGCTGCGCGATCACCTCGAGCCCGACCAGCCGGTCGAAGGCCGGGAGCTGCGCGGCCTCCTGGGCGGCCGCGGCCGCGGCCTCGATCGAGTCGAGCGATCCGGTCAGCGTGAAGTACGCCTTGCCGGCGAGGTCGATGGCGAGCCGCACGTCGCGCACGGTGACGTGCGCGGCCTTGCACGCCGCATCGGCGGCGGCGATCGCCGCGGCGACCGTCCGGGTCTCGATGATCGCGACCGCCTCGGCGTCGGGGTCATCGGTCCAGTCGGGCGGCGCGACCGGCGCGCCGAGCATCGGCCACACCTGATCGTCGGCGGCCGGCAGCTCGACCGAGTCGAGCAGCACCGGGCCCGCGGCGAGCCGCCCCGCATCCATCGCCTCCGCGATCTCGGCGACGCCACCCTCGAGGATGACGAGGTGCTTGCCGCCGGAGACGGCGCGCGAGTGAACGAGCAGCGCGGGGGAGCGCTTGAGTGCCGCGTCGGCGACCACGATACCGCGGGCGATCGTGCCGACCTCGAGCACGCCCAGCGCGGGACCTCGGGACACGCGATCGCCCATCAGACGAAGCGGAAGGCTTCCTTCAACGTGCAGCGGCGCTCGCGCGTGAAGTGAACCGCGGTGGTGAGCCCCTCGCCCGTCGGCGACGCGATCGTGAACGACGTGTAGCCCTCGCCGCCGAGGGCGAGGCCGGCGTACGAGGCCTCGTTCTTGACGAAGATGGAGCAGTTACACAGCCGCGCCATCGTGGCCATGTTGTCGATGTTCAGCGAGTGCATCGTGGCCGTGTGGTGGAAGCCGTGCTCGACGCGGAGCGCGGCCGCGATGCCCTCGACGGCGTCGCGCACCCGGAACAGCGGGATCACGGGCATCAGCAGCTCGTGCTGGACGAACGGGTGCTGCTCGTCGACCTCGCACAGGAGGATGCGCAGGTCCTCGCCGTAGCTGCCGATGCCGGCGGCCTTCGCGATCACGGCCGCGTCCTTGCCGATGAAGTCCTTGTTGACGTGATCGCCCTCGAGCACGGTCTTCTCGAGCGCGGCGATGCCGCGGCGATCGACGAGGAGCGCGTGGTTGTTCTGCAGCTGACGCACGAGCTCGGTCGCGATCGAGTCGACCGCGATGATCTCCTTCTCGGCGATGCAGACGATGTTGTTGTCGAGCGAGGCGCCGCGCACGATCGCGTCGGCGGCCTTCCCGAGGTTCGCGGTCTCGTCGACGACGGCCGGCGGGTTGCCCGGCCCGGCGCCGATCGCCTTCTTGCCCGAGTTCATCGCGGCCTTCACGACCGCGGGGCCGCCGGTCACGACGATGAGCCGGACCAGCGGGTGCTTCATCAGCGTGTTCGCGCTCTCGATGGTCGGCCGCTCGACGGACACGATCACGTCGCGCGGCCCGCCGGCCGCCTGGATCGCCTCGTTCAGGAGGTGCACGCACCAGTTGCACGTCTGGGCAGCGCTCGGGTGCACGTTGAACACGACCGCGTTGCCCGCCGCGACCATGCCGATCGCGTTGCACAGGATCGTCTCGGTCGGGTTCGTCGTCGGCGTGATCGCGAGGATCACGCCGTACGGCGCGCGCTCGGTCAGCATCAGGCCGTGGTCGCCGGTGTAGGCCACGGTCTGGAGGATCTCCGGCCCCGGCGTCTTCTCGGCGACGAGCCGGTTCTTCGACAGCTTGTCCGTGTAGCGGCCGAGGCCGGTCTCCTCGACGGCGTACTGCGAGAGCTTCTCGAGGTTGTCGAGCACCGCCTTCCGCATCGCCGCGACCATCTTGACCTTGGTAGCGACCGGCGTCTTCTCGTTGAGCTCGAACGCCTTGCGGGCGGCCTTCGCGGCACTGTCGGCATCGCCGTACACGCCGTTGGTGCCGCGCGGGATGTTCGCGCCCTTCCTCGCCGAGCCATCGGGTACTGCGGTGACGCCGCGTGCTGGGGCGGCCGTTGGCCCCCCACCGAGCCGCTCCAGCACGCGGGTCACGATCTCTTCGATCTTGCGCTCGTCGAGCAGCGCCATGATCAGTCCTTCACGTACCGGCGCTCGCCGTCGACCGTGACCTCGTCGACGATCGCCATGATCGTCGCGTCGACCGGACGGTTCTGGGTCGCCTGGGTCTGCCGCGCCGACGAGCCGGCCGCGTACAGCACGACCTCGCCGAGCCCGGCACCGACGGCGTCGACCGCGACGGCGATCCCGCCCGTCGGTTTCCCGTCGACGTCGCACGCGCGCACCACGAGCAGCTTCAGCCCGTCGAGCGTGGGCTCCTTGCGACTCGCGACCAGCGTGCCGATGACCTTCCCGAGCACCATCGGGGGTTACTTGTTGCCAGAACCTGTCGACCCGCCGCCCGCGCGGCCGAGCGGTAGGACCGCGTCGACGTTCGCGTGCGGGCGCGGGATCACGTGCACCGAGACGACCTCGCCGACGCGCTCCGCCGCGCGCTGGCCGGCCTCGGTCGCCGCCTTGACCGCCGCGACATCGCCGCGGACGACCGCGGTGACGTAGCCGCCGCCGGTCTTCTCGTATCCGACGAGCTCGACCTTGGCCGCCTTGACCATGGCATCGGCGGCCTCGACCATGCCGACAAAGCCTTTGACTTCGATCATTCCAAGAGCGTCAGCCATCGCGTTCTCCTAGGTCCCCCCCGGGCGCAGCCCGGGAAAACGTCTACTTGTCGACGAACTTCTCTGGTTCCTTGCCGGTGACCGCGGCGAGTGCCGCGGTCGCGGCCGCCGCCGCCGCATCGATCTCGGCCTCGGGGCCGGCCATGTAGAGGCGGCCGAACGCGCCGTAGGGCGTCACGTTCACGAGGTTCACCTGGGCCGCCTTCTCCGCCTCGTTCGCGGCGAGGACGGCGTACCCCGCCGGCTCGCACTCGAAGATGAACAGCGACTGCCCCGGCAGCACCATCATGCCCGCACTCGAGCGGTTGATGATCTGCGTCTGGTAGGCCTCGACGCCGCGGATGATCTGGTTGGTCAGCACCTTGGGCTTCAGGCGCTGGCTCTCCTCGACCGCGAGGTACTTGAGGATCGTCGCGCCGGCCTGAAGCACCTCACCCTTGTCGTGGTGATGGATCTCGAGGAGGCCGTAGGCGCGCTCGACGACCTGCACCGCGGGCTGCACCGCGGTCGCCTTCAGCGCCGCGTCGGTGACCTGGTTGATCGCGATGCCGGGGGCGATCTCGACCCACAGCGAGGCCTGGTAGGGCACGGGGAGGAACCCGCGCGCCGTCTTGCCGATGAACGTCGCCTGCTGCGGCTGGAGCGCGTCGAGGAAGCAGTAGGTACGCAGGACCGTTGCCATCGGTGCACGGCACGCTAGCACGGCAACTAAACGTGATTCCACGCGCTGCGGGCATTTTGCAGGGGTGCGACGACCGCGGCGTCGCAGATGCGGAGGCGCGGATCGTCTGCCATGATGCGCGCGCCTTCATGCGCCTCTGCACGGGTCTCGCGCTGGCCGCGCTCCTCGCATCACCAGCGACGGCGCAGGCCGACCTCCTTTCCCACGCGCTCGGTCAGGCGGGCGACTCCGCCGGCGGCGCTCCGCCGCCCACGCCACACGACCCCGACCTCACCGCCTGGGCCGGCCCCGCGCAGCCGATCACCCTGCCGGACCTCCTCCAGCACGCGGTGAAGAGCGCGCCGGCCCTCGCGAGCGCGCGCCTCGACATCGCGATCGCCGAGGCGCAGATCGAGCAGACCTACGCGCGCGACGACTGGCAGATCCGCGCGGAGCTCACCGCGCGCAGCTCGCAGGGCAACATCTCGGGCATCACGCTCAACCGGTCGACGCAGGTGTCGCTCGTCGCCGACGTGTTCCGCACGTTCTCGACCGGCGGCACGCTGAACTTTCGCGCCGGCAGCACGTTCTCGCGCAACCCCGACTTCCGCGACAACACGCAGTCGATCAACAACTGGGCCGACAACGTCTCGGTCGGCTACTCGCAGCCGCTGCTCCGGGGCCGGGGGCGCTGGCTGTGGGACGCGCAGGAGCGCCGGGCGACGCTGTCGCGCGATGCGGCCGTGCTCGCGCGCCGGCTCGCCGCGATCCAGGCGGTCCAGACCGTGGTGTCGGCGTACTGGGACCTCGTGCTCGCCGAGCGCCAGGTCGCGATCACGCAACAGAGCCTCGACCTCGCGAAGGAGCGGCTCCGCATCACGACGCTCGGCAACGAGGGCGGCAAGATCCCGCGCTCCGAGATCCCCGCGGTCCAGCAGATCATCGCGACGCGCGAGGAGGACGTCCTGTCGGGCGAGCTGCTCGTGCTCGATCGCTCGATCGCGCTGCGCCGCGCGACCGGCATGCCGATCGGCGCGGGCGCTCTCGGCCTGCGCGTGCCGATCGACCTGGTCGAGCTCGCGGTGAACGGCGACATCGGCGACCTGACCGAGCGCGCGTACCAGGCGAGCCCCGAGCTCGCGCAGCTCGCGGCCAACGACAAGATCACCGCGCTCGACATCGAGGTCACCGAGAACGGCCTGCTCCCCCGGCTCGACGCCGCGCTGTCGCTCGGCCCGAACGGCCAGGACGAGAAGTTCGGGACGGCGCTGAAGGAGATGGCCACGTTCAAGGCGATCGCCGTGCAGGGCTCGCTCCTGTTCGAGCACTCGATCGGCCAGGAGAACGTCCGCGGCCAGGCGCGCGCTCTCCGGGCGCAGCGCCAGAAGCTCGAGGTCACCGCGTTCGATCTTCGTGCGCAGATCGCGCAGACCATGGCGCGGGCCGTCGCCCAGCGCGAGGTCGCGCGCCGCCGCGTGACGCTGTCGCAGCGCGCGATCGAGCTCGCGAACGAGAACATCAAGATCGAGACCGACCGGTTCAACCTCGGCAAGTCGACGAACTTCGACGTCCTGAACCGGCTCGAAGAGCTGCGCCAGGCGGAGCTCCGCAAGACCTCCGCCCTGATCGACTGGCACAAGGCCGAGGCGGTCGTCCAGGCGCTGACGGGAGACATCCTCCCCGCGTACGGCGTGACCGTTCAATAGTGAACGACCTGTCACACGGGCACCGATGTCTCGGCACCTGACCGTCGTGGAAGGACGCGGGAAGACACGCACCGTGATCGCCGTGTCCCGGCAAGCCCTGGCAATCGTCGGCGATCGCTGAATACCGGGTGTCTGGCACCCAAGTTGGAGGGTCAAGGGGGAATGCGCAACGCCAAGCTTCTCCTCTCGCTCTCCCTGGTCTCCCTCGGGCTCGTCGCCTGCACCGATGACCCGCCGCACCCGCAGGACGTGCGGAAGCACATCACCGACGACCTCGGCCACGTGCTCCGCGAGACCGCGGCCGCGGCCGAGGGCACCGAGTCGCTGATCCCGACCGGCTCGATGACCATGCTCGAGCGGGCGCTCGGCCAGGGTGGCGCCTCCGCCGCGTCGAGCCTGCTGACGGCGCCGGAGGATCCGGCGGATCCGGACCAGGGCTTCGACGCCGACGCGATCGTCGAGCAGCTCAACACCAAGGTGTTCATCGCCGCGAACGAGGTCGAGCCCGGCATCTACAAGGTGCCCGCGGACCTCGCGTGCGAGCAGACGACGTACGACGACCTCGGCACCCCGACGACCGCGATCGATCCGGACTGCGCGGCGAGCTGGGACAAGGTCGGCCTCCGGATCCGCGTCGAGGAGGATGGCTCGACGCTCGTGATGGGGATCCAGCTCGGCGCCTCGCATGACGAGCCGCTCGAGATCTCGCTCTCCCACACCACGCTGTCGGTGTCGGTCGATCTCGACGAGGCGGAGGACGCCGCCGCCGCGATCGCGACGGCGTTCGGCGAGCAGGCTCCGAACGCGGACCTCTCGGGCAAGGTCACCGGCACGCTGACGGTGCTCGGCGCCGCGCACGTCGGCGTCGACCTGACGATCGACCGCGCGCTCCAGATCGCCGTCGCCGAGCAGGGCGCGTCGCTCACCGGCCCCGATGCGTTCCGCCTGGCGTCCGCGGCGTCGCACGTGCTCGACCTCGACCTCGACGGCACCGCGGGCGCGGGCGCGATCGCGGTCGACCTCGGTGCCACCACGCTGCACCTCCCCGACGAGGACGGCGCGATGGATCTGGACCTGCCCGGCGCCTCGTTCGCGGCCCACGCGGGAGCCGGCGGCGCGCTGCAGATCGACAACATCAGCCTCGGTGATCGCACGACCACGCTGTCGAAGAACGGCGCGGTCGGCGTCGCGATCGACCTGAATCCGACCGCGGGCCGCTCGCTCGACGCGACGATCACCTCGGCCGGCGGCGCCGAGACCATCGAGGTCTCGCCGAAGCTCGACCTCCGCATCTCGACGAACCACGCCGTGCTCGGCGACGAGATGGGGATGTACGACGTCACGGGCGTGCTGCTCGACGGCAAGCTCCGCGCGAGCGACGCGAGCGACCAGATCGAGGTCGTCTCCGGCACGTTCTCGATCGCGACGAACCCGGCATCGTTCGGCTTCACCGCGAACGCGGGCCAGTGCGTGCTCGGCGAGGAGACCACCGACCCCCAGACGTTCGAGAGCTACACGCAGTGGACGGTCGGCACCTGCCAGTGACCGCCTGACTACGTGAGGCCGATGAAGCCCATGTGCACGCCGCCCTCGCGGCCGTCGCGGCGATAGCTGAAGAACCGGTCGGCCTCGCAGCGCGTGCACGGTGGCGCGGCGTCGATGTGCTCGGGCAGGACGCCGGCCTGCTCGAGCTGCGCGCGGGTCGCGACGCGCAGGTCGACGTGCTGCTTGTTCGGGCCGTCGACGATCATCCCGGGCACGTCGCCGAACGCGGCGGTGAACTCGGCGACGACCTCGGGGCCGACCTCGAAGCAGCAGGGCCCGATCGACGGACCGAGCGCGACCCGCACGTTCTCGGGCTTGCTCCCGAGCTCGCGCATCCGGTCGACGACGTTCGTCGCGACGCCGCCGACCGTGCCGCGCCAGCCGGCGTGCGCGGCGCCGGCGACCCGTGCGACCGGGTCGGCGAACAGGAGCGGGATGCAGTCCGCCGCGAACGCGCCGAGCACGGGCCCGACGGTGTTGCACACCAGGCCGTCGAACTCGGCGTCGTCCGCGAGCGGCTCGCCGTGGCGCCACACGGCCGTGCCGTGGACGTGGCGCGTCGCGACGAGCTGGTCGGGATCGTAGCCGGCGTGCGCGGCGAGCCGGCGCCGGTTCTCGGTGACGTTCGCCCGGTCGTCGCCCCAGCGCGCGCCGAGGTTCAACGACGCGCGCGGCCCCGTCGACACGCCGCCCGCGCGCTCGGGGAAGCCGTGGACGAAACCTACATCGGGAATCACCGAGGAGCGGTGCAGCCGGATCGGCGCGTCGTCGGACATCGCCGGGGTCGTAGCATGGTAACGTCGGCGCATGATTCCCTACGAGGATCTGGTGATCGCGCTCCAGACCTGGCGCGCGAAGCAGGGCCTTCCGGTCGCGCAGCTCTCGGGCGCGCTGACGCCACCGCCGGCCGCGCCGGCCCAGCGTCCACCGGCGCAGGCGTTCCCGCCGGGCATCTCGACGCCGACGCCGCTGCCGCCGCCGATGGCCAGCGCCGACGATCACCTGGACGTCGACGACGCCGCGCTCCTCGAGGAGTCGAGCTACGACAACGAAGGCGGCGACTTCGCGATGAACTTCGGCGGGCACGACGACAGCTCGACCGCGATCGGTCAGCCGCCTCCGGGGCCGATCGGCCGCCCGTCCGACACCACGCTCGACGAGGGCGGCACGGAGGTCGCCTCCCCGGGCGCCCCGCTCCGTGGCAACAACCGCAACGACGACTGGTGACCTCCACGCTCCCGCTCGGCGAGGACGACGTCGCGCTCGAGCTCGAGGCGGTGTGCCCGCCGACCTCCGCGATCGGCCGCGTGTCCGCCGCGGGAGACCGCGCGCAGGTGCTGCTCGGCAAGCGCGTGCTCGTGGGGCCGCTCGATCCCTGCGGCGAGTGCGAGGTGTGCCGCCGCGGCGGCGCGCCGGTGTGCCCGACCGCGCGACGCCGGGCGTTCGATGCGGACACGCGCCGGATCACCGCCGGGGCGCGCTGGGTCGTCGCACTCGACGACGGGCTCGCCCTGCCCTCGCCCGCCGGCGCCGCGGTCGCCGGGCCCGTGGCGCTCGCCTACACGCTCTACGCCCGCACCGGCATCGGCCCGCGCGAGCCGGTCGTCGTCGTGGGCTCATCGCCGGTGGCGCGGTTCCTCGTGGAGGTGCTGCGCGCGAAGGGCGTCTCGCCGGCGACGATCGCCGATCCGACGACCCCAGCCGCCGATGCGCGCGCGGCGTGTCGATCCGCGTTCGATGCGGAGGGGCTCGGCGGCCGTCCGTGGCGCGTCATCGCGGTCACCGAGGAGGCGGTCGCGCTCGCCGCCGCGCTCGCCGGTCCGCGCGCGACGTTGACGGTCACGACGCCCTGCGGCCCCTTGCCCGGGGAGCTCGCGGAGCGCGAGGTCACGGTGATCGCGGTCGCGGGAGCGCACCCGGACCTGGTCGTGGAGGTCGCCGCGATGTGCGTGAAGGGCGAGCTCGATCTCGCCGCCGGCACGGCGAGCGCGCCTACACCGGATCACAGAGCCGTCGTGATCACCGCCTGAACGCCGCGCGAAACCGGCCGATGCGAGGTGTATGGCCCGCCCCGCCCTCCGCAGTCCTCGTGTGATGGTCTATGCACCCGGTAGCCGGCGCTCGTCCTGGATCGTCTCCGAGCTCCAGTACACCGACGCCGAGTACCTCGTCGGCACCGACGTCCGCGCCGTGTTCGCCGAGCTGATCGACGCGCCGCTACCGCGCCCGGCGGTGCTCGTGGTCGACTTCGAGCACATGCACCCGGGCGACATCCTCGAGCTCCACATGC
>JAEUJX010000048.1 GCA_016794545.1 Myxococcales bacterium
CGATCGAGCGCGAGGCGAAGCCGGCGCAGCGCGAACGCCGCGTGCGTCGAGGCGATCGGCGACAGCTGATCGAGACCGGCGAGGATCACGCGATCGACGAGGCCGACCCAGGAGCGTCCATCCGGCGACAGCACGCCGAGCGCCTTGCCACCGAGGTCGCGCGGCGACAGCACGATCAGCGCGGGCGCCTGCCCCGCCGCCGCCGCCGCCGCGAGCTCGCCCTCGCCCGCGCACGTGATGCCCGCGCGCCACCCGCCGAGCGGCGCCGCGCGGCCGAGGATGCGATCGCGCGTGCCACGCGCGTCGTCGGCGATCACCAGCAGGCGGCGCGCGTCGAACATCGTGACGAGCGCGGCCGTATCGATCAGCGCCTCCTCGGTGGGGACCGGGAGGTCCGCGACGAGCACGCCCTGGTTCGCGCCCGCCGCGAGGCCCTTGCGCAGCGCCTGCGGTGCGTGGCCGGCGCCGCCGCACGCGTCCCACACGCGATCGATCTCGTCGGCGCCCGGCCCGAGCTCGACGGTGCCCTTCACCGCCGCGGTGAACGCGGGTGCGCCGAGCAGGCCGGCCTTCTTGAGGCGGCTCTCCGCCTCGGCCTGCGGCGGCGTCACCTCGCGGCGCGGGACGAGGCTGACCGCGACCGGCCTCGGCGCCTCGACAGCGACGTCGCGCCTGTTCTCCTCCGGCGCCGCGAGCCCGAGCGCGATCGCGCAGGCGATCGCCGGGATGAACGCGGCGATGTCGACCGGCAGCGCGGTCGCGAACGGCAGCGGCCCCGCCGCGAACGTGCCCGCGACGAGCAGCCCGCACAGCGCCGCGAGCCCCGCCGCAGCCGCGCCGAGCGCGACCTTCGCCGGCGGCTGCTGCTTCACCTTCGCGACGACGATCGTCGCGATCGCCAGGACGAGCCCCGCCCCGAGCGACAGGCGGAGCACCGCGTTCGCGTACGGCTCCGCCGTCGCCGCGTTCTCCACCGACACCGCGCTCCACTTCATCGGGCCGCCGGCCTTCGCGAGGAAGTCGAACAGCCGGACGAGCAACCAGACGACGAGCAGGATCGGCGCGGCCAGCCGCACGCCGCCGAACGCGCGCGACCACGACTTGCCCTTCGACACGGCCTTCGCCACGACCACTCCGATCAGGAGCAAGGGCAACCACGCGAGCGGCGCCAGAATGCTCATGCCCGCCTCTGCGCAAGTTGCGCAACAATTAGGTCGGACCTAATTACTGGCGCGCTCATGCCTTCACTCCTCGGGCGAGCGCGGTCGTCGACATCGCGCCCGCGGTGCGCAGGATGAGGACGCGCGACATGCCGCGCGGACCGGTCATCACGCGCGCGTCGCCGATCGGCTGGGTGGACAGGGCGCGGTCGACAGCGGCGCGGCCCTCGGGCGGCACCACGATCAGGAGCTCGCGCGAGTCGTGCAGCGTCTCGGGGAGCCCCTCGGCGGTGCGCGGGCGAACGCCGAGGCCGAGCGCGCCGGGCGCGGTGGCGAGCAGGCGCTGGATCTGGGTCTGGATCGCGGCACCGACCTCGGGCCACTCGAACGCGCCGGTCTGCGTCAGCAGCTCGTGCTGATCGCGCGCGAGCTGCGTCCAGGCACCGCCGTCGGCGAACGGGAGGTCGTCGCGGTGGCCGCCGCGCGGCCACGCCTTCGCGAGCAGGCGCGCGGCCCACACGTCGTCCTCGCGGACGTTGCGCGACAGGGCCCAGAGCTTCGCGAGCGCGCTCGTGGGGAGCAGCGCGAGGTGGAGCGGCGTCTCGGCGTCCCACAGGCGCGCGTAGTCGTCGCCCGCCGGATCGTCGGCGGGCGTGACGCCGAGGTCGGCGAGCCGGCCGCGCGCCTTCGCGCCGGCGGCGAGCACCGCGCCGCGCAGCGCATCGAGGCGCGTGCGCTCGTCGGAGATCGCGGCCTCGGCGGCGCGGGCGGCCCGGCGGCGGCGGGTCGCGATCGCGGCCGCGAGCGCCGCGGCCATGCGCCGGTTGCGCGCGGCGCGCGGCGTGACGACCTGCTGCGAGGCAAGGTCGGCGTCGTCCTTCGCCTTCTTCGCGAGCAGCTTCCCGAGGCCGATCCACGCGGCGGCGACGACGACCATCGCGATCGCGCCCCAGATGAGCGACATCGTCGCGTCGGCGCCGACCGGTGACGCGGCGGCGGTGACCTTCGCCCCCGCCCCACCGGCGGTCGCGCTCGCGCGCACCGACGCGACCGCGGACACCGCGGCGGTCGCGGCACCGGCGACGAGCCCGAGGATCAGGCCCGTGATCACCGGCGAGGGCGGTTTGACCGGATCGGGCTCCGGCGGCGGAGGTGCGGCCTCGGCCGCGTGATCGGCGGCGTCCTCGGCCTCGGCCTGCGCGACGGTCTCGGCCGACGGGATCCACGCCCCGACGGGCTTCGCGGCGGCGGCGGCCTGCTCGGCCGCGCGCGCCAGCCCCTGCTGCACCGCGGTGAACGCGACGAGCGACTCGTCGCCACCGAGCCGCGAGTCGACGACGTCGTGCACCGCGCGGCGCGCGCGCGCCACCGCATCGCCCTCGGCGACGTCGACGGCACGGACCATCGCGTCGAGCTCGCTCGGCGACGCGCTCGGCCCCTTCGCGGTCAGCGTCGTCGCGGGCGGCTCGTCGTGGAGCGGACCGAGCCAGCCGTCGACGTCGAGCTCGGGCACGTGCGGGCTGCCCTTGCCCTCGCACTGCGCGGCGAGCCGCGCGAGCGCCGCCAGGCTCGAGCGCGTGCCGAACGCGTCGACCAGGAGCGGCACGTCGACATCGGCGGCGGCGACGGCGAACGCGTCGACGAGCCGCTCTGGATCGCGCGGCGGACCGAGCCGGCTGCGGAACTGATCCGAGTCGCGCAGGCCCGCGCGGAAGGCGGCCGACACGAACAGCGCGACGGCGCGCTCGACGTCCTCCGCCGAGAGCGGCATCACCTCGTTCTGCCGCGGCAGCACGAGGATGCGGTTCAGGATCGGCGACGGTGGTCCACCGGCGTGCCACTGCTCGAGCTGGGACAGAGCGCCGAGCGCCGCCTGCCCGCCCTCGCTGCGATCGAACGCCGGCGTCGCGAGCACCACGACGAGCCCCACGCCGCGCTGCTCTGCGGGCGTGTCGGGCGGGAACATCACGGCGAACTTCGCAGCGAGCACCTCGCTCATCGCCTGGGCGAGCGCGGTGACGATCGGCCCACCGACCTCCGCCACGTCGGCGATCAGCACGAGGTCGAGCCGCCCGCCGCTGCCGTCGCCCGCGGTCGCCGCCTGGCGCAGCAGCGGCCCGAGCGCCGCCCCCATCGCCTCCCGGTACGCCGGCAGCACCTGCGCGCGCTCGCCCTCGGCGAGGTCCTGCGGCCCGCGCACGCGGTACACCGCGAACGCCGGCGATGGCGGATCGGCGGCGAGCCGGTCCGCGATCGCCGCGCCGAAGCGGCCGACGGTGGTCAGGTACGTGGGCACTGGTTGGCGGAGCTCGCGAGGCCGTGAGCGTTAGGAGGCGGCCGGGAGCGCCGCGAGCTTCTCCTCGACGACGCGCTTCTCTTCCTTCAGGTACCGCACCGCGCCCTCGTTCTCGTCGGCGTACGCCGCGGCGAACGCCTCCTTGAGGCCCGAGAGGTAGCTCTCGACCTCGCCGCGGAAGCTGCGCCGCCCCGGTGCCGTCGCCATCTTCTCCTTCTCGAGCTTGCTGCCGGCGTCGACGAGGTCGTCGCGCAGCGACGGGTCGAGGTTCCAGAAGGCCGTGAACGCGGCCGCGCGATCGGCACCGAGCTTCTTCTTGATCGTGCCCATCACCCAGTCGTAGCCACCCTCGCCGTTCTTCTGCACGCTCGACGCGAGCGTCGAGAGCACGAAGCTCCAGATCCGGGTGTCGCGCTCGCCGGCGGTCTTCTTCGCCGCCTCCTCGGCCTTCCGCTTCTCCTCGGCCTCGCGCATCTCCTTCGGGTCGAGGTTCGGGATCCCGTCCTCCCACGCCGCCTCGATGTGCAGGGGGTAGCTGCGGTTCGGCTTGCCCTTGACCGTCTTGTACGAGTTGTAGAGCTCCTCGTTGACGCGCTTGAAGAAGTAGATCGGCACGCCGAGCAGCGCCCGGTAGAACACGATCATGTCCTCCTCGTTCCAGCCGTCGATGAAGTCGATGCCGCTGGCCGCGCCCTTGATCACCTGGCGCAGGCTCGTCGCCTCGTCGCCGGCGTAGCGCGGCGCGCAGCCGACGTAGAACACGTCCGCCGGCACCACCGTCGGATCGTCGCGCTTCGTCTTGTCGATCGCGGCGAGCAGCACGCACTGATCGACCACGCGGCGCATCTTGTCGGCGATGTGGTGGGCCACGTCGCGGTCCGACACGGCGTCGATCGCCTTCTCGTCGGACGGCTTCGCGTTCGGCGTCAGCACGTACCGCGCCTCCATCTCGAGCGCGGTCCGCAGGTCGAAGCCCATCTCGGCGAACACGCGGTCGTAGGTGTCCTTCGCCTGCGCCTCGAGACGCTCGCGGAGATCCTTCACGATCTCCATCGCGTCCTTGGCCCGGACGCGGCCGTCCTGGCCGACCGCCGGGGCGAACGCCTGCGTGATCGCGTCGAAGATCTTGTCCTCGTCGAAGTACGCGCTCTTGTCGAGCTTGTGGGCGAACAGCCGGTTCCACAGCCGCTGGCCCGCGCGGTCGTCGCGCATCACCTCGCTGTCGAGGTAGAACGCGCCCGCGTCCGAGGCATCGCCGCGCGCCGCCGCCGGATCGACGCGCAGCTTCTCGGCCTCCTGCGCGACGTTGCGCGCGACCTCGTCGGACACCGCGGAGACCGCGCGGAACTGGTTCAGCCGCACCTCGATCGCGCGCTGGAGCTCCTCGTGATAGCGCTGCCAGAAGCTCGCCTTCTGGAAGTCGCGCTGGCCGGTCTCGACCTGCGTGAACCAGTCCTGCGTCTTCCGGCGGACCTGATCGAACTCCTTGTTCTCGCGCGACAGCACCGAGCCGAGGAAGCCCTTCTTCGACGTCTCGCGCAGGCGCTTCTCGAGCTCGCCGAACTCGCGCGTGACGTGGTCGCGGTCGAGATCGAACGCGTTCTCCTTGAGCTCCTGGAGGAACAGGCCGTCGGCGGCGTCCTCGAACGGCGTCAGGAAGCCCTCGCGCTTCAGCTTGATCAGGAAGTAGCGCTGCGAGAGCGGACCGACGCTGTTCGCGCGGAAGAAGTCGCTGAAGAACCGGCCGCTCTTGAGATCGGCGATCTGCGAGTCGAGGAACGACATCACCTTGCCGCGGCTCGCGGCGGCGTCGCGGCGCAGGTTCTCGATCGGACGCGCGAGCGACGTGTTGCCCTCGTGCACCTGGAGCGGGTCGAACGGCTGGATCTGGATCTGCTCGTCGAGCGTGTTGAACATCTCGGCGAACCGGCGCGTCAGCGTCTGCCGCAGCGTCGCGCCGTCGGTCGCCTTCTGCGCCACGATCGCGGAGTAGACCCCCTTCTCCTGCTGGTCCTCCTCGAGCCGCGCGACGTGCTCGACGTAGCCGTTGAACTTGTCGTCGACGATGCGGTCCTGCTCGTCGCGCGCGAGGCGCTGGAACTTCGGGTCGTCGTACGGCACGCGGAACGCCTCGTCCTTGCCCGAGACGAGGTACGTCTCGAGCACGCGGCCGATCCAGCGCAGCGACGAGTAGTAGACGATGTCGGCGCGCGGCAGCAGGAGCACCGCGGCACCGAAGCTGCCGTAGTGAACGCTGAAGTTGCCGAGCGCGAGCGACTTCTGGTGCTTGTCGTAGTTGTCGTACTCGCCCGCCTGCGCCCCGATGATCGGCGAGAACAGCTGGAGGAACGCCGAGTCGGAGACCGCGTTCGTGTAGCGCTCGACGGAGATCTCGTTCGGCTTGTCGATCAGGTAGGTCAGCGCGAACGGGCGGTTGTGCGCGTGGATGCGCTCCTTGTTGGTCGGGTTGTAGTGGAACTCGACCTGCTCGCGCCCGCCCTCGTAGCCGAGCTTGGTGAGGAACTCGAGCTCCTTCAGCGCGGCGTAGCCGTTCGCGTTGATGTCCGCGATCAGCGCCTGCTCGACGTCCGCCGTGAACACGCTCGGCAGCATCAGCGTGCCGACGATGTTCGGCCGGCCCCAGCCGTGGTCCTTCACGAGGTCCTGGAGGAGGTAGGCCATCGGGAGGAAGCCACCCGAGCCGGTGCCGCCCGCGACGGACGCGTAGATCATCACGTTGATCACGCGGTCCTCGTTGTCGCGGAACGGGTTATCCGGCCGGGACATCGCGTCGAGGATGCGCTTGAACGAGCGCAGGATGCCGGCGCGATCCTCCTCGAGGTTGTAGTAGATGCCGAGGCGGCTCTCGACGCGGATCTGCCCCGCGCCGGCGCCCTGCGCGTCGCGGAACTGGTAGTCCGGGTGGACCCACTGCGTCAGCATCTTGTCCTCGGAGAGCTCCTGCTTTCCGCGCTTGCGCTGGACGTAGCTGCGCCGATCGAACGCGGACACCAGGAACCGGTTCGACTCCGGGATGTGCCGCATCGTGTGGAGGTCGGCCTTGTTGGTGTCGATGCCGACGACGTGGATCAGATCCTTGAACTTGGGATAGTTCGGGTGCCGCCGGATCTTGCCCGACAGCATGTTGACCGCCTTGCATCCCGAGCCTCCGAGGCCCAGGAAGATCGTCGGTGAAAGGCGGTCTGCACGCAGGATACCCATGACGTCTCCTTCTCTCTTTCCGTAGCGACTAGCCGAGGCGGAACACGAACTCGCCCAGCTTGTAGACAATCCCTCGTCGAAGATAGATCGGTCCCTTGGACAGATCGACAGGCTGGAACTTCCGCGTGCGCGGATCCTTCTCCTCCAGCGACCCCATCACGGTAACCTGGGGGTCGCCCTTCGCGGCGCGCAGGATCAGGGAGACCCCGCTCGTCGCCCGCACCGCGTTGCCGCCGCCGTCGAACGCAACCCTTGCGTTCCGGTAGAACCCGCGCTTGCCGCCCGGCAGCTCGCGCAGGCGGCGCCCACCCGCGCGCGTCAGCGCCTGCTCGGTCTTCGCCAGGCGGACCATGTCCTCCTTGTCGAAGTCGCGCGGCTTCACGAACCCGACGACGATGATGAGGAAGATGATCGTGCCGATGCCGGCGGCGATGTACGGCCACCAGCACGAGAGGAACGGCGTCGGCGCGACCTGGAAGGTCATCGGGACCTTGACGGCCTGCGGGTGGTAGTGCGGATCGACCCCGCGCAGCGTCACCGTCACGCCCGTCGGCGACTCGCCGCAGCAGCCCGGCGCCACCAGACACGCCTCGAACGTGTTGTCCTTCACGACCAGCGGCTTCGGCACGTCGAGCTCGTAGCCGCCCGACAGGCCCTCGGCGATCGCCTCGATCGGGACCGTGCCGGCGTTCGTCGAGCCCGCGAGGCTGACGGCGATGCAGCGCCGGGTCTCCTTGCGTCCGCCGGTCCACGACCCGAAGTCGAGCGGGCCGACCTTCAGGTCGAGCGGCGCCCAGGCGTCGACCGTGACCTCGCGGCCGTCGGCGAGCGAGATCCACTGGTTCTTGAACCGCACCGCGATCCGGTCGGTGCGCGGCTCGCCCGCCACGACGAGCGTGCCCTTGAACGTGCCGTCGTCCGTCACCGTCAGCGGCACCTCGACGTCGCCGAGCGCAAGCGTCGCCGCGAACCCGTCGGCCTTGAAGAAGGCCGGGTCGTTGAACGTCTTCCCCTTCCAGGTCATCCGCGCGACCACCTCGAGCGTCTCGCCGACCTTGATCTTCTGCGGCGCCGACACCAGGTCGGCCTGCAGGTCGTACTTCATGATCGTGCCGAACGCGACCGGGCCGCGCGCCCCCGCCGGCAGCGTCAGCACGAGGTCCGAGGACTTGTCGGGGTCGTGCGGCGTGCGGAACACCTGATAGGCGTGGCACGGCGGCTTCTTGCAGCCCGCGTCGCCGCCATCGACCTGCGTGACCGGCTGCCCGTCCATCGTCAGCGTCGCGGTGAACGGCCCGGTCGTGCGCTCCGTCGCGATGCCGACGAACAGCTCGGTGACGTACTTGCCGACGGTGAACTTGTAACTCTCGCCCGGCGACAGTCGCCCGGTCTCGGGCCGGCTGCGGATCGAGTCGGCGTAGACGTTCGTGAACGCGGCCACCAGCTTCGACGGATCGGCGATGAATTCGTACCGACCCAGGGGCTTGAGAAACGCCTCCATCGAGTTGATGTAGCCCTGGGTCTGCTGCGACAGCGCGAGCGGCACGACCTCGAACTTGCCCGGTCCCGGATCGAGGCCGAGCAGCGCGCGCGCCTGCGCCGCGGTGATCGGCGGCTGGCCGCCCTCGGGGGACGGCGCACCGTCGGTGGCGAACAGCAGGATCCGGCGCGTCGCCGTCGAGTTGTTGAGGATCCTCGCGGCCTCGGTCAGCGGACCGACGACGAAGGTCTGCGTGTCGAACACCAACGTGCGCACCGCGTTCGCATCGTTCGCGACCGGCTTGAAGGTGCCGGGGCGATCGTCATCGAACGTCAGGATCGTCAGCTTGTCGTCGGGGCCCATCAGCGCCCGGAACACGAGCGTCGCGATCACCGCGAGGCGATCGGGATCGTTCGGGGGCAGCGGCGCGCCGGTGTCGACATCGGTCGCGCCGTCGTCCATCGAGTTCGAGTTGTCGAGGATCAGCACCCACTCGGTGTTCGCGCGCGCGGGCGCGGCCGCGAACAGCACGGCGAGCATGACGAGCGCGTGGATGACGTACTTCATTTGATCTGGAAGAAGAGGTTACCCGCCGCGTACACCGTGTTCTTCGACGCGTTGTGGCCGTCCTTCGTCGCCGCCTCCGGCACCGGCTCGAGCTTCTTGGTCTGCGGGCTGACGCGCTCGAGCCCGCCCCGGCTCTTGATGATGACCTCGCCCTTGCGCGCGTGGAGCTGCACGACGGAGCTGTCGATCTTCGTCGTCGCCTGGCCGTTCTCGAGCAGGCCGACCGCCGCGGAGCGATACCAGCCGGGCCGGCCGCCGGGCAGCTCGCGCAGGCGGCGCCCGACCGCGCGCGACAGCTGCTCGCGCTTGCTCGCGAGCTGGACCTGGTCGTCGATGTTGAAGCGATACGGCCGCACGAAGCCGTAGCCGAGGAAGATCACGAGCAGCGATCCGCCGACGGCCGCGATCAGCCACCACCAGCACGCGAGCAGGTTGCGCCCGGTGACCTTCCACGTGATCTCGAGCGTCGCCTTCTGCTCGGGGAAGTCGGGCGACACCGCCTGCACGGTGAG
Organism: Myxococcales bacterium; assembly: GCA_016794545.1. GTDB lineage: Bacteria > Myxococcota_A > Polyangia > Haliangiales > Haliangiaceae > JABFXX01. The sequence continues at coordinate 9,238 of JAEUJX010000048.1, forward strand.
CACCGCGGGCTCGGGCGACTCCGCGGAGCAGCGCGGCACGTCGGCGAGGCAGATCGTGACCGTGCGCGAGTCGAGGATCTCGGTCTTCACGCCATCGCCGTGCAGCGCGTAGCCGACGCCGGTCCCCGCGTCGTACACGACGGGATAGCTATCGCAGTTCTTCGGCCTCGTCGCCGTCAGCTTGAACTCCTGATAGAGCACGCCGCGCGACTTGTTGAAGTCGAGCTCGACGCACTTCGTGTTCGACTTCGTGCCCGCGGCGACCGTCCCGAGATCGAGCGGCCCCTTGAGGTTCAGCTCGATCGGCTCGAGCACCGTGATCGACAGCTGGTCTTTCACCTCCCAGCCGTTGTTGTCGGCCGTCGCCTCGAGCTGGACCTCGCCGGCGTCGCCCGGGGTGACGGTCCCCTTCCACACGCCGTCGATGTCCCCGACCTTGTCGGGCGTGAGGGGAGACGACTGGCCGCCCGCGCGCGCCGTCATCTTCAGCACGGTCGACTTCACGTAGCCCTCGCCGTTCGTGCGGGCCTTCGGGTCCGCCGGGAGCCGGAACTTCGCGGTCACCGGGCAGGGCCGGTCCTTGTAGCACTGGCGATCCGGCTTGATCTCGATGCCGACGCCGAGCGACGTGATCTTCGCGGCGACGTTCGCCGACGGACACACGTCACCCGATCCGCCCTCGGCGATCAGGCGCACGTGCACCTCCTCGGTGTCGGCCTTCGGCCGCGGGATCGTGACACTCGCGGTCGCGTTGCCCGTCGCGTCGATCGTCGCCGGGAGCTTCTGCTCCTTGTCCTCGCCGATCTGCACCGTGAACGACGCGGTCACCCCGCTCGGGGCGATCGGCTTGCCGCCGGCGTCGACGAAGTGGCCCTTCAGCGGGGTCGGCGCGTCCGCGACGAGCACCTCGCCAGAGGTCGGCCCGTCGAGCCGCGCCTCGACGCGGCAGCCGGCGACCTGGATCGTCTCGGCGCCCGGGTTGATCGTCTTCGGCACCTCGCCGAACACGGCGAACGCCTTCGGCTCGAACCGGATCGTGATCGCGCCACCTTGCGGGATCGTGAGGTTCGCGAACACCACGCCGCTCTTCCGCGTGCCGTGGACGCGCTGCAGCTCCTTGCCGTCGGGCCCGACGATCACGAAGTCGCCGCGCACGACCTTGCGCGGCTTTCCGCCGACGGTGGTCTTCGCCCCACCTTCGACGCGGATCGGCGAGTTCACCGCGTACGGGCCCGGCGCGATCTTCGCGACGAACCCGTCGTAGTCCGTCGGCTTCGGCGGCGGCGGCGGCGGAATCGGCTCCGGCGCGGGCGGCGCCGGCGGCGGTGGTGGCGGCGGCGGCGGCGGCGGCGGTGGCGGCGGCGGCGGCGCCGTCACCTGTCCCGTGTCGGGATCCGGCTTCGGCGGCGGCGGTGGCGGCGGCGGCGGCGGCAGCGGTGGCGGCGGCGGCGGCGGCAGCGGGTTCGCGCCGTAGTACACGCCGCCCTTGTCGGGCGTCGCGCGCGGAACCGAGGCGCAGCTGTTGTCGCCGATGTACGGGAAGCCGGCCTTCGGAGCCTTCGTCGTGCACGTCGAGTCCTCCTCGTCCCAGCACGCGTAGCAGAGGCCATCCTTCTTGACGAAGCCGTGGAAGTGCCACGCGCGCTTCACGCCGAGGTAGCGCGCGCACGAATCCTGCGCGGTCTTGTCGCCTCCCGAGCTGCCGTAGCTCGGCCCCTCGTCGAAGCCCGACACGCACCACGTCTTGTTGTCGGCGTTGTCGGCGCGCGCGTCGCCGCACGCGGCGAGCACGACGCAGACGATCGCGACGAGCGCCTTCACCTCGCCCCGCTCCCCGCCGACGGCGTCATCCCGGGCGGCGACACGCCGGGCGTCGTCGCCGGCGGCCTCGGCGGGTTCACCGGCCTGGGCTGCAGCGCCGGGGCGCGCGGGGGTGTCGTGGCCGGCTGCTTCGGTGGAGTCGTCGGAGGAGTCGTCGTCGTCGGAGGAGGCGTCGGAGGAGGCGTCGGAGGAGTCGTCGGCACGGCGGGAGGCCCCGGCGGTGCCTTCGGAGGTGCGGCCGAGCCCGCGCCCGAGCCAGCCCCTCCGCCGACGCCGAGCTTCGACGCGAAGCCGCCGCCGCCGCCCGAGCCCGTGCTCGCCGGCGTCGTCGCCGAGCCCGCGGTCGTGCCCGAGCCCGCGCCGGACCCGCCGGTCGCTCCCGAGCCCGCGCCAGCCGGAGCCACGGCCGATCCGGAGCCCGCACCGGCGCCCGCCGATCCGGAGCCCGCACCGCTCCCCTTCTTGCCGCTGCCCGCGCCGCCGCCGGTCTTCGGCCGGTCCGGCGTGTCCCACGTCGGCGCGGTCAGCGCACCGCCGTCGACCGTGCCCGTCGCCGCGCTGCCGGCACCCGCGTCGAGATCGGTGGGATCTCCGGATCCGGTGTTCGGAGCCGCCGCCCCCGCGTCGCGCGCCGGGCTCTTGGTCGGCTCCTCCTCACCGCCGCGGGTCAACAGGAACACCGCCGCCGCGATCCCGACGAGCGCGATGCCCGCGATCACGAGCCCGAGCGCCTTCTTCGACTGCGGATCGGCGGGCCTGTCCTTCGCCGCCGCGGCCTCTTTGGCCCTCTCGCGCGCGACGATCTCGCGCGCGGCCGCCGCGCTCTTCGCCACGTCGGTCGTCTTCATCGCGCTCGGCCCCGGGCCGGGCTCGTCGAGGTCCGTCTTGCGGGGGCCGCCGGAGCGCTTCGCCGCCGCGCCGTAGCGCAGGAGCGACACCGTGATGTTGTCGTGACCGCCGCGGCGGTTCGCGAGATCCACGAGACGCTGCGCTGCCTCCGCGGGCTCGTCCTCGCTGCCGAGCTCGGCGATCTCCTCGTCCTTCACGAGGTCGAACAGACCGTCGGAGCACAGCAGCAGCAGGTCGCCGTCGCGCAGCTCGCGCGCCGCCGAGATGTCGGGCTCGGGCTGCTCCTCGCCGCGCGCGAAGCCGAGCGCGCGGGTGACGACGTTGGCGTCCTCGTGCGTCTTGGCCTGCTCGGGCGTCAGGATGCCGCGGTCGATCATCTTCTGGACGCGCGTGTGATCGAGCGTCCGCCACAGCACCGCCTCGCCGCGCAGGTGATAGCAGCGCGAGTCGCCGACGTGCGCGATCCACGCCTCGCCGTCCTTCACGAACGCCGCGACGGCGGTGGTGCCCATGCCGTCGAGGCCGGCCTTCTCGGCGTGCGCGAGGATGCGCTGGTTCGCGACGAGGAAGCCGTTCTTCAGCCGCTCCGCCGGATCGCTCGACGGGGAGTTCTGGAAGATCTGCAGGATCGCATCGACCGCGATCCGCGACGCGACCTCGCCGTTCTCGTGACCGCCCATGCCGTCGCACACGACGAGCAGCTCGCCGCCCGCGGTCGCGACCTCGCCGCACGAGTCCTCGTTCTGCTCGCGGCCGCGGCCGACGTCGGTCACCGAGTGGAACGTGAGCGCGACCATCGACTACCGATTCCCCGGATCGAACTTGGTCTTCGGCTTGGGCTTCTTCGCCGGCGCGGCCTCGGCGGGCGCGCCGGTCTCGACGGCCGGAGCCGGCGCGGGCTCGTCGTCCGTCGCACTCGATCCCGGCCGCTCGACCACCAGGATCAGGTTCTGCGACAGCTTGATCTGATCGCCGACAACCAGCTTCGCGCGCTCCTTCTCCTTCAGGCGGCGCCCGTTCACGAACGTGCCGTTCGTCGAGCCGAGGTCGCTGACCCACAAGTCGCCCGACGGGAACAGCTCGAACTGGGCGTGGCGGCCGCTGATCTGCTTGACCCCGAACCGGAGGTCGACACCGTCGGCCGGATCGTCGGAGCCGCCGGCGACCGTCTTGCGCTTGTGCAGGCGCCAGCGCTCGCCCGGCGTCGCCCAGCCGCCCATGGCGACGAGGTGGGTCTCCGGAAGCGGATCGAGCTCGACCGCCGTCGCCGGCTTCTCCACCAGCGGCGCCTCGGGCAGCGGCTCGGGCGCCGGTGGCTCCTCGACGACCGGCGGCGGCGGCTTCTTGCGCAGCAGCACGAACAGCGCCGCGACGAGCAGCAGTGCGCCCGCGCCGGCGAGGATCCAGATGAGGAGGTTGCTCTTGCCCTGAGGCTCCGTACACATCCCGTCCTTGCACGTGGAGCCCGGGCCACACGACTCGTCGCCGGCGCAGGTGCGCGCGACGCACGAGCCGCCCTTGCACTCCTGCCACGCATCGCACGCCTGCGCGCACGGCTTGTCGCACTTGCCGCCGATGCACACCGCGCCGCCCGGGCACGCGCCGTCGCTCGTGCACGCACGCGCCTGGCACGTGCCGGCGATGCACTCCGCCCACGGATCGCACGGCGTCTTGCACAGCGACGGACACGGCGCGTCGCTGCCCGGCGCCCACGCCGCGGCGGCGAGCTGCGCTCCGGCGGTCCACGCCTCGCGCTTCGCACCCGGCACGTACTCGACGCGCACGTCGACGGGCTGGTTACTGCGCGCGCCGCACAGCTTGGCCTCGAGCACGAGCGCGTTCTTCAGCTTGGTCCGGGCCTCGCGCAGCGCGGTCGCGATCTGCTGCGGGTCGTTCGACGTGAGGTAGCTGCCCGCCGTCTCCGTCGCCACGCGGTTCAGATTTGTCGTCGTCGTGACCCAGAACTCGTGCTTGGTGCCGGTCGGCTTCTTGTCGTCGGTCGGCAGCACGATCGAGATCCGCACGCCGGCTTCCTTCGCCTTCGCGATCACCGCCGCCCACACCGTCTTGTCGACGTCGGCCTCGTCGCCGGCATCGGTGAACACCACGACCTCGCGGAGGCCGGGCTCGCCTTCCTTCTGCGCGAGCTCGATCGCGGCCGTCAGCCCGATCGTCACGCTCGTCGCCTGGCCGGGCTTGCGCGCGCCGACGCTCTGCAGGTCCTTCATGAAGTCGGCGGGGCCGACGTGCACGGGGAACGCCTTGGTGTCTAGCGAGAACACCACGAGCGCGAGCTCGTCGGTGCCGGCGTCCTTGCCGTACTCGAAGATCGCGGGCAGCGCGACCTTCGCGCCCTCGCCGCGCTTGTACGAGCCGCTCTCGTCGAGGAGGATGACCGTGGTCAGCGGCTTGCCGCGACCGCCGTTGCGCGCGACGGAGAGGTTCGGCGCCGCGCCGCCGCCCAGCCACAGCGTGAAGTCGGTCGCCTTGGGATTGGCCCCGATCCGCTTGTCGTGCTTGCCGTCCGCGGAGACCAGCACCTGGATCGACCCCGGCGCGGGGCTCGAGACGGTCTCCACGTGCAGGCCGCCGTCCTGGCTCGGCTGCGCGTGCGCGAGGGAGCCGAGGCCCGCGACGATCGCGAGCAGGCCGAGGCGACGGATCACGCGGGCTTCCACAGCGCCGACACCTTCGCCTGATCGAGGAGCCGGCACATGAGGTTCGTGCGGCCGAGGCGGATCACGTCGCCGTCCTTCACGTCGGTCTTCTCCATGACGTCGGCCTCGTTGAGGAACGTGCCGTTCTGCGACTTCTCGTCGTCGACGATCGTCCGGCCGTTGCGCCACAGCAGCACCGCGTGCGTGCTCGACACCATCTCGTCGCCCTCGATCACGATGTCGCACTCCTCGTCGCGCCCGATCGTGTTGCGGCCCTCGCGGATCACCCAGTAGTTCCCCTCCGCCGAGCGGTCGAACGAGACGAGGAAGCCGACGATGCGCTTGCCGGCGTTCTTGTCGGCTGCCTTCTTCTTCGCCGGGTCGACGGGCGCGAACGGATCCGACGGATCCTTGGGCGCCGACGCCCCGCCGTCGAACACGGTCTTGTACTTCGGCTTGTCGCCGCCGCCCGCGGCGCCCCCCTGGACATGCGCCGGCGAGACCGGCGGCGGTTTCGGGGGACTCGCGCCATGACGGGGCGCGAACGGATCCAGCGGATCCGCGGCGATCTCCGTCTTGTGCTTGGGCGCCGGTCCGCCCTCCATCTCGGTCTTGCGCTTGCCCGCTGGCGCGCTCGCCAGAGGGGTCCCGCAGTAGTCGCAGAAATCGATGCCTTCCGCGTTCGGCCGTTTGCACGACGGACAGTTCATGGCCACCCCGGCATGACGACGACGATCGGAAGCACGGTACCACGACAAACACGTGCCCGTCCCCTGATCGATCAGGCCGAAACCCAGTGTTATCGTGCGTGGTGATGCTTCCCGGCGGGAGCCGTGTGGGTGATTACGAGATCGAGGCCGAGCTCGGTGAGGGCGGCATGGCCAAGGTCTACCGCGCCCGCCACGCGCTCCTCGACACGCTCCACGCCGTGAAGGTGCTCGACAGCGAGCTTCGAGGCAACGCGGACGCCCGGCAGCGATTCCTCGACGAGGCGCGCATCCAGGCCAAGCACCTCGATCACCCGGGCATCGTCAAGGTCACGAACATCGTCGCCACCGCCGAGCACGCCGCGCTGGTGATGGAGCTGATCGAGGGCAAGAGCCTCGAGGCCTGCGTCCACGAGCTGGTGGACGACCCCGCGGAGATCCGGCGCATCATGCTCGCCGTGCTGGACGCCGTCGGGCACGCCCACGCACAGGGCATCGTCCACCGCGACCTGAAGCCGGCGAACGTCCTGCTCTCGGGTAAGGGCCGGGTACCGAAGGTCACCGATTTCGGCATCGCGAAGCTCAGCGACCCGGGGCGCGCGGCCTCGAAGAAGTCGACGCACGCCGCCGCACGGATGGGGACGCTCAGCTACATGAGCCCCGAGCAGATCCGCCGCGCGAAGGACGTCACCCCGCGCTCCGACATCTTCTCGCTCGGCGCGATGCTCTACGAGCTCGCGACCGGATCGCTGCCGTTCGAGGGCGGCGACGACTTCGACGTGATGGAGAAGATCGTCCACGGCCGGTTCCCTCCACCGAAGGAGAAGAATCCGCGGATCGATCCGGTGTTCGTCGAGGTGATCGAGCGCGCGCTCAGCCCGCGGCCCGAGGATCGCTACGCATCGTGCGAGGAGATGGCCGCGGCGCTGAGGAGGCAGGCCGGCGCGGTCGCTCCCTCCACGCGCCCGGCGAGCACGCCCCGCACCACCGAGCCGAGCCCTGGCGCGAAGGCGTCGAGACCTTCGGTCGCCGTCGCGAGCGATCCGGCGCCCCTGATGCACGCGCCGCGTTCGGGCTCGCGACTCGCGATCGCGCTCGCGCTCGCGGGGCTCGTCGCGATCGGCGTGGTCCTGTTCATGGTCAAGCCCGGTGGCAGCGACGAGGGCTCGCTGCTCCGCGCGCCGGTCGCGGCGGACCTGGCGGCGTATCGCGAGCTGCTCGGCCTCGGCAGCGCCGCGCTGTCGGCGACGTTCGAGACCACCGAGGGCGACATCCACTGCCAGCTCTACCCCGACAAGGCGCCCCTCGGCGTCGCGGCGTTCGTCGGGCTCGCGAGCGGGCTCAAGCCGTGGCGCGACGGCAAGGGCATGATCCACACGAAGGATCGCTACTACGACGGCACGAGCTTCTACCGAATCATCCCCGAGTTCGTCGCGCAGGCCGGGCGCCCCACCGGCGCGCTCGACAAGCCGGCCGACCTCGGGTTCACGTACGACGTCGAGAAGAGCGACCTGACGCACGTCGCAGGCACGCTCGCGATCGCGAACGGCGGACCCGGCACGAACGGCGGCGAGCTGGTGTTCCTCGTCGAGGCCTCGCCGCAACACGACGGCAGCGAGACGATCATCGGGCGGTGCAAGGACGTCGCCGTGATCCGCACGATCTCGCGCATGCCGCGCGGCGAGCACGACATCCCGACGCAGCCGATCCTCATCGTGCGGGTCCGGATCGACAATGACGCCTCCGCCCCGGCCGACGTGAAGGCGGCGCCGGAGAAGAAGAAGTCCTCGATCTCGAAGCAGCGCTACGCGGTGCCGATCGAGCGCAGCCCCGCGAGCGGCCGCAGCGACGCCCCGGTCACCGTCGTGGCCTTCCTCGACACGGCCGAGCCGTACTCCGCCAAGCTGTTCCCCTCGCTCGAGCAGCTGCGCCGCGAGTATCCCGACGCGGTTCGGGTCGTGTTCAAGTTCCACCAGCTGCGCCCGGACAGCGCCAGCCAGGTCGGCCACCTCGCGGTGTGCGCCGCCGCGAACCAGGGCAAGCTCGTCGAGCTGGCGAGGAGGTTCTGGTCGACACCGCTCCCGCGCCCGTTCACCACGGACCGCGTGCGCGCGCTCGCCGTGCAGGCGGGACTCGACCTGCGCGTCTACGACCGCGACCGCCAGAGCTCGATCTGCTGGGCCCGCCTGCAGACCGACGACCAGCTGTTCGCTCGCCTCGGCCTCCCCGGGATCCCGGCCGTGTTCGTCAACGGACGCTTCGTCAACGGCGCCTTTCCGTACGAGGAGCTGAAGCTGCTCGTCGAGGAGGAGCTGTCCAACGCGCGGTCCTACGACGACATCGTCGCCGCCGGCCGGCAGCGGGTCGAGCAGTGAGGATCGGCGACTACGAGATCGAGGCCGAGCTCGGCGAGGGCGGGATGGCCAAGGTCTACCGCGCGAGGCACGCGATCCTCGAGACCGTGCACGCGCTCAAGGTGCTCGACCCGGAGTACCGCGCGAACGCCGAGGCGCGGCGGCGATTCCTCGACGAGGCGAAGATCCAGGCCAAGCACCTCGTCCACGCCAACATCGTCAAGGTCACGAACATCGTGGCGACCGCCGACCACGCCGCGCTCGTGATGGAGCTGGTGGACGGCGGCAGCCTCGAGAGCGTGCTCCACGAGCTCAAGACCAACCCCCCCGAGATCACGCGGATCATGCTCGGCGTGCTCGATGCGGTGGGGCACGCGCACGCCTCCGGCATCATCCACCGCGATCTCAAGCCGGCGAACGTGCTGCTCGCGCGCGAGAGCGGTGCGCTGGTGCCGAAGGTGACCGACTTCGGCATCGCGAAGGTCACCGATGCGAGCGGCAACAAGGCGGCGGTCAAGAAGTCGACGCACATGGCCTCGCGGATGGGGACGCTCGCGTACATGAGCCCCGAGCAGATCCGCCGCGCGAAGGACGTGACCGCCCGCTCCGACATCTTCTCGCTCGGCGCGATGCTCTACGAGCTCGCCACCGGCGAGCTCCCGTTTCCCGGCGAGAGCGAGTTCGACGTGATGGAGAACATCGTCAACGGCCGCTACACCCCGCCGCGCCAGCGCTACCCGCAGATCGATGCCGTGCATGCCCAGGTGATCGAGAAGGCGATGGCGACGGATCCGGCCCAGCGCTACGCCAGCTGCGCCGAGATGGCCGCGGCGCTGCGCGGTGCGGCCGTGGTCGCGGTGACGCCGGCGCCCTCACCACCACCACCGCCACAACCACAGCCAGAACCACCACGACCACCACCGCCAGCCCCGCTCTCCGAGGCCGCACCGGCGCGCAGCAAGGTCCCGCTGGTCGCCGGGCTCTGCCTCGTCGGCGCGCTCGGCCTCGGTGGCGCGGCCCTCTACCTCGCGAGGAGGTCGGACTCCGCCACGCCGGCGGGCGGGTCGGCGGCCAGCTCGGGATCCGCGGCCCTCGACTCGCAGAAGGTGGTCGCCGCCCTCCGCGAGAGGGCCGCCCGGATCGACGCCGGCGATCCTTGGGCGGGCTCGGGAGGCGCGCGCTGGGACCTCGCGCGGCGTGAGTTCCCCGCGGGCTTCGAGACGCCCCCGGCGTCGGCGCTGTCGACGGACAGCGGCGTCCGCTACATGCCGCTGACCACGAACGAGACCTCCACGAGGCGGCCGCGGCGCGGGGAGCGGGTCCTCGCGCACCTGACGCTCTGGACGACGACCGATCACCAGCTCCTCAATTCCACCCTCGGCAAGGCACCTCCCGAGATCGACATCACCGCCGCGACCACACTCGGCGAGGTGCTGATGACGATGACCGAGCACTCGACCGTGCGGTCGTGGTTCTCCGCGCCGGACACGCCCCCCGTCGTCGCCGAGATCGAGCTCGTCGAGATCAAGCGGTGGCTCCACACCGACACCACGTTCCCCGCCAGCGCCAAGGTGCCGCCGAGCAACGCATCCACCGTCGGCGCCACGCGGTACGTGCTGCTCTCCGACGACCGGACGACGACGCGCGCTCCGAGGCCGGGAGACCACGCGAAGATCAACTACAAGATGTGGAGGGTGTCGGACGGCGAGCTCGCCGACTCGAACGTCGGTGGTCCCCCCGTGGACCTCACGATCGCCGAGGGCTCCGTGGGCCGCAGCGAGGTCCTGCAACGGATGACCGCGGGTGACGTGGCCCGCCTGTGGACGGTGATCAACCTGGTCGACGCCAACGGCAAGCAGCAGGAGGTGAGCCCGATGATGATCGAGATGGAGCTGGTCTCGATCAGCAGCACCCGCTGAAAGGGCAGCTACCGCGTCATCTCAAAGCTGCGGGCGCGCGGACAGGCCGAGCGGCTCGGTGATGCCGACGTCCGCGAACCCGACCTTCACGGCCACGTCCATCGCCAGGACCATCTGCTGGTAGCTGACTGGCTCCGCGGCCGTCGACTCCGCCGCGATCTCGATGTTCGTCTTGTCGACGAAGAACGCCGAGCTCTTCTGATCCTTCAGGACCTGCTCGAGCTTGGGCCAGTCGTAGCCGCCCTGCGTGTTCGGGATGACCGTGAAGTCACCGACGCGCGAGACGCCGACCCAGATCTGGCCCTTCTGGATCAGCACGCTGAGCTCTGGGTCGTCCTTCGGCTCCTTGATCTGGTCGCGCGCCTTGCCCGCCGTCTTCACGTCGAGCTTGGCGATGTTCACCCACACGGCCGTGACGAGCAGGAACGCCGTCAGGCAGCTCATCAGGTCGATGAACGGGATGATGTTGAGCTCGACGTTGCGCGAGCCCTTCTCGTCGGTGCCGATCGCTGCTCCCATGCCTGCCTGACACCGGAGCAGCCCTACGGTTGCGCCACTTAGTGACGCGCGCAGACCTTGAGCGCGATCGCGGCCACGAAGAGCCCGATATAGAACAGGGTCTTGAGCACCTCGGCGCCGTCGCCGCCGCCGTGACGCGCCTTGACGCCGTGCTTGTTGACGAGCTCCCAGGCATTGGACCGGAAGTCGTACTTCATGGACACGAACCCGTCCGCGCGCAGGCCCTCGACCGCCGTCGAGGTGTGGTAGTCGCCGAACTTCTTCTCGCCCTTCGGGGTCACCTTCGCCGCGGCGATCTCGCGTCCGATGAAGCCCGCGCCGTACGCGGCGAGCACGCCGAACGCCACGAGCACGAAGCCGACACCCGTCGAGATGCTCTTGAACCAGCCCGGCGGATGGACGAGGCCGAACAGGATGATGCTCGCGGCGAGCGTGTAGAACGTGATCGAGCCGACGTTGCGGATGAAGTCGTGCAGCGTGGCGCAGCGCTGGCAGCGCGCGACCGGGCGCGCACCGACCTGGTAGTGGATGCGCGTGGTGTTGCCGAAGTACTCGCGGCCGGTCTCCATCTGCGACGACACGGAGGCGCACGACGACGCCTCGAGCTCGCGCTTGCCGCAGTAGTGGCACATCGCCTTCTGCACGTCGGCGAGCCGCTCGTGATAGGCCTTGACGCGCTCCTTGATCGACGGCGAGTGCGCGACCGCGCCCACCTTGTCGATCACCTCCTTGAACCGCTGCTCGAGCTGCTTCTCGCGCGGGATCCCGCGGAGCTTGCCGAACGCCTCGCCGACCGCCTCGTCGATCAACGCGGAGAGGCCGAGGAGCTGGGCCTCGTCGAGCGGGCGCCAGCGCGCGGCGAGCGTCGCGACGCGATCGAGGTATGCGGCCACGTCCTCGACGAGGCCGTTGCCGGTCTCGGCATCGGGCGCGAGCTCCGCGAGCTCGCTCTGGAACTGCGTCTTCAGCGGACGGAACGCGACGAGCCAGGTCTCCGCGTCGATCTTGCTCTTGCCCGCGAGCGACGACAGGTGCGCGACGTTGCCGACGCGGCCCTGCGCCATCTCGATCTTGGTCTCGCCGACCACCAGGTCCGCGAGCCGCGTGCGCAGGGCGGTGATCACGGCCTCGACGTCATCGGCGCCGAGCAGCTCGTCGCCGAGCGCCGCGATCTTCGCTTTCACGTGCTCCGCGAACGCGGGCGAGCCGAGCAGCTCGCCCCACTTCGCCACCCCCTCGCCGAGCAGCCAGGCCCACACACTCTGGTTGCCGAGCAGCGCGCCGCTCGCGCGGATCGCCTTGTGCGGATCCTCGACGATCGACATGCCCGCGCGATCGGTCCACGCGAGCGCCGCGGCCTGCGCCGCGGTCTGGCCGGCGACGATCGTCGGGCCGACCTCGCGCAGCGCGGAGAAGCCCATCAGCAGGCGGAGGTTCGCCTGGTTCAGCTGGTGAGACATCGGCGCGCCCTCGCGCACGAGGTTCACGTACGCGCGCAGCGCGACGCCGTCCGCGTTCGTCAGCGCGGAGTGCAGCGCGCCGCCGTCCGGGTCGTCGATCACGTCGAACCAGAGCAGCTGCTCGACGATGCGAGCGAGCGGGCTCTCCATCGTCTGCGCGGCCTCCTGGATCTCGATCTCGTCGCCGGGCGGCAGCCACGGCACCGGGTCCGGATCCGGCAGCGACATGCCGACGCGGGCGCGCGCGAGCGCCTTGTCGCACTGCCACACCGCCTGCTTGGCCGTCGCGGTCGTGGGGAGGCGGAGGAGCCGGAACGGCGTCTTGCGGAACTGGCCGAGGCCCGGCGAGCGGAGCAGCTCGCGGCTCGCGTCGGGCTTCATGTCGATGGCTGCGCTCATGGCATCCTCACTTCACGTCCGAGCGGATGGCCGAGGACACGCGGTCGCGCTCCTCGGAGGGGAACATCTGAACGATCTCGCGGCAGACGCCGGGCACCTCGTGGAAGTTCTGCTTCTGGATCGCCTGCATGCCGCGCTCGAAGTGCTTCCGCGTCATGTCGAGAAGCCCGAGGCGCTCTGCCTCCTTGAGGAGGTAGCCCAGATAGCCTTCCCAGAACCACGGCTGCCGCGTCATCACGGTGAGGTTCAGCGTGCGGATGTCGTCGATCTTGGTCTCGACGAGATCGAGGTCGCCGCGCGCGAGCGCCTTGTCGGCCTCGACGAGCAGCGTCGCGAGCTGGCGCTTGTCGCCGGGCTCGCCGTCCGCGTTGATCACCTCGCTCGCGCGGTGGCGGAGCTCCTCGAGCTCGGCCGCGAGGCGATGCTTGCGCCCGCCGCTCTCCGCCGAGTCGAGCTCCTGCGACATCATGCGCACCATCTGATCGGCGAGATCGATCGAGTCGCGATCGCCCTCCTCGAGCAGCGCCTCGACCTCCTCGATGCGCGCGTCGTTCTTGTGCTCGTTGACGGACCGGGCGTCCTCTTCCTCGAGGTCGTCGGCCATCTCCTCGAGCTTTTTCAGGCGGTCCTTCTGATCCGCGAGCGCCTTGCCGACCTCGTTCGCCGGCTTGGTCTCGAGATCGAAGCGGACGACCTCCTCGAACCACTGGTCGAGCGCCGGCACGTAGGCGCGGCCCGTGGTCTGCGCGCTCTCGTCGACCGCGAGCGTGACCTCGACCGTGCTGCCCTCCGGCAGGTCGCGGGTGATCTTGTCGGCGTGGATGTGGAGCACGCCGATCACCTTGTTGCGATCGGCGCGCGCGCTCTCGCCCTGGCACAGCGGCACGTGGATCGCCTCGCCCGACTGGCCGCGCTTGATCGACTTCGTCGTCTGGTGCGTCATGGTCTGGCGCGCCGGCAGCACCGCGCCCTTGCGCAGGTACCAGTGCACGGTGTTGTTCGCGAGCATGATGCCGACCGACTGCGACAGCGGCGGCCGCGCGATCGAGAAGCCGTGCAGCATCTTGATCGTGTCCGGCTCGACGGCGAGCGGGTTGCCCATGCCGTCGACGGCGCCGACCCGGAACACGTTGAGCTGCGAGGTCTCGAGCTGGAGATCGACGGCGAACGCGCCGTTCGGCTGCACCGGCGCGAGCGGCGCATTGAAGCGGCCGTCGTCGCGCTGCACCGTGATCTTGAGTCCCGGCGGCGGCGGCACCGGCGACGTCACCTTGCCGACGATCAGCGGCGAGGGATCGGTGGTCATCGCCTCGTACTCGAGCTGGAGCTCGATGGCCGCGCCGACCTTCTTCTTGCGCATCCCGGCCGGCATGCGCTGCGTCGACGCGAACAGTGCCGCGCCACGCGCGACGATCGTCATCGGATCGACGTAGTGCTTGGCCTCGACGCCGACGTCGAAGTGGATCTGCTTCGCGACGCACGGCGTGAGCGTGGGCCCACCGACCATCACGAGGCCGGACAGCTCGGCCGCCTCGACGCGGTTGCGCTTGAGCAGCTTCACGCACAGCTGCGTGGTGCGCTCGATCATCGGCTGCAGGAGGTCCTCGAGCTCGTCGCGGTTCAGCGAGAACTCGACGAGGTCGGGGATCGAGAACGTCGTGGCATCGGCGCCCGACAGCGCGAGGCGCGCGCGCTCCGACTCGACCTTGATCTTCGCGAAGTGCGGCTCGTTCTTCGGATCCGTGCGCTTGAAGTCGCCGTGCTTGCCGCTCTCGCGGACCAGCTCCGTGGCCTTGCGCGCGATCACGCGGTCGAAGTCCCGGCCGCCGAGGTGATTGTCGCCGTCGTGGTCGATGACCTGGAGGCGGCCGTCCTTGCAGCGCACGAGCGACACGTCGAACGTGCCGCCGCCGAGGTCGTAGACCAGCCACGAGCCATCGCGCACCGTACCGGTGCCGGAGTGTGCGATCGCCGCGGCGATCGGCTCCTGGAGCAGCGGGGCGTGCTCGATGCCCGCGAGCGCCGCGGCGCGGCGCGTGGCGTCGCACTGCGGCAGCTGGAACATCGCCGGGATCGTGATCACCGCCGCGCGCGGCGCCTCGCCGTCGGCGGCGCGCGCGCGCTCGGCGAGCGACTTCAGGATCTCCGCGGACAGCTCCTCGGGCGTGTACTCGCGGCCCGCCGCCGGGAACCGCTTCTTCTCGCCGGTGCCCATCAGGCGCTTGAACTCGATGGTGGTGTTCGCCGGATCCTGGTCGAGCATTGCCTTCGCGCGCGAGCCCACGACGATCTCGCCGCTCGCGAGCACCTGGATCGCCGACGGCAGCAGCGGGTCGCCGTCCAGACCGGGCAGCAGGCGCTGCTGACGGCCCTCCTGGCGCGCGAGCGCCGAGTTCGTGGTTCCGAGGTCGATGCCGTAATCGATGGTCGACATGGTTCAGGCGGCCTTCGCGTCAGTGGTGGGGGTGGTGCGCGACCCGAGGTCCGCCGACGCCAGCGTCATGACGGCGCGGAACTTGTTGGCGCCGCGGTCGCGGGCCTCCTTCGCATCGAGCAGCGCCTCGGGATCCGAGGTCACCGCGCCGTCGGTGTGTCCGACGAGCAGCGTCGCCTCCGCGGCATCGGGGCCGCACAGCACGACGAGCGCGAGGGTCGGGAGCTGCGTCGCCCTCTGGATCGACGCGAGGTGCTCGGGCCACGGCGCCGAGAGGTAGCGCTGCGTGATCTGCGGCCGCGGGTGCCGCACCGGCAGCGCGACGATGTAGATCGCCTGGCCGCCCTTCTTGACGAGGAGCGTCGCGGCGTCGGCGGTCTTGGCGGCGCGGCGCACGGTGCTCGACGCCGCATTGATCACCGACTCGTCGACGGCGTTCAGCGCGCGGCCCGCGGCCGAACCGGCGAGCTCGCGGTGCGCCTCGGTGAGCGCGCCCTGGAGCTGGCGGCCCAGGCCGGCCGGGCCGAGGCGATCCTCGAGCTTGCTGCCGGTCGCGCCGTCGGCCTTCTCCTCCTCGGGCAGGTCCTTCTGCAGCTTGCGATAGCGGCGCCGCATCAGCCAGTAGCCCATCGGGATCGGGAGGATCAACACGACGATGCCCGCGATCGTCATCAGCAGCGCCTTGCGCTTCTTGCCCGCGATCGTGTCGTGGACCGCGCCGATGCACGGCGCATCCGGGGTGATCTGCTGCGCCAGCTCGAGGTGCGTGGTGGGATCGTTGTCCCAGCGCACCGCGTCCTCGGCCTCGCGGCACGCGCGCTCGGCGATGAAGCCGGCGTCGAAGCCCGCGTCACGGAAGCTCGCCGACACCACGATCAGGCCCTGCGGCTCGCGCAGGGCCTCGAGCAGCGAGCGCACCGAGCTCAGGAACTCGGGCTTCACCGCGGACCGCGCCTGCTTCTTCAGCGCGCCCTCGCCGGTCTTGTCCTTGTACGCGGCGATCTTCTTCAGGCAGCTGTCGAGCAGCTCGACCGTCGCGGTGCAGTCGCCGAGCTCGGCGTTGAACGCGAGGAACTCGGCCATGTCGAGGCCGGCCGCCTGCAGCTTCTCGGCGTCGAAGACCCGCGAGCTGGTCGAGGCCTGCGCCACCATCACGTCCTCGACCGCCTTCGGCGCGAGCTTCGCGAGCCCCTTGATCGCGTCGCGCATCGCCGGCGCCTTCACGCCGCCGGTGACCATCGTCTTCGTCGCGAGCGTGACGGAGGGGTCGAGCTCGGCGGACGAGATCGACGCGAACTGCGCGGTGACCCAGTCGGCCTTGTGCTTGGCGCCCGCGCCGTCGGGCGTCTCGATGATCGTGGCGATCGCGAGCGCCTGCTTGTCGGCGCCGAGCTGCTTCACCGCCGCGTCGAACCGCTCGGTCTTCTGACCGTCGCGCAGGTACGCGAGCAGCGACTGGCTGATCGCCGGCGCCTTGACCTTGCCCCACGCGGCGACCGCGCCGGCGAACAGCTCGTCGTCGACGGCGTCGAGCGTGCCGCCCGCGGCGTCGGGGTTCTTCTCGAGCGCGGCGGTGATCGCCGGGCCGTCGGCCTTGGTCGGCTTGCACTTCTCGGAGACTCGGGTGCGGAAGTCCTCGACGGGGATGCCGCCCGGCGTCTGCGCGGTGATCCACAGACCGACGGCGTCGGCGCGGTTCCCGCCGCACAGCTGCTTGTCGATCATCGGCAGCAGCTTGTCCTTCCACTTGAGCGCCGCGTTCGACGCGAGCAGCGTGCGCGCGAGCTGCGCCTGCTGCGCGGGCGGGAGCTTCGACATCGCCGCGACCACCTCGTCGGCGATCGCGCCACCGCCGAACTTCTCGATCACGTCGCCGAGCTCCTTCGCGCCGGTGCCGGTGCGGGCGATCGCCTGCACGAGCTCCTTCGCGACGTCGCGGTCGTTCATCTCGAGCGCCTTGACGAGCAGGCTGTCGCTCTTGTCGACGCTCGGCGAGACGCCGGCGCCGACGTTCGAGTAGTCGACCTTCTGCTCGATCATGAGCGGCAACGCCTCGTCGATCGACTTGCTGCCCTGCGCCGAGTAGTTGAGCGTGATGCCGCTCGACCCCGAGTAGTCGTAGCGGCTCCGGTACGTGTAGTCCTGGAGGCACGACACGTTGATCCGCACCTTCGACTTCGCCGTCATGTACGGCAGGTGGACCACGTCCTCGCGGTGCTTCGAGCCGTCCTTCTGCTCGATCTTGGCCTCGATGTTCCAGATCGTGCGGCCCGTCGCGTTGATGATGTCGACGTCGACGCCCGGGCAGCCGGTGTCGTTCGACGTCGCGAACACGTCGAGCTTCAGGAGGATGTCGGCCGTCTCCGCGTCGATGCCCTCGCGGCGCGCGAGATCGCGCAGCTCGGTCTTCGCACGCGAGAGCGTGTACTCGTCGAGCTCCTGGCTGTAGCTCGGTTCCGCGGCAGCGGTCCCGGTCGCCACGCACAGCACGGCGGCGGTCCACGCGATCTTCCATCCTCTTCGCATACGTTCCCTCACTTGCGCTCGAGGCCGCGCATCCGGCGGTAGACCGGGTGCTGGGCGATCCGAGCATGGACATCGGCCGCGCGGCGATGATCGCCCGCGAGGCGGTGGGTGAAGCCTTCCATCAGCAGCAGCAGCAGCGACAGGTTCTCCTGCGCCGGCGAGAGGTTCTCGCGGTTGAGCGTCCACCACTCGAGCGCCTCGGCCCAGCGCTGCTTCTTCAAGAACACGAGGCCGCGCTTGATGATCTTGAGGTCGTTGCCGCCCTTGTCGATCAGCTCGGCGAGCGTGATGCCATCGACCGCGATGGCGCTCTCGAGCGCGAGGCTGTTCTCCAGATCGGCGAGGCTCGGATCGTTCCTCGCGTCGACGCGGACGAGCGCGTCGCGGAGATCGCCCGGCGACAGCGGGCCGGCCAGGTCGCGCGTCAACAGATCTTCGATCCCGGCGTCGCTGCGCGCGAGGAGGTTCTCGGTCACGATCCGGTCGAGCCGGTCCTCGTTGCCCGGCATGCGCGACAGGCCGGCGAGACCGCGCGGCGACCGGCAGAACGGGCAGACGATCGCCGCGGCATCGTAGGGCGACCCGCAGTTATCGCAGCCGGCGAGCGCGGGCTCGCTCACCTGCCTCCGCCTCCGAGCCGCCGCGTCGTCAGCTCGAGCGGCGTGAGGAACGCGTCGACGTCGAGCTCGATCGCGCCGCGGAGGTCCGAACCCTCGTCGACCTTCAGGGCCTCGAGGACGTTCGTGCCGTGGTACTCGAGTGGCGGCAGCTTGCCGAGCAGGGCGCGGCGCATCGCGGCGCCGGTCTTCGCGTCATCGCTCATCGCAGCACGATCCTTCCGAGCTGCTCCATCACCTGGCGCTCGAGCGCGGCGATCCGCGTCGACGACGTCTCGACGTTGTTCGCGAGCGACGTCAGCTCGCGGTGGATGTCGGCGAGCTTCTGCACGGCCGCGGGCTCCGCACGTCTCACGACCTCGCTCGCGATGCCGCCGACGAACGCGGCGCGCTCGCGCAGCGCGGTCACCGTGATCTCGCCGGAGGGCTGCGCGTCGAGCGCACCCGACTCCTGGAGGTCGAGCACGACCGGGCGGAACTCGTCGAACCGGCCGAGCTCCTCGATCAGCGCCTTGCGGACGCCCACGCCGACCTGCGGGTCGGACAGGAACTTCGCGGACGCCGAGCGGAACAGCTGGAGCAGCTCCTTGCGCTCCTGTTCGACGCGGCGCGCGTCGGCGAGCAGCGCGCGGGCGCGCGGGCTGCGCACGCCCATGGTGAGCGCGGCGTCGAGCCACGACAGCGCCTTCTCGGTGCGGTCCTTGCGGTACGCGAGGTAGAGCGCGCCGAGCGCCGCGAGCGACTCGCGGTGGCGCGGCTGGAACTGCAGCGCGCGCAGCAGGGCGGTGGCGATGACGTCGACCTCGTCGGGCGACAGGGCCTGCCCACGGCGAGACGCCAGGTCGACGCGGACGACCGCCTCGAGGAAGAACAGGCCGCGGTACAAGTCGTGGGGGAGCTGGAGCGACGCCTTGTCGATCGCGGGCAACAGGAACTCGTCGGCGGCCTGGTCCTCGACATCGGGGAGCTGCGCCGGCAGCCAGCGCTGCATGAACGCGCGCGTCGCCGCGAGCGCCTTCTCGAGGTCGCCCGAGCGGTAGTGGATCGCGACGTCGTACACGTCGCACGCGACGAGCGTCGCGCGCTGCGCCTTGTCGTCGAGGCCGGTGATGTCGCGGATGCGCGCGATGCCGTCCGCGGCCTCGGCGAACTTCCCTGCCTTGATGTGCTCGCGCACCGTGAGGATGCGGTGCGTGACCATCGCGACCGGAATCTGACCCGCGAGGACGCCGAGCTGCGTGACCTCGTCGAACAGCTTCGTCGCGCCCTCGTTGTCGGCCGCGGCGAGCTTGGCCTCGGCGAGCATGAGCAGGCACACGCTCTCGTTGACCTCGGAGGCGTTGTTGGCCGGAAGACCGTCCTTCGCGGCGCGCATCGTGTCGAGCGCCGCCTGCCACTCGCCGGCCTTGGCCTTGACGTACCCGGCGAGCCACTGCGCCTCGGCGGCGTGCGGCGCGAGCTCGAGCAGCGACGCGAGGTCCTTCTGCGCGGCCTGGAGCTTCTCGGTGCGATCCTGGTGCGTCGGGGCAGTGCCGTCCTCGGGCGCGGCGACCGCCATCACGCTCGCGAACGCGCGGAGATACAGGAAGTCGAGGACCTCGAGCTTGTGCAGTTGCTCCACGCTCATCCGCGCGGCCATCGCGAGCGCGGCCTTGTAGCGGCCGGCGTGCACGTGCGCGGCGAGGTTCGCCAGGGTCGCCGGCTCGGGCTTGTCGAGCGCCTGCGGCTGCCCGGGGACCTGCTCGGGAGCCGTCTCTGCATTGCCCGGCGCGAAGCTGTTCTTCCGCGGCAACAGCGTCTGCAGGTCGCCGAGCGCGAGCGCGCCGAACCCGAACAGCACGAGCGCGATCGCGATCATCAGCGGCCACTGCGCGGGCGCCGCCGGCTCGGCCGGTGCGACGGTCGTCGGATCGAGCTTCTCGAGCTCGGCCTGCTTCGCGGACAGCTGCTCCTGCAGCGCGCCGATCTCCTTCTTCAACGTCTCGATCTGCGCCTTCTGCGCCGGCGTGTGTTGCACCGGGCCGATCTCGACCTTCGCGGGGGCCGCCGGCTGGTTCAGCACGGTCTCGTAGACGCCCATGCCGACGATGCCGAGCGCGATCACCACCGATAGCGCGGCGCGCAGACTCGAGCGCGGCAGACCCTCGCGCTTCTCGAGCAGATACGCGCGGACCGAGAGACCTGCCTGAACCACGCCCACCGCGGCCAGGAACCAGATGAGAACCGAGGTCATGACCTAGGGCGCCCCCGACAGAGCCAACAAGCGGCTAGCGTCGTACCACACCAGCGGAGGCGTCTCGCGGCGTTGTTGCTCCGAGATCCTCGTGGCCAGCCCCGACGCTGACAGGTACGCGGAGATGCCGGTCCGGATTGCCTTCGCCTCCGGGACATCCAGGCGGTTCGCCAGATCTCCGATCGTGTAGAGCCAGTGCACGTTTGCCTCGATCAAGGGGTCGGACGCATCGCACACCCGCGCAGTCGCATCCAGCGACGAGGTAATTCGCGAAAACGCGTCGGCCAGGTACCCGGGATCGTTGTACTGGCTGGTCGCGCCGTGGTGGGCCACCCCGTCGAGGTAATCGAGGTACGCGATCACGTACGCGCCGAGCTGCCCCCCAGAGAATTCCATCGCCTGGACAGCGGCCCGGGTCTCCTTGCAGACGCGCGCCGTGTGGGCCCACTCCGCGCGCGCCGCGTGGCACCGCGCGAGGATCACGCCGCGCAGCACGTTGTCCCAGGGCTGCTCGAACCGCCCGAACACCCGGTGCATCGCGCTCTCGGTCTTGCCGAGGTAGCGCGCCTCGATGTGCGCGAAGTGCAGCCGCGCGAGGTCTCCCGCGCGCGTGCCGAGCGCGTCGATCGCGGCGACCGCCTTCTCGATCAGCGGCCGGCAC
>JAEUJX010000061.1 GCA_016794545.1 Myxococcales bacterium
TCGGCGTCGGTGCCGTCGCACGGCATGCCGACGTGATAGTCCTCGTCGACCTTCCCGTCGCAGTCGTTGTCGACGCCGTCGCAGGTCTCGCTGGTCGGGGCGCCGGGCTGTGCGCTGCACTGGACGCCGGTGCCCGCGGCCGTGCACGCGAGCACGCCCGCGACCTCGCACGCGCCTGTGCCGACCGTGCACGCGTCGCCCTTGGTCGGGAACGTCTCGTCGCTGTCGCCGTCGCAGTCCTCGTCGGCGTCGTCGCACGTCTCGGCGCGCGGCACGCACGCATCGGGCGCGTCGGGCCCGGCGTCGATGACCGGGTCGTCGCCGCCGACGCGCGACTGTCCCGCGTTCGCGCACGACAGCGCGAGCACGGCCAGGGCCACGCCTGCAACGAACCGCTCCACGGGCGCATCGATGTCATGACCCGTTGTGCAAGAGCAAGCACAACCCAGGAATCGCCCCTTTGGCGTGCTAGGACATCCTCATGGACAAGCTGCCGGTCATCGGGAACCCGACGCCTCCCGCTCCTCAGGAGGACCTCGGCATGACGCCGCAGGAGCTCGAGGACGGGATCAAGCGCCTCAAGAAGGAGCGCAACGCCGTGATCCTGGCGCACTATTACCAGGAGTCGGAGATCCAGGACCTCGCCGACTTCGTCGGTGACTCGCTCCAGCTCTCGCAGGCGGCGGCGAAGACCCAGGCCGATGTGATCGTGTTCTGCGGCGTCCACTTCATGGCGGAGACCGCGAAGATCCTCAACCCGACGAAGATCGTGGTGGTGCCCGACCTCGAGGCCGGCTGCTCGCTCGCCGACGGCTGCCCCGCGCCCGTGTTCAAGAAGTGGCTCGAGCAGTACCCCGGCCACACGGTGGTCAGCTACATCAACTGCTCCGCGGACGTGAAAGCGCTGTCCGATGTGATCTGCACGTCGTCGAACGCGGTGAAGATCGTCAAGGCGCTCGGCGATCAGAAGATCGTGTTCGCGCCCGACCGCCACCTCGGTGCGTTCGTCGCGAAGCAGGCGAACCGGCCGGACCTCGTGTTCTGGCAGGGCACCTGCATCGTCCACGAGACGTTCTCCGAGAAGCGGCTGCTCGAGCTGATGGCGAAGAACCCCGACGCCGAGGTGATCGCGCACCCCGAGTGCCACGAGGGCATCCTGCGCCACGCGAACCACATCGCGTCGACCAGCGGCCTCATCGACTACGCGAAGAAGTCGCCGAAGCAGACGTTCATCGTCGCGACCGAGGCTGGCATCCTCCACAGGATGCAGCAGGCCGCGCCGGGCAAGACGCTGATCGCCGCGCCGCCCGAGGACGAGACCTGCGCGTGCAACCTGTGCCCGCACATGCGGCGCAACACGCTCGAGAAGCTCTATCTGTGCATGCGCGATCTGTCGCCGCAGGTCGACGTGCCCGAGGCGACCCGCGTCCGCGCGCTCGCGCCGATCCAGCGCATGCTCGAGATGAGCGCTTGAAGCAGGCGCTGCTGCTCCTGGCGCTGGCCGCCTGCGGAAACAAGTCCGAGCCGGCCGCGTCGCTCGCACCGACGGGCTCCGCGCCGCCGGGACCTGCGCCGGTGCTCGCGCACGAGGTGCTGTCGAGCGACGCCGTCCCGCCGGAGACGCAGCAGCTCGTCACCGCGATCATCCCGTCGTGGGACGCGACCACGGCCGAGCTCCGGCTGTGGGAGCGCGAGAGCGGCACGTCGCCGTGGAAGCTCGCGCTGGGGCCGTGGCCCGGCGTGATCGGTCGGACCGGCGCCGGCTGGGGCATGGGCCGCCACGGCCGCGGGCCCGTGCCCGGGCGCGGTGGGCCGCTCAAGGTCGAGGGCGACGGCAAGAGCCCCGCCGGTGCGTTCCTCCTGACTGCCACCTACGGATACGGAGCCGCGCCGCCGGCGAGCGCCGGCCTGCCGTACACGCGCGTCGACGAGAGCTGGAAGTGCGTCGACGATCCGAAGAGCGCCCGTTACAACACGATCCTCGACCAGCGCACCGTGACGCCCGACTGGGCGAGCGCCGAGGAGATGAAGCGCCCCGACCCGCTCTACACGTGGGTCGTCGACGTCGCTCACAACCCGACGCGCATCCCGAACGGCGGCAGCTGCATCTTCCTCCACGTGTGGGGCGGCGCGGGCTCGTCGACGGTCGGCTGCACCGCGATGGACGAGCCGCGGCTGGCGGAGCTGATGGCCCGCCTCACCGCCGCGCGCCAGCCGATATTCGTGCTGCTCCCGAGCGAGGAGTACGCCGCGCTGGCGCCCGCCTGGGGCCTCCCCGCGCCACGATAGGGTTAGACTCGGTCCATGCACTGGAAGACGATCCTGGTCCCCCACGACTTCTCGTCCTCGGCGAACCATGCCGCCGCGCTCGCCCGCAACGAGGCGAAGCTCCACGGGGGCAAGATCCTCCTCCTCCACGTGATCGACCTCCCGTCGCAGCTCCCGCCGAACGCCGCGATCGTACCGACCGAGACCGGCGCGCCGATCAGCGTGCGCGACTACGCGGTGTCCTCGGCCGAGACGCACCTCCAGGACCTCGCGAACCGGCTCGCGAAGGACGACGTCGAGGCGACCCCGTTCATCCGCGTCGGCAGCCCGGTCGAGCAGATCAACCTCTTCGTCGAAGAGAACGCTGTCGATCTGATCGTGATGGGCACGCACGGCCACACCGGCATCCGCGCCCTGATGGCCGGCAGCATCACCGAGAAGGTCGTCCGCTCCGCGAGGGTCCCCGTCCTGACCGTCCGTCACCCGGACTGATCGCGATGCAGCGGGTGGTGGTGGCGGCGGCGATGGTGCTCGCGCTCGCCGGCGCGTGCCGCGGCAAGGGACGCTCGGCTCCCCACGACGCGCGCGAGAACAACGGGGCGAGCAGCGGTGTCGCGCCACCGGCGCGCGACTCGGCGTCGGGACCGGGCTCGTCGGGAACGGGCTCCGCCGGTCCACCGGTGACGTCACCGCCCGGTGGTGACGCGTCGGGGAACGTCGCGAGCTGTACGACGGTCGGCAACGCCATCGTCGCGTGGCAGCGCATCGACCAGCTCTACACCGAGCTCCTGCCGCTCGCGAAGGCCGCGAAGCCGCCGTGGACCGTGAAGCAGTTCGACGCCGCGGTGGACAAGCGATACGGGATGGAGACCCCCGGCGGTGGCAGGAGTGGAGCGCCTGGCCCGTACACCAGCATGTGCGACTGCACCCCGAGGCACGTCGACGAAGCGTGTACGTGGTTCGCGGCGAACGGAAAGCCGCCGATCGTGTGCGACGCCGCGCGCAAGCACGAGGCGGTGCACGCCGAGCTGTGCGACGCGAATCGAACCGCCGGATGGCCCGAGTGGCAGTGCGTCGACAACGTGCCGAACATCGGGCCGGATCTCAAAGCACGACACGAGCACGCGGCCTACGAGGCCCACCTGGCGGTGCTGCGCGACTGGTTCGCCGCGCAGAGATGCTCCACGCCACCGGGCATCCACCCGTGCTCGCTGGTCGGCGACGCCGATGCGGCGACCGCGCTCGGCCGCCCCATCGAGAGCGTCGAAGGTACCCGCATGGGCGTGCAGGACACGTGCACGTTCTGGGGCGAGCACAGCCACGACGAGGTCACCCGGCCGGGCCAGATGAACAAGGCGACGGTCGCCGTCGGTGTGGTGAACGCAGCGATCACCCTCGAGCAGTTCAAGACGCGAACGCTCCCGAGCATCGAGCCGACCTACCGGCAGACGCCGATCCCGATCGAGGGCCTCGGGGACGCGGCGGTCGCCATCGGTCCCGGCGACAAGGTCAGCGGCTCCATCATGGTCCATCAGGGGACGCGGGTCTTCACGATCACGGTCTGGGTCCAGCGCGGCACCGGCAGCGTCGACTATCTGGCCGCCGCGAAGCAGCTCGGCGCCATCGCGGTGAAGAGACTCCCGAAGTAGCTCGCCAAACGGCGGCACATCCGCTATAACAGATGCCGTGACCACGGCCTCTGTCGTTCGCGCGCTGCTCGGCGGCGCGCTCATCGGCCTCGCGGCCACCATCGCGCTGCTCGCCCACGGCCGGATCGCCGGGATCTGCGGCATCCTCGCGCGCGCGCTCGAGCGCGACGGCGGCCGCAGCTTCCGCGTGCCGTTCCTGCTCGCTCTGACCGCGGTCGGCGTGATCGCGTTCGCGTTGACGCCCACCGCGTTCGGGACGCCGGTCCGCGGGACACCGCTGCTCGCGGTCGCCGGCCTGCTGGTCGGCGTGGGCACCACCCTCGCGAATGGCTGCACGAGCGGTCACGGCGTGTGCGGGCTGGCGCGCCTGTCGCCGCGCTCGCTGGTCGCGGTCCTCGTGTTCATGAGCACGGCGGCGGTCACCGTCGCGCTGGTGGGAGGGCACTCGTGAAGAGCGAGGCGGTCGCGGCGTACACCGGCGTGTTGTTCGCCGTCGGCCTCGTGGTCTCGGGGATGACCGATCCGGGGCGTGTCATCGGCTTCCTCGACATCACCGGGCGCTGGGATCCGACGCTCGCGTTCGTGATGGGCGGCGCGATCGCCGTCCACCTGCCGCTGCTCCGCCTGGTGCGGAAGCGCAGGGCGCCGGTCTTCGATACGCGGTTCCACCTTCCGGCCGAGACCCGGATCGAGCCGGCGCTCGTCCTCGGCTCGGCGATGTTCGGCGTCGGCTGGGGACTGTCGGGCTACTGTCCCGGGCCGGCGCTCGTCAGCCTCGGCAGCGGCGCGCTGCCGGTGCTGGTGTTCGTCGGCGCGATGATCGCGGGCATCGCGGTCACGCGCGCGCTCACGCGGCGTTGAAGCAGTCGTACTGCTCCTGCCGCCAGATCTTCCCGTCCCTGACGACGACGTCGTCGTGCAGCAACGCCGCGACGGCGTCGAGGTCGTGACCCTCGATCGTTCGCAGGTAGACGACGACCAGGTCCCGAATATTCATGGCGGTACGGCGCCCCGAGACGTGTCATCGTGTCGGCCATGAAGCTCGCCTTGTTGCTCTCGCTCCTCGTCGCCACCCCCGCGTTCGCCGCCGACCCGCCGCCCAAGGCGAAGGAGGAGAGGAAGGCGCCGCCCGCCGACAAGCCGGCCGACAAGCCCGCCGACAAGCCCGCCGACAAGAAGCCGATGATGACGCCGCAGGAGGCCAAGATGGTCGAGGCCTTCTTCGACGATCTGGTCGGCGCGGTCATGAAGACGCAGACCGACTGCCCGAAGATGGGACCGGCGATCAACGCCGTGCTCGACAAGCACGCGGCGCTGCTCGCGAAGGCGGCGAGCATCGACAAGGAGCCGCCGCCGGCGCTCAAGGCGAAGATGGAGAAGAAGCAGGGCGACTTCGTGAATGCGCTGATGAAGTGCACGAGCGACAAGGGCGTCATGGCCGCCATCGAGCGCATGACCAAGATGACCGAGAAGAAGTAGGCTCGCGACCATGAAGCTCCTCTCGACCGTCTCCCTGCTCCTCGCGCTCGCGGCCTCGCCGGCGCTCGCCGACACGCCGCCCGCGAAGGCCCCTGCCGAGAAGAAGGCGCCGCCCGCGGAGAAGAAGGCGCCGCCCGCCGACAAGCCCGCCGACGCCAAGAAGCCGATGGTGACGCCCGAGGAGCTCAAGCGCGCCGAGGCGTTCTTCGACGATCTCCACGGCGCCGTCGTGAAGAATCAGGACGCCTGCCCGAAGATGGGACCCGCCATCAACGCGGTGCTCGACAAGCACGCCGAGTTCATCCGCAAGATGGTCGAGTCCGACAAGGACGTGCCACAGGCCACCAAGGACAAGTGGGCGAAGAAGCAGAACGACATGGCCGCCGGCGTCATGAAGTGCAAGGACGACAAGGGCGTGTCGGCCGCGTTTCAGCGGTTCTCGACGATGTCGTCGCCGAAGAAGTAGCGGTCAGCCGACCGTCATGCGGCCGCCGTCGCGCAGCGCGGCCGGGATCAGCACGCTCGGCTCGCCGGTCGACACCAGCCACAGCTGGTGCGCGGCGCGCGTCACGCCGATGTGCAGCAGGTGGCGCGCCCAGTGCTGGTCGGGGTAGCTCGCGTCGTTGACGTCGACCATCACGACGTAGTCGAACTCGAGGCCCTTCACGCTCGTCACGTCGGTGACATCGACGCCGGGCTGGAAGTTGAACTCGTCGCGGCGCACGCGGCGGAGCGCGGGGACCTCGGCACGCCTCAGGCCGTCGTAGTACGCGTCCGCCTGCTCGGGGTGGCGCGAGATCACCGCGCACGACGCGGTGGGCTCGCGCGCCATCAGGTTCCGCAGCGCGTCGCCGAGGAACGCGACGGCCTCGCCGAGGTCGCCGAACTCGTGCAGCTCGACCGGCTCGCCGGGGCGGGCCGCGAGCGGCTCGTCGGGCGCGAGCTCGGGGCCGAGGATCTCGCGCGCGAGCAGCATGACCTCGGCGGTCGAGCGGTAGGACAGCTTGAGCGGCCGCACGATCGCGGGCTGACCGGTCTGTTCGAGCAGCTCGGCCCACCCGGAGAAGTTGTTGTCGAACACCAGGCGCTGCGCGGTGTCGCCGGCGATCGTGACCGAGCGCTTCGACGGGTCGTGGTCCGGTGCGTGGACGGCCTCGACGAGCACCTTGACCTCGAGCGCGGAGCGGTCCTGCGCCTCGTCGATCGCGACGTGCTCGTACACGAGCTCCTGATCCTCGGGCGTCCTGAGGCCGCCGCGCTTCAGCTGCACGAGGCGCAGCAGGATCGGATCGTCCTCGTCGTCGAACTTGCCGGCCGGATCGTCCTCGTCGACGCCGAGCGCCTTGCCCTCGGAGTCGAGGACCGGGTTGCCCTCCTCGTCGACCGGGGCCTTCTGCGGCTTCGCGAGCTGGCGCTTCACCCACGCGACCACGCGCTCGATGTCCTTCTGCGAGACATCCTTCGCGGCCGCGAACGACGCGAAGCCCTCGGCGAGCAGCACGGGGTCCGTGAACATCTCGGCCCAGTCGAGCACCACGTCGTCGGCGCGCTTCTTCCAGCGCTTGACCAGGCCCTCGAGCCCGACGCGCACGCTCGGGTCGAGCGCGTCGCCCTGCTTCTTGATCCAGCTGGAGAGGCCCGCCAGCCGCGGCACGAGCGGTCGCTTGACGAGGCGATTCCACTCCTCGAGCGCGCTCCGCACCGCCGGCCCGTGGATCTCGGCGATCTCGCCGCCGATCTGCGCGGCCTGCTGCTCGACCCAGCGGACGAGCATGCCGAGCAGCGCCGGGTGCTTCTTCACGCGCGAGACGTGCTCGGGCGGATCGATGTTGTACTTGGTCGGCGCGTCGGGCAGGCAGCGCATGCGCGTGGTGCGCGCCCAGCCGGTGTACGTCACGACGGGCACGCCGCTGACGCCGAGCGCGGGCAGGACGCCGGCGACGTAGCGCACGAGCGCCTGCGACGGCACGACGAACAGCGTGTGCTGCGGCTTGAACCGCCGGCCGTCCTGGAAGTTCAGATAGGCGATGCGGTGCAGCGCGACGGTGGTCTTGCCCGAGCCCGCGCCGCCCTGGATCACGACGATGCCACTGCCGGGCTGCGTGATCAGCTCGAACTGCTCCTTGTCGATCAGCGCGGCGATCTCGGGCAGCGCCTTGTCGGCGCGCGCCGCGCCGTGGTGGATGCCGAGCTTGCCCTTGTCGCGCCCCTCGCCGCTCTTGAGCGGCACGGGCCGCGCGGCCTTGCCCATGCCGCCGTGGAGCACCGGCGCGATCTGGCCGACGGCCTGGACCCACGCCCCGCGCGAGTCCTTCAGGTACGTGCCCTGCGGCGTACCGATGCGGCGCAGGTTGCCGCGCGCGATCGACACGTTTCGCCGCGCCTCGACGAGGCCCTCGACGCGCCGCCCGGCGATCTCCTCCTCGTAGTCGTCGCCTTCCTCGTAGCGGTAGTAGATCCGCGACACGGGCGCGTTGCGCCAGTCGACGATCTGCACGTTGCTCGAGCGATCGATGAAGCCGCGCTTGCCGATCATCACGTCGCGCGACTTCCCGCTCTCCTTCAGGCGCATGTGCGCGAAGTACGGGCTCGTCAGATCGATCGGCAGCTGTGCGCCCCCGCCGATCCGTGCCTTCAGCGACGCGAGGCGCGTCATCTGCTCGACCAGCGGCGGCAGGTCCTCGGGCCGCGCCTCCGCGATCTGATCGCGCAGCGACAGCAGGTCCGCATCGAGGTCGCTCGCGCCGACCTTCGGGCGCCCTTCCTCGTGCTCCTCGCCCATCGCGACGCGCGCCTGGACCTGGCCGAACAGCCGCTCCTCCTCGGCGATCACCGCGGCGGCGGGTGTCCCTTTCGCGACTTCGTTGGCCATCGAGCAGTAGGCGAATCTAGTGGCAAGGCCGGAGAGCGTAAAGTCCCGGGTGCGTCCCGTTGCTAACCACCTGTACGATGGCAGGAATGAGGCGCGACGCCCTGCCCGTCTTCGTGGTGGCCTGGTCGACGGTGGCCTGCGGCGGGCCTCAGCGGGGCGTCCGGCCGGAGCCCGCCGGGCTCCCGATCGAGGCCCGCGCGGTCGTGCTCCGCGAGGGCGAGCGCGTCCCGATCCCCCCCGATGCGGTCGGTCCCATGAGCCAGGTCGCGTCGGCCGCGATCAAGGCGAGCCGCGGCACGAGCTCGCAGTGCGTCGCGCTGAAGCTGGCGTGGCTCGATCCCGAGCAGTGGGCGACGTGCGCGACGCCCGAGAACGGCAAAGGGAGTGGACGCGTCGCCGACGTGATCGTCACCCAGAGCGGCTCGGACATCATCGCCGTCGGCCGGCTCGTGTCGCTGCCGCAGGCCGGCGGAGCATTGGAGGATCCGTGCGCGGCCACCTGCGCCGCGGCGGAGGCGATGGGGCACGGCAGGTTCACCGTGCACGCGTTCGCGCCGTCGGAGGAGCGGCCCCAGCGCGAGTTCTTCGGAAAGCCCGTCGGGGATCAGTTCCTCCCGTCGACCACACTGCTCCGGAACGGGGCCGGCGACACGTACATCTGGACGAGCTCGGATCGCTACGTGCCGCCGTCGCTGGTCCGCGTTGTCGCGGAGTACGAGGACGTCGTGTTCGGCCCGTTCCGACCGATCGCGCCGATGTTCGCGAACGCGCGCGCGATGGCCGACCAGGGCGCATTCCACGCGATCCGCCGCTACCTCGACCGCGCGTGGCTGCGCGACCCGCTGGGCCGGAACGAGATGTTCGACCGGAACAGAAAGGGAGAGCGCATCGCGCCGCCACGGCACCTGCCCGACGAGCTCGGGGAGCTCATCACGTACGTCGACGGGAAGTTCGCCGCGGCCGTCCCCGGCATCCTCGCGCGCAAGGATCTGTTCGAGTTGCTGGACGCCCTCGACTACGCGATGCGCCCGGTCATGCGTGTCGGCTCGCTGCCCCCCGGACCACGGCCCGCGGCGTTCCTCCCGCAGCTGCGCAGCGCGACCCTCGCCGCGATCGATGCCGCACGTGGCGCCGACCTCGCGAAGGCACCGGTGTTCGCGCGCACGCTGCCGATCCTGCGCGCGATGGTCGCTGCGGTGGACCCTGCGTACATCAGCGTCGGGTTCGCCCTGTTCGAATGGGCGCCGAAGGAACGCGAGGACCAGGTTGCCCTCCTCGCCGCGCTGGCCCCTTGGCTCGTCGATGTCGACAACGCGAAGCGCACGGTCGGTGCGACGAACGCGGAGCTGCTCGTCCTCGCCGACGCTCCGCTATCGCGCGCGTTCAACGCGGCCGACCTCGCCATCTTGCTCGCGAGCGGTTCGGTCACCGCGAAGCTGGCGCTCGTCGAGAAGAGCCACCAGCAGCTGTCGACCATCGAGACGCACCTCGATCGCAATGTCCCGATCATCGTGAAGGTCGACAATGCCGAGGCGATCGCGCGCAAGCGCGCCGAGCTGGCCGACCTGTTCAAGGTGTCGTGCACTCCGACGACCTCGGTCAGCTACACGAGGCGCGAGTCGACGTACTCGACGACACTGACCACCACCGTCACGTCCGGCAGCGACTGTCGGATCACGAACTACCTGTCGAAGCTCGAACGGCAGTCGATCCTCGAGATGGAGATCGCCAACCTCCAGGCGCAAACGGGCATCGCCGGGCACGAAGACAAGTACTTCGGCCGCGGCCTCTGGCGCATGGCATCGGCCGTCGACCTCGTCGATGGTGCGAACGTGCTCGCGACGATCGACGAGCGCTATCAGTTCGCCACGCTGTGGGGCGAGGCGTACACGTGCAAGACCTCGCCGTGCGAGAAGCCACGGGTCCTCTCGAGCACGGTCCAGCTCACCGAGAGGGTGTACCCGCCGAAGCTCGCCCCGCGCGTGGCGGTGGCGGTGAGGAACGCCGCGCTCGCACGGATGCAGGGGCTCGACCCCCGGGAGCGTGCGGCGATCGAGTGGTGGCTCGGCAGCGATGCGCTCGAAGCACCACTCGCGGGCGTCCTCGCGCCCTGGTGACCGATCGGCTGCGACTTCGGGGATCCACCCTCCTCTCTCCATGTGTTCGGCCCCGCTGGGCTCGAGGAGACGCATGTCGCACCCCTCTGTAACTGGTTATCATCCATGGGCAATTCCGCATGGGATCCCTGGCACCTCCGCCCTCGTAGGATGTTCGATGACCAGTGCTGAGGCGTCCGTGGTGTCGGCAGGTATGCACCTGGGGACCTACGAGCTGCTCCGGAGCCTGGCGCAGGGCGGGATGGCCGACGTCTTCCTCGCGAAGGCGACCGACGGGCGGCACGTCGCGGTGAAGGTGCTCGCGGCGCACCGCTCGAGTGACGTCGAGTCGTGCGCGCTGTTCCTCGACGAGGCGCGCCTCGCCGGCCACCTCCACCACGAGCACATCGCGGGCGTGCTCGGCGCTGACGTCGCCGGTGGCCGCCACTTCATCGCGATGGAGTACGTCCACGGCGCCGACCTGCGCGAGATCCTGCTCGCCGCGTCGCACGCGCAGACGTCGATCCCATACGAGGTCTCGCTCGCGATCGTCGCGCAAGCCGCGGCCGGCCTCGACCACGCACACCGCCGCTGCGACGAGCACGGCGTGCCGCTCAGGCTCGTGCACCGCGACGTCTCGCTGTCGAACATCATGGTCGGCCACGACGGCGTCGTGAAGATCGTCGACTTCGGCATCGCGCGCTCCACGATGTCGACCGTCCACACCTCGCCCGGCATCGTGCGCGGCAAGGCGAGCTACATGTCGCCCGAGCAGTGCATGGGCGATCGAGTCGATCACCTGACCGACGTGTTCGCGCTCGGCATCGTGCTCTACGAGCTGACCACCGGCGCGCGCTGCTTCCACGGCAAGACCGACTTCGAGCGCATGCTCGCGGTCGTGCGCGGCGACTACATCCTGCCCAGCGACCTCGTCGCCGACTCCCCTCCGGAGCTGGAAGCGATCGTGAAGCGGGCGCTCGCGAGCGACCGCTCGCAGCGGTTCCCGTCGTGCGCGGCGATGATCGAGGCGCTCGAGCGCGTGATGGCCGGCCGCGGCTGGAACGGCGGCGCGCAGGCGATCCAGCTCGTCATGCACTCGCTGTTCGGCGACGTGCGCGAGCCGTGGCGCGCCGCCGACGTGCTCGGCGACGACGTGCCGTCGACGGAGGTCCACATCACGATCATCCCGGCCGAGCCGACCGAGACGCTGCGCCGCCCGCGCCGCCTCGCCGCCGGCACGCTCGGCGACGTCTACGATCCGAAGAACTGGCGCGGCGACGACGTCGACGAGGCCGTCACGCGTGGTCACCGCCGCCTGCGCGCGCGTGTGGTCGCGCCACGCCTCGCGGCCTGAGCCCAAACCGGCTCAGATCCCCATTGCGCAGGGGGGCAAATGCACGTAATCCCCTGATCAACGATCATGGCCCGCGCGAAGGCATTGCTCTCGACCGATCCGCTCCGCCGGTGGACCGCCGCCGACGCGAACGACACCTACAACATCCCTCGCTGGGGGTGCGGCTACTTCGCGGTCAACGAGCAGGGCAACCTGATCGTGCAGCCGCGCGGCGAGGGCAACGGCGCCATCGACATGAAGGAGCTGATCGACGAGCTCACGGGTCGCGGCATCCAGCTGCCGATCCTGCTCCGCTTCAGCGACATCCTTCGCGCGCGCATCGAGCTCTTGTGCGGCGCGTTCAACAACGCGATCCGCGAGTACGGCTACGGCGGCCAGTACCGCGGCGTCTATCCGATCAAGGTCAACCAGAACCGCACGGTCGTCGAGGAGATCATCGAGTTCGGCCGGCCGTTCCACTACGGCCTCGAGGCGGGCAGCAAGCCCGAGCTCCTGGCGATCATGGCGATCCACCAGGACGACGAGTCCGTCATCATCTGCAACGGCTACAAGGACGAGGAGTACATCGAGACCGCGCTGCTCGCGTCGAAGATGGGCAAGACGGTGATCCTCGTCGTCGAGAAGCCGACCGAGATCGACAACATCCATCGGGTCTCGGAACGCGTGAAGATCAAGCCCTCGCTCGGCATCCGCGCGCGCCTGTCGTCGCGCGGCGCCGGCCGGTGGGAGCAGTCGGGCGGTGACTTCTCGAAGTTCGGTCTGTCGGCGGCCGAGATGGTCGAGGCGATCGGCAAGCTGAAGGCGTGGGGCGAGGTCGAGTGCGTGAAGCTGCTGCACTTCCACCTCGGCTCGCAGATCAGCGCGATCAAGAGCGTGAAGAACGCGCTGCGCGAGGCGGGCCGGCTGTTCGTCGAGCTCTACAAGATGGGCGCGAAGGGCCTCGCGTACCTCGACGTCGGCGGCGGCCTCGGCGTCGACTACGACGGGTCGCAGACCAACTTCTCGTCGTCGATGAACTACACGGTGCAGGAGTACGCGAACGACGTCGTGTTCGCGATCAAGGAGATCTGCGACGCGGATGCCGTCCCGCACCCGAACATCGTCAGCGAGTCCGGGCGCGCGATCGCCGCGCACCACTCCGTGCTCGTGGTCAACGTGCTCGGCGTGACCGAGTTCAAGCCGCAGGTGCCGGCGCAGCTGCCGAAGCCCGTGCCGCCGCTCGTCACCAACATGTGGGAGACCTACCAGGGCGTCTCCGCGAAGAATCTGCTCGAGAGCTATCACGACGCCGTCGAGTACAAGGACCAGGTCCTCCAGCTGTTCAACCTCGGGCACCTCTCGCTCGAGAACCGCGTGCTCTGCGAGAATCTGTTCTGGAGCACGTGCGAGAAGGTGCTGAACCTCTCGCGCGGCATGGCGCACATGCCGGAGGAGCTCGAGGGGCTCGAGAAGGCGCTCTCGGACACCTACTTCTGCAACTTCTCGATGTTCCAGTCGGTGCCCGACGCGTGGGCGGTCGACCAGCTGTTCCCGATCTGCCCGATCCACCGGCTCAACGAGGAGCCCACGCACCGCGCCACGCTCGCCGACATCACGTGTGACTCCGACGGCAAGATCGACTCGTTCATCGATCTGCGCGACGTCAAGCACGTGCTCGAGCTGCACCCCAAGCACGACGGCCAGGACTACTACCTCGGCATCTTCCTCGTCGGCGCGTACCAGGAGATCCTCGGCGACCTCCACAACCTGTTCGGCGACACCAACACCGTCCACGTCCAGCTCTCCGAGGAGGGCGACTACGACGTCAAGGAAGTCGTCGCCGGCGACACGGTCTCCGAGGTGCTCGCGTTCGTCGACTACTCGCCGAGCGACCTGCTCGGCCGGCTGCGCGCGAACGTCGAGAACGCGCTGCGCAAGAAGCTGATGACGATCGAGGAGAGCCGCACGCTCATCAATCGCTTCCGTCAGGGCATGATCGGCTACACGTACCTCGACCGCGAGTAGTCAGCGCTCGTCGTCGACGCGCAGCTGTTTGCTGCCCTCGAACACGCTCATCACCTCGATCCCTCCAGGGATCACTCTGTAGATGAGCCGATAGGTCCCGACGAATACCTCGCGGAGGTCTTCGACATCGAGCTCCGGCACGACACGGCCGCTTCGAGGCATGCGAGCCACGGCATCCGCGCGGGCACGAAGGCGCTCGATCCAAGCAACGGCGGCTTCGACATTGTCCGCAGCGATGTAGTCGCCGATCTCGTAGAGCTCGAGCTCGGCTCCCTCTGTCCACGATGCCTTCATTTCTTGCTGCGCTTCGCGGCAACCCCGTATCTGGCGGCAACGCGATCACGCAGCTCGTCACTGGAGATCACGCGGCCCGCGGCGGAGTCCGCGAGCCCGCGCGCCACCGACTTGAGAAACCGCGCTTCGTAGCTCAGTCGATCGTACTCGCGGGGCGACATCACTACGGCCGCCGGCTTCCCGTTCAGCGTGACGACGATGGGTCGAGGGCGGGTGTCGAGCCCGCGGACGACTTCGGAGAGCTTTGCCTTTAGCTCCGCGATCGGGATGATGTCCTCCGCCACCTGAAACGTGCTCGGTCCGTGCGGTCGAGGCGTGTAGCTCGGGCCCGGGTTCTCGGCAGCGCGCGGCGTGAACGCCTTCTTGGACATGACCTGTTTATAGACCTGTTAATGGACCTTGTCTAGCCAGCTAATATCCGGTATCTGGTCACCATGTTCGCCCTCCGCCTCGCGACGCTCGCCGATCTGCCCGAGGTGTTTCCACGCACGCGGCGCCTCAACGACCACGAGGGCATCGGCATCTCCGACGAGCGGCTCGAGAACGGGCTGCGCGCGCTCCTCGGCAACCCCGGCTTCGGCGGGTGCTGGCTCGTCACGCGCGACAGCGAGGCGATCGGCTACGCGATCGTCACGTTCGGCTTCGACCTCGAGTTCGGCGGCCGCGAGGGCTGGCTCACCGAGCTGTGGATCGACGCCGACCAGCGCGCCCACGGCGCGGGCACCGCGGCGCTGAAGCTGCTCGAGGACGAGCTGCGCGCCAGAGACGTCCAGGCGCTGCACCTCCAGGTCCGCAAGGAGAACCCGGCGATGCGCCTCTACCAGCGCGCCGGGTTCAAAGCGTCGCCGCGGGTGGTGATGACCCGGCTGCTCTGAGGAACTTCTGCCAGAAGCCGACGGCGTGCCACGCGCCGAGCTTCCACCCGGCCTCCTGCACGACGCCGCACGCGGTGAAGCCGAGCTGCTCGTGGAGCCGGATGCTCGGATCGTTGGGCAGCGTGATGCCGGCGACGACGCTGTGAAAGCCGCGCGCCGTCAGCTCGTCGAGGAGCGCGACGTAGAGCGGCTTGCCGAGGCCTTTCCCGCGCGCGTCGGGGGCGAGGTAGATGCCGGTCTCGACGGTCCAGTCGTAGGCCTTGCGGTCGCGCCAGGTGCCGGCCTTCGCGTAGCCGAGGACCACACCGTTCTCCTCGGTCACGAGCCACGGGAACCGCGGTTTCCACAGCGCGCGCAGCTCGGCGACCGGAAGCGGCTCGTAGGCGAAGTGGATCGACGTCGTGGTGATGTAGTGGTTCGTGATCGCGGTGATCGCGTCGAAGTCCTCGTCGCGCGCCGGCCGAATTGGCATGCGCCACCATATCGCGTGTTACGATTTGCAGAATGCGCGCCGGCCTCGTCCTGATCGCCCTCCTCGGCTGCGGTAGCTCCCAGAAGCCACCGCCCCCGCCGCCGACCGCGCCGCCGCCCGGCGATGCTCCGCCGGCGACCACGAACACGCCACCGCCGGCCGCGGGCGAGCCGACCGCACAGCAGATCTGCCGCCGCATCCTCGATCTGAAGGATCAGAGGTGCGAGATGTTCACGAACGCGAGCTTCGACGAGGCCGGCTGCATGAAGGAGCTCGAGGCGTCGGCGAGCGATCCGATGCTGAAGATGTTCACGGGCTGCGTCATGCAGACGTCGTGCGAGGAGGTCAAGAACTGCATCCTCGCCGCCGCCCAGAACCCGCCGCAGCAACAGACGCTGCGCGAGTGCAATGACAAGACCTCGATGGCCGCGGTCGGCATCCCGAAGGCCGAGTGGGACAAGCGCAACGGCGCCAGCGCGACCAAGTTCTCGCAGGTGAAGTCCTCGAAGGAGACGCCGGTCGAGATGTGCGGCATCCCCGCCGAGAACGACTGGCTCG
Source organism: Myxococcales bacterium (assembly GCA_016794545.1). Classification (GTDB taxonomy): domain Bacteria; phylum Myxococcota_A; class Polyangia; order Haliangiales; family Haliangiaceae; genus JABFXX01. The sequence continues at coordinate 15,922 of JAEUJX010000061.1, forward strand.
AGACGCTGACCTGCGATGACGGCTCGAAGCCGTTCACCAGTGCCGAGGACGTGCGCGCCGGCAACGTCGGCCCGGGCGGTCGCTGCGGCTCGATCGTCGACCAGTACGTCGTGAAGTGCCCGGGCGGGAAGATCTACCCGATCTTCATCGATGCGTACGTCTGCCCGAAACCGTAAGCTCGTCCCATGCGCTGGCTGATGCTCCTCGCGCTCGTCGGCTGTGGCTCGAAGGACGACGGGCCGTCGTGCGAGAAGGTCGTCGACAACATGCTGGTCATCACCAAGTCGGCGATGCCGGCGGGGCACGGTGACATGGACGCCGGTAACAGCAAGAAGGCGATGATCGATCAGTGCGTCGCCCGCAAGATGAGCGCCGAGCAGCGGCGCTGCCTCGCGACCGCGAAGGACGTCACCGGCATGGCCGCGTGCACGCCGGCTCAGCCCCCGGCGTCGACGAAGTGATCGCTGTTCACGCGCGTGGTACACGTCCTCCATGCAGGACGCGATCGCGCGAGTCCCGGATCCGGTCAACGAGCCCGTCCTCGGCTATGCGCCGGGGAGCGCCGAGCGCGCGAAGCTGAAGGAGGCGCTCGCGGCGATCGAGCGCGAGGTCGTCGAGATCCCGTGCGTCGTCGGCGGCGAGCGCGTGCACACGGGCAAGCTGCGCGAGGTCGTGATGCCGCACCGCCACCGGCACGTGGTGGCGCGATTCCACGCCGCGACCGACGACGTCGCCGAGCGCGCGATCAAGGCGTCGCTCGCGGCGCGCAGGGAGTGGTCGAGCATGCGCTGGGAGGCGCGTGCGGCCGTGCTGCTGCGGGCCGCCGAGCTGCTCGCCGGCCCGTGGCGCGCGCGGATGAACGCCGCGACGATGCACGGCCAGAGCAAGACCGCGCACCAGGCGGAGATCGACTCCGCGTGCGAGCTGATCGACTTCTGGCGGTTCAACGTCCACTTCGCGCAGGAGCTGTACCGGCAGCAGCCGATCAGCTCGCCCGGCGTGTGGAACGCGATGGAGCTGCGCGCGCTCGAGGGCTTCACGTTCGCGCTGACGCCGTTCAACTTCACCGCGATCGCCGGCAACCTGCCGACCGCGCCCGCGCTGATGGGCAACACCGTCGTGTGGAAGCCGGCCGAGACGCAGGTGCTCGCCGCGTGGCAGATCTACCTGCTGCTCGAGGAGGCCGGGATGCCGCCCGGCGTCATCAACTTCATCCCGGGCCTGCCGCACGGCTCGACGAACCTCCTGCTCGATCACCAGGACTTCGCGGCGCTCCACTTCACGGGCTCGACCGACGTGTTCCGCATGATGTGGCGGCGCGTCGCCGAGAACCTCGACCGGTACCGGAGCTACCCGCGGCTCGTCGGCGAGACCGGCGGCAAGGACTTCGTGATCGCGCACCCGTCGGCGGATCCGAAGGCGCTCGCGGTCGGCCTCCTGCGCGGCGCGTACGAGTATCAGGGCCAGAAGTGCTCCGCGGCGTCGCGCGCGTACATCCCGCAGTCGCTGTGGAAGCAGATCCAGCCCGACCTCGCCGACACGATCGATTCGCTGAAGGTCGGCGACGTCTCCGACTTCTCGAACTTCATGGGCGCGGTGATCAAGCAGACCGCGTTCGACAAGCACACCGCCGCGATCGCCGAGGCGAAGAACACGACCGGCATGAAGATCGTCGCGGGCGGCACCACCGACGGCAAAGAGGGCTGGTTCGTCCGGCCCACGCTGATCACGACCGAGGACCCGATGGTCCGCCACATGACCGAGGAGTTCTTCGGCCCGATCCTCACGGTGCACGTCTATCCCGACCGCGCGTGGGCCCAGACGCTCGAGCTGGTCGATCGCACGTCGCCGTACGCGCTGACCGGTGCGGTGTTCGCGCGCGACCGCGCCGCGATCGTCGATGCCACGCAGGCGCTGCGCGACGCGGCCGGCAACTTCTACATCAACGACAAGCCGACGGGAGCGGTGGTCGGCCAGCAGCCGTTCGGCGGCGCGCGCGCCTCGGGCACCGACGACAAGGCCGGCTCGCACCTGAACCTCCTGCGCTTCGTCGCCGCGCGCACCATCAAGGAGACGCTCGTGTCTCCGACGGACTGGCGCTACGCGTTCCTCGACAAGCCGTGACTTCCGGTAGATTCACCGCCGTGTACACGTGGCTGGGCCTGGCGGTCGCGCTCGGGGCATGCGCCGCCGGCAAGGGCGCCTCGCCGGCGACGAGCAACGCGCGGTCGTCCTCGCTGGCGAGCGCGGGCTCGGATGCCGCGCCACCGGCGGAGCGGCCGGCGAATCCGGCCTACGCGAAGCTCCCGCCCTACCCGGTCGCGCCCGCCGACCCGTGGCGCGGTGTCGTGGGCGATCAGCCGCGGCGATGGTCGGAGGAGCGCGCGCGCCAGTGGATGATCCGGGGCGACGACTTCGAGTGCTCCGCGGCGCGCGATCACTGCATCGATCCCGACGCGTGGTTCTTCGTGACGATCGCGGACCACGAGCGCGGCCTCCCCGCCGCCGCGGGCTGGGACGTGTTCGGCCCCGACGGCAAGCCCGCGAGCGCGGTCAACGTGCGCCGGCCGGGCCTCGCGGACGCGAGCGGATGGCGCGCGCTGCGCACCGTGCCCGCGACCCGCACGAGCCTCGTGCGCGGCGCCGCCGTGGTCACGCTCGAGCGCGGGGCCCCGCGCCCGACCAGCGGCGTCGCCTCGCACGACCTGACGTGGCTGTCCGGCCTCGTCGACGAGGTCGACCACGACACGGGGACGTTCACGCTCGTCAACCACCCGGGCGCGTTCCCGCTGTGGGGCGCGCGCGTCGTCGTCCTGACCTGGGAGCCGGGCGGCAGGGTGCAGATCGTCGGCGGCAAGCAGCGCAGCGAGCTCGGCGTGACGGCGTCGGAGACGTTCGCCGCGCGCTGACAGCACATCTCCGCGAGCAGCATTCATGACTCGCTGTCCCAATCGTCCGTCGCACGCCGTCGCACCCCTGGTGCGACACCGCGGTCGTCCGCATGATGCTGCCCACGCGCGTGCTCGCGCATCGGAGCGCTGATGAACAAGAAGGTCCTCGCGGGGCTCGTCGCGGCCATCATCGCCGCCGTCGCTGGCTGGTACTTCGTGCTGCGCGGCGGTGACAAGGCACCCGCGGCGGAGCCCGACACGGGCTCGGCGCGCTCCGCCGTGATCGCGGCGGGCTCGGCGACGCCCGAGAAGCGCGACCTGCCGCCTCCCGACCAGGCCGCGCCGCGCGGCATCGCGCCGCGGTGGTCGCTCGACAAGGATCCCGAGGGCCCGCTGCCGCTCGAGGGCCAGGTCCTCGGCCCCGACGGCAGGGGCGTCGGCGGAGCGAAGGTCTGGCTCGCCTCGGTGCCGCCGCGCGAGACGACGAGCGAGGACGACGGCACGTTCTCGTTCGACAAGCTCGTCGGCCGCACGTACACGCTGACCGCCTCGAAGGACAAGCTCGTCGGCTCGGCGACCTACAAGCTCGTCGACAAGGGCGATCCGGTCGTGATCCGGATCTCCGAGGGCGCCGGCGTCGACGTCACCGTGATCGACGATGGCGGCGAGCCGATCGCCGGCGCGACGGTCGCCTCCGACGAGCAGCACCGCGCGACCACCAACGACAAGGGCAAGGCGAAGCTCGAGCCGGTGCACCCGGGCTGGATCCGCATCGAGGCGCAGGCGCCGGGCTACGCGCCGGCGAGCTCGTTCCTCACGATCGGCTCCGGCGGCGCGACCGGCCAGCTCACGATCACGATGCACCGGGGCTACGCGGTCTCCGGCAAGGTCGTCGACGAGGCCGGCAGGCCGATCGCGAAGGCGAAGGTCGACGCGTCGAGCGGCATGTGGGATCTCGGCGGCGGCGACTCGGACGCGGTCCACACCGACGACAAGGGCCAGTTCACGTTCCCCGCGCTCGCCCCGGGCCAGCACACGCTGACCGCCGTCGACGGCGAGCATGCCCCCGGACGCTCGTCGCCGATCAGCGTCAAGGACGCGCCGGTGAGCGGCGTCGTGATCACGATGAAGGCCGGTGCGCGCGTCGCCGGCAAGGTGGTCGACAAGGACAAGAAGCCCGTGCCGTACGCGACCGTGCGCATGAAGGGCAAGGGCGCGAACGAGTGGATGGTGTCTGCCCGCCAGGCGACCACCGACAAGGACGGCGCGTTCGAGCTGCGCGGCCTCGTGCGCGTGAAGCACCAGGCGCGCGCGGAGAGCGACCTCGCCGCGAGCAGGATCGTCGAGGTCGATCTCGACGCGAAGGCCGAAGTCACGGATCTCGAGCTCGTGCTCGACGTGTCGGGCACGATCGCGGGCATCGTCGTCGACGACCGGGGCCAACCCGTACCCGAGGTCACGGTCAACGCGTTCCCCGACATCATGGGCGGCGCGAGCACGGAGGGCCTCGCCCTCGCGGGCCTCTCGTCGGCGACCACCGACGGCGGCGGCGGCTTCGTGATCCACGGCCTCCCCGACGGCGCGTACCGGCTGTGGGCTTCGCGCCAGAGCGCCGGCTTCGGCGAGTGGGGCCAGCACGGCACCTCGGCGAAGACCGGCGACAAGGCGGTGAAGATCACGCTGCCCGCGCCTGGTGGGCTGAAGGGGACGATCGCGATCGACGGCGCCAGCGAGGCTCCCGCGATGGCGAGCGTGCAGGTCGGCCAGCAGCCACCGACGCCCGCGAAGGCCGGCGTGTTCGAGATCAAGGACGTGGCCGCGGGCACCTACGACGTCACGTTTCGCGGGCCGGAGTTCGCGGAGCTGGTGAAGCGGGACGTGAAGATCGAGCCCGGCACGGTGACGGACCTGGGCAAGGTGACCGTCTACAAGGGGCGCAGGCTCGTCGGCAAGGTCGTCGACAGGTCCGGCAACGCGGTCGCCGGCGCGAAGGTCAAGGTCGGCGAGATGCTGTTCTCGGCCGAGGGCCAGGAGGAGCAGCTCGAGCAGTTCGAGGAGATGGGCGGCGTGCGCAGCGCGGTCTCGGACCAGGCGGGCGAGTTCACGATCATCGGCATCCCGAAGAAGGCGACGACGGCGATGGCCGATCATCCGGTGCGCGGCCGCTCGATGGCGGTGCCGGTGCCGGAGGGCGCCGACGATCCGCCGCGCGTCACGCTCGCGCTCCGCGGGTACGGCTCGGTCAGCGGCACGGTGACCTCGAAGGGCAAGCCGCTGCCACGCGTGACGGTCTCGGTCTCGACGAAGGGCGGCGGCGCGGCGGCGAGCTTCGCGCAGACCGACGACGACGGCCACTTCACGATGGCGCGCGTGCCCGAAGGCGATCAGGTGCTCCAGGCGATGCAGCAGCAGATGATGTCGATGAGATCGGCGAACGTGAACGTGCGGGTCGTCGCGGGCAAGGAGAGCAAGGTGACGATCGACATCCCGGTCGGCACCCTCGTCCTGACCGTCACGGTGAAGGCGTTGCCGAACAACCAGGTCGACGCCGCGCAGGTGTTCCTGTTCAACGGCATCGTCGCGCCCGCGAACGGCAAGCAGCTCACCGATGGCTTCTTCCAGGGCGGCACGCAGGGCATGAAGTTCTGGCTCGGCGGCGCGATGCCGATGCCGAAGTTCGAGGAGCTCGTCCCCGGTCAATACTCCGCCTGCGTGATTCCGATCACCGGCTCGATGAGCGATCCGACCTTCCTGCAGCGGATCCAGGAGAACGTCGCGACGCTCAAGGTCTACTGCAAGGCCGTGAAGGTCACGCCCTCCCCCACCGAACAGGCCGTGGTCCTCGAAGTGCCCGCGATGACGCCGTTCCCGGCGCCACCGCCGAACTGATGCACGAGTAACCTCCTCGCCGAGGAGCCGTATACTCCGCGTATGTTCTTCTCCAGCAAGAAGTCCCGCATGCCGAGCCCGGGCGAGGCGCTGCCCGGCCGCACGACCGCGATGCGCGTCGACGGCGCGCACTTCGTGACCGGCCACCGCATCGCGCCGCCGTTCCCCGACGGGATGAAGCGGGCGATGTTCGGGATGGGCTGCTTCTGGGGCGCCGAGCGCAAGTTCTGGCAGACGGCGGGCGTGTACTCGACCGCCGTCGGCTACGCGGCCGGCTTCACGCCAAACCCGACCTACGAGGAGGTCTGCTCGGGCATGACCGGCCACAACGAGGTCGTGCTCGTGATCTACGACCCGGCGCAGGTCAGCTACGAGAAGCTCCTCCAGGTGTTCTGGGAGAGCCACGATCCGACCCAGGGCATGCGCCAGGGCAACGACGCCGGCACGCAGTACCGCTCGGGCATCTACACGTTCGACGACGAGCAGCAGCGCGCGGCGCTCGCGAGCAAGGAGCTGTTCGGCCCGCGGCTCGCGGCGGCCGGCCACGGCGCGATCACGACCGAGATCCTGCCCGCGCCCGCGTTCTATTACGCCGAGGACTACCACCAGCAGTACCTGGGCAAGAACCCCGGCGGCTACTGCGGCCTCGGCGGCACCGGCGTCTCGTGCCCGATCGGCCTCGGCGCCGCGGTCGCGGCGAAGTAGAACCGCCGTTCCGTTGTTCGTCGTTTACTTCGCGAAAGCGCCGCGGTACGACCGCCGCCATGGCGCGCGGAGTGCTCCTCAGTTTGTGCTACCTCGTCGTCGTAGGGTGCGGTGGTGGCGGCGGCGGCACGCCCGACGCCGGCGTGGACGCGCGGCTCGAGGGCTTCGATCAGCCCGACCTCGTGTGCCCGGGCAACCCGGACTGCGCCAGCGCGGGCGACGGCGTGCTGAAGGTCGGCGTCGCGAAGCAGGCGTACACGCCGCAGAACTTCGAGACGTACACCGACGAGAACGGCGATCGCGAGTACCAGACCACCGAGCCGTACACCGACAAGAACGGCAACGGGAAGTTCGACGGTGTGTGGATGTTCGGCGGCGGGCGCGCCGCGCTCGGCGTGAACAACGACGTCGAGGCGCGCGCGATGGCGTTCGTGGAGGGCGACATGACGTTCGTCATCCTCTACGTCGACGCCGTCGGCCTGATCGGCGGCGACATCGACATCATCCGCAACGATCCGCAGCTCGCCGGCCTCGGGATCGATCACATCCTCGTCGGGGCGACCCACGCGCACGACGGGCCCGACACGGTCGGTCTGTGGGGACCGACGGCGACCGCGACCGGCCGCCAGAAGTTCGTGATGGAGGGCCTCTACGCGGCGTCGGTGAAGGTGATCAAGGACGCGGTGCAGTCGGCGGAGCCGGCGACCATGGTGATCGCCTCGACCAAGCTCATCAACGACCCCGCGAACAACCAGAGCAAGACGGATGACTTCAACAAGGACATCCGCGATCCGGTGATCTTCGACCCGACGCTGACGATCGCGCGGTTCGTGAAGGCGGGGCAGCCGACCGTCACGATCGGCACGCTGGTGAACTGGGCGGATCACCCCGAGGTCTCGCACTTCGACGACACCGTCGAGGCCAAGCTCACGGCGCACTACGTCCACTACCTGCGCGACAAGATCGAGAACGGCGTGCTCGCGACCGAGAGCAAGTACGCGCAGACGGACCTGCCCGGCCTCGGCGGGATCACGGTGTTCGTGCAGGGCGCGCTCGGCGGTCAGATCGGCTCGCTGCGCGGCACGCACCCACCGGGCCCCGACGGCACGCCGATCACGGTGGTCAGCGACGCGATGGACAGGGCGATCGGCACGAATGTCGCGGCGAAGGCGTTGACCGCGCTCGCGCAGGCCGGCGAGTCGACCAGCGTGCTGCCGCTCTCGTTCAAGAGCGCGAAGTACTGGGCGCGGATCGAGAACACGTTCTTCCACGTCGCGTTCCTCGTGAGCCTCCTCGGCCCGCACGAGCTCGGCGGCTACGACCCCGACGAGCCGATCGACGTCGGCAACTACCCGTGGATCTCGCTGCGCGCGACGTTCGTGCAGGTCGGTCCCCTGGGCCTCGTCACCGCGCCCGGCGAGCTCCACCCCGAGCTGTGGGTCGGCGGCTACGACGGCTCGTGGAGCTGGGGCTGGCCGCTCTACGATCAGACGAAGCTGAATCCGCCGAAGTTCGACGAGGCGCCGAAGCCGCCGTACATGCGCGACCTCGTGCTCGCGCACACCGGCGTGCGCTACCCCGTCGTCGCGGGGCTGGCCGAGGACTACATCGGGTACATCGTGCCCGCGTACAACTACGCGCTCGATCCCGACAACCCGTACATCAACGAGGCCGAAGGTGACCACTACGAGGAGGTCTACTCGCTCGGGCCGCTCTGCGAGCAGCACGTCGTGCACCCGATCCTCGAGCTGCTGCGCTACCGGTCGAACTAATTCGGGCGCTGCACGGCGAGCAGGTAGCCGAACCGGATCGTCGCGCCCTTCGCGCCGAGGCCCGCCTCGGTCATGTTCTCGCCGTTCGTGTTCGCCTGCGCCGCGCCGGCGTCGGCGTCGCCGATCAGCGCGCACTGGGCCTGCGCGCCGTCGATCCTCAGCACGGCGCGGTAGAGCGCGGCCGGATCGAACAGGCTGTCGACGACGTCGTTCGCGAACATCACACCGGTGTCGAGCGCGAGCCGGTCCATCCCGGCGACCCGCGTGCCCGCGCAGCTCACGATCGTGACGCCGGCAGGGCGGCGATCGATCGCGATGACCTGCGCGGCGTTCTCGGTCGCGGTGGTGTCGACGCGATCGACGCGGTAGCGCGTCAGCGCGGCCATGTGGCTGGAGGCGAGCGAGAGCGGCGCGGACAACAGCGCGGTCGCCGTCGGGGAGCCCGGTGTCGCGATCGCCTCGCCGCCGCGAAACTCCCACCCCGTGGTGACCTTCCAGCCCACCGGCGCCTCGCTTCCATTGAAGCCGTCGAACACCACGATCTGCTCGCCCGCCGTCGACGGATCGGGATCGCACGGGCTCTCGACCTCGTCGCCGTCGGCGTCCGGGGAGGCGGGCGGCGGCGCGATCGGGCACGCATCGCAGATGTCGCCGATGCCGTCGAGGTCCTCGTCGTACTCGCCGCCCATCTCGTGCTGGCAGAAGTCCCGCGCGGCCGGGATGCCGTCCCCGTCCGCGTCGCTGTCGCCGTCGACGCAGATCCCGCCGCCGGGGTTGGTCAGGTCGCACACGCCCACCTCGCACAGCTCGGTCGGGCTGCAGGGGCCGCCGAGGTCGGCGCCGCAGCCGGCGAGGAGCGCGGCCGCGAGAACGAACGTCGATCTCACGGTCACCAGGATCTCAGATTCGGCGCCGCAGTGGTACTACCGTCCGGCATGGGCTTCTATCTCGACGTTGCCGGGGCCGCGATCCAGAAGCACACTGGCATCACGCACGACGAGATGTTCGACGCGACGTACACCGTCTTCGAGCTCGACTGATGGTGGCGCTCGTCGGGATCAGCGGCAGCCTCCGCAAGGCGTCACACAACCGGGCGCTCCTGCGCGCCGTGGGAGAGACGCTGCCCGCGGGCGCCGCGCTCGAGATCCTCGACGGCGCGCTCGACCTGCCGATCTTCAACAGCGATCTCGCCGATCCCGCGAGCGTGGTCGATCTCAAGGCGAGGATCGGCGCCGCCGACGGCGTGGTGTTCGCGGTGCCCGAGTACAACTACTCGATCCCGGGCGGGCTCAAGAACGCGCTCGACTGGCTGTCGCGCCCGCCGCCGCTCTCGCCGCTGCGCGGCAAGCCGGTCGCGCTCGTCGGTGCCGCGAGCGGGATGAGCGGCACGATCCGCGCGCAGGGCCACCTCCGCGCGATGCTCGTCTACAGCGACACACCGTGCCTGAACCAGCCCGAGGTCCTCATTCCGCGGGCCCACGAGCGGTTCGACGCCGAGGGCCGGCTGACCGACGCCTCGACGCGCGCGCTGCTCGAGCGGTTCGGCGCGGCGTTCGTCGCGTTCGTCGCGCGCTACAGGAACGAGTCCTGATAGCCGGTGTCCTCCACGTTGAACGCCGCGGCGGTCACGTGGAGCGGCTTGAACAGATCGATCATCACCGCGAGCTCGTCGGTGCGCGTGCTCCCGATCGACTTCTCGTAGCTGCCCGGATGCGGGCCGTGCGGCACGCCCATCGGGTGGTGCGAGATCGAGCCCGGCGCGACGCCCTTGCGCGAGGTGAAGTTGCCCTCGGCGTAGAAGATGATCTCGTCGCAGTGCGTGCTCGAGTGCGGGTACGGGCACGGAATCGCCTCGGGGTGGAAGTCCACGAGGCGCGGCACGAAGCTGCAGATCAGCGCGCCGCGCGACGCGAACGTCCCGTGCCACGTCGGCGGCAGGTGGATGCTCGACACGCGCGGCTGAAACGCGAGGATCGGGAACGCCCACGGATAGACCGTGCCGTCCCAGCCAACGACGTCGAGCGGCGACTCGGCCATCGTGAAGCCGTGCCACTGCCCGCTGCGCCGCACGACCAGCTCGCGGATCCCCTCGTCCTGCGGCCCGGTGAAGCGGGGCCGCTTGAAGTCGCGGTGCGAGTACGGCGCGTCCATGCGGAGCTGACCGACCTCGTTGCGCCACTGCTTCGGCAGGTGGAGCCCACCCGGCAGGTTCATCCACAGCCAGTACTGCGACTCGGTCGTCGGGATGAACCGGTGCAGCATCCCGCGCGGCACGAACACGTAGTCGCCCTGCGCGAAGTGGATGTCGCCCAGGATCGACCGCAGCGTGCCGCCGCCCTGGTGGATGTAGACCAGCTGGTCCGCGTCGCCGTCGGCGACGTAGACCGGATCCTCGCCGGTCGGGAACGCGACCCCGGCGATCAGGTCGTCGTTGAACACCA
>JAEUJX010000080.1 GCA_016794545.1 Myxococcales bacterium
CAGCTTCGCGCGTGATCGTGCTCGGCCGGATCACGGGCGGTGCATCGCGCGCGAGAAGCCGGTCCTGGATCCGCGCCATCGCGAGGGCGCACACGCCGATCTGCTCGCCGTGCAGCGCCTCGGGCGCGCCCTCGGGTCGCATCATCTCGGCGTAGTGCGAGAGCAGGTGCTCGCCCTGGCTCGCCGGGAAGCTGCCGCCACACATCGTCATGCCGAACCCCGACAGGACGAGCGTCCGGACGAGCCGGCGCATGGCGGCGAGATCGCCCGACACCAGGGCCCCGGCCTCCGCGAACAGCGCGGGCTCGTCGCCGGCGAGCAGCGCGAACGGCGCCTCGCGATAGGGGCGCCCGAGCAGCAGATGCGACAGGAGCCAGTCGGCCTGCGCGGTGGGGCGGCACGAGCTGTCGCCGAGGCCGGCCTGGATCATCCGGCGCGGGGCGGCCGCGAGCACCGAGAGATCGAAGAACGCCGCGACGGGCGTGCGGGCGCGAACGCTGCGCTTGATGCCTCCGATCGTGACCGACGCCGACAGCGACGTGTAGCCGTTCATCGACGGCGCGGTGGCGAACACGACCTGAGGGATGTTGCGCTCGAGCGCGACCATCTTCGACAGATCGCTCAGCGTGCCCGAGCCGACCGCGACCACCGCGTCGATCCCGGGCTCGAGCTCGGACGCGAGGCGCGCGATGGTCTCGCCATCCGCGTGGACCGTGCCGAGCTTGACCAGCCGCTGCACGTCGAACGCTCCGGAGATCGCCCGCTCCACCCGCGCGCCGAGCGCGGCATAGGTGCGCTCGTCGGCGATCAGCGCGAGCCTCTTGCCGAGCGACAGGGAACGCAGCAGCTCGGCCTCCATGCCGTCGAGCGAGTCCTCGATCGCGATCGAGAGCGACTCGGAGCGGAGCAGCTCGCCGGTCTCGGGATCCGGATAGCGCCCCGCGAGCAGGAGCGCGATCGGATCGTCAGCGGCAGGCATCGAGGACGGCTCTGAGCTGCGACCGGAGCGACCCGAGATTCGGCGCGTAGCTGCCGTCGAACGCCGCCGAGCCGATCGTGAACGAGTCCGCACCGGCCGCCTTCAGCGCGCGGATCTGATCGGCGGTCTTGACCGCCCCCGCGACGAGCAGGATGCCGTCCCCGATGCCGCGGCGCGCGGCCTTCACGAGCTCGATCGGGTCCGCCTCGGTCGCGCGATACGCGAGCAGGTCGACGCCCGCACAGCCCTTCGCGCGGAACGCCTTGCAGTGCTCCTCGACCAGCTCGACGGACCCCGCGAGCTTCGTCGGGTGATCGAACGGGCGCCCCGGGAACGGCAGGTACTGCGTCTTCGAGCCCTTCACGATCTCGAGCACCGCGTCGACCTGCGTGCCGCCGAGCAGCCGGTCGATCCCGATGTCGACCGCGACGCGCGCGCTCTGCAACATCGTCTCGGTGCTCGTGCTGACGACCTCGAGGTAGCTCGTCGCGCCCATCTCCGTGATCCGGCGCGACAGCTCGCGCAGCACGTCGGGCGGAACGCCGACGTCCTTGAAGCCGATGTGCGTCAGCCCGACGGAGCGGATGTCGTCGAGCACCTCGAGGCCGTCGCTCACGGTCGCGTCGGACCGGGTCAGCATGAAGACGAAGTCCATCGTGCCGATCGTAGCCTAACGATACGGTCCGGTCCCTCGATCGAGCGCCGCGATCACCGCGCGCAGGTCCATGACGAGTGTGCGCACGCGCTCGGCGTCTGCCACCGGCAGCTCCCCACCTCGCAGCAGATACGCCGCGCTCGCCACGCCGTGCTCGACCTTCAGGTCGACGATGTCGGAGGGCCACCGCGTGATCAGCTCGACCAGGCGTTCTGCGGCGTTCGCCGCGAGCACGTCGCTCGCCGGGCGCGGCAGCGAGATCACGACCTTCTTCAGCTCCTCGCTCGCACGATCCGGATCGCCGACGGCGACGTGGATGCTGACCGGCAGGTCCTCGACCCAGCCGAGCCCGAGGTCGACTGGCAGGCCGTCGAGCGTGCCCTGGATCGAGAGGTCGCCCGCGCCGAAGCGGCCGCCGAGCGTCTCGGCGAGCGCGCGCCAGGCGGCCATGTCGGCGACCACGTTCTTCGGCGGGTGGATCGCGGCCCGCGCGTCGCTCATCACGTACGCCAGGTTCTCGAGGTGCCTCGCCGCCGACACCAGATCCTCCGGGCCCACCTCGGCGACCTGCCGCTCGAACACCACCTCGGAGTCGCCCCAGCGCACCATCGGGCCGAGCGATCCGGCCATCATCAGCGCGGGCACCACGCCCTTGAGGTAGGGGATCGCCTGCTCCGCGAACCGCGCCTTCACGTGGTGCGCGGCGTCCCAGGCCGCGATGTCGACCTCGACGTCGCGCCAGAACATGTGCCGGAACGACGACGACGGCGCGACCGCGAGCCCGAGTCCGAGCGACGGCGTGTGCACGCTCGCGACGAGAAACGTGCCCTCCTTGCCGCGATAGGCGTACGCGAGGCGCAGCTCGAGGTCGCCGATGTCCTTCTCGATCGCGAAGTCCGCGGACTCCGGCTCGCCGCCGCGCCACTGATGCTTCGCCGCGAACTGCGCGAACAGCGTGGCGACGCGCTCGTCGCCGAGCCGCGGCGCGGCGGTCAGGCGCGGCGTCGTCGCGAGAGCCGCACGGTCGACGATGATCAGCGGCATCGCCACGTCGACCTTGCCGGTGAAGAAGCCGCCCGTGCGCGCGACCAGCCACCACGAGAGCTGGTGCGTCGAGGCCACGAACGACGGCGTCATGTCTTTCGGGAGCGAGATCCGGAACGGCACGCCCTGCCCCGCTCCGCCCGCGGGGATCTCCATCGCGCCGGCGATCTCCTCGCCGCGGCGCTCGCGCGTTCGCCCGCGCCCCGTGAGCGCGAGCTCGGGCACGAGGGCGAGGTCGACCTTGCGCGGCTCGCTGTCGTCGAGGTGGAACACGGCGCAGGTGCCGACCAGCTCCTCGCCGGCGATCAGGGTCGTCGACGCGAGCGCGAGCTCGATGCGCGGCTTGCCGGGCGCGGTCGTGCTCCGCACCATCAGCGGCGCGCGCTCGACGATGGGAGGCGGCGGGCGCCGCACCGTGAAGTCGTAGTAATAGCGGCCGTCGATCCGCCACGGGATCGAGATGTGGACGAAGAACTTCATCCGCGACCACGCCTGACCGACCTCGTGCGTCGGCGGCACGTCGGACGGCAGATCGAACCGCGCGGAGAGCTTCGTGATGGTCGCCGCGCCGAGCACGCCCGGCCCCATGAGGCGGGCCTCGAGCTTCGGCCACTTCATGCGCATCGTGACCTGACTCTTGCCGCTGCCGACCTTCCAGCCCTGGTCGCCGGTCAACCGGGCGTCGATGAAGTCGACCTTGGTCTCGGTCGGCGCCGTGATCGTGATGTCGATCGTGACCGGCGTCCCGAGGAACAGCGGGTCGGGCGCGGAGATCGTGACGTCGGGCTTGGCCACGTCACCGACCTGTCACGGAGATGAGGCGCATCACGGGCGGCGGCATGCGACGCATAATACCGGTGCGGCGGCGGGCTCCCCATGATAAAGGTCCGACCATGACGATGAGGCGGCGCGACGCGCTGAAGACGCTCGGCGGGCTCGCAGGAGCCGCCACGATGGCGAAGTTCTTGCCGGGCTGCAGCGACGAGGGCAGCCAGAAGGGCATCACGACGTGGGTCTTCCTGATGATGGAGAACCGCACGTACGATCACATGCTCGGCGCGCGTTCGCTCGAGGGCCTGCCCGGCGACGGGCTCAAGGCCGCGATGGCGAACCCCGACGTCAACGGGACGAGCGTCGCGATCTACAAGGCCGGCCTCGACAAGGGCGCCTCCACGCCGACGCTCTGCGATCCAGATCCGCCGCACGGCTGGGACGCGTCCCACGCGCAGTTCAACAACGGCATGATGAACGGCTTCCTCGCGCAGCATCAGCTCGATCACGGCGGCGCGCTCACGATGACCGAGCCGATGAAGTACCTGACGCGAGACCACATCCCGGTCAGCTGGGCGCTCGCCGACGCGTTCACCACGTGCGATCGCTGGTTCTGCTCGGTGATGGGCCCGACGCTGCCGAACCGCGCGTACTGGCACACCGGCACCTCGTTCGGCCTCAAGGCGAACAACGAGGTGCTCGACAAGTTCGGCGCCGGTGTCCCCGTACCGACCATCTACAACCGGCTCGACGAGGCCGGCATCGACTGGTGCTACTACTACGGCGTCCTGCCGGTGGTCTCCCTGCTCGGCAACCCCGGTCCATACCAGCTCGACCTCGGGCCGATGGATGGCACCGGCCGCGTCCGGCGGTTCGGGGACTCGCACTTCGGCGAGGGTCAGTTCTTCCGCGACGCCGCGGCCGGCAAGCTGCCGCCGGTCGTGTACATCGATCCCGCGTTCGGCGCGAACGACGACCACCCGCCGGTCCACCCGGCGCTCGGCCAGGAGCTGATCGGCGCGATCTACACGGCGCTGTCGACGGGTCCGCAGAAGAACAACTTCATGCTCGTCGTCACGTACGACGAGCACGGCGGCTACTTCGACCACGTCCCGCCGCCGACCACCGTCGACGAGACGAAGGAGAAGTTCGGCGTCGACGGCTTCGAGCAGATGGGCTTCCGCGTGCCGACGATCGTCGCCGGCCCGTACGCCAAGCAGGGCCACGTCAGCTCGGTCGTGCGCGACCACTGCTCGGCGCTCAAGCACCTCCAGGTCACGTTCGGCCTCGCGTCGATCAACAAGCGCATCGACATGGCGAACGACCTGTCGGAGTGCATCGACATGGATCGCCTGAACGCGGACGATCCGGCGCCGCCGATCGCGATGCCCGCGATCAACCCGGAGGACTACCCGTACCTGAACGCGGCCTGCAAGGGCGGCGGGTTCCGGGTCAGCAACGATCCGATCAGCGAGTTCGCGAATCGTCGCCCCGAGCTGTTCGGCGAGCTCGACCTGCGCGACTCGACGGACATCTACCTCCACTCGATCCGCGACTACTACAACAAGAACCGCCGCGGTTAGTCCGCGACGAGGTTCTTCCACCTCGTCAGGTACGTCGCGAACGTCGGCGACACGCCGCGCGCGGCGAGCTCGGCCCGCGTCATCGGCGGTCGCACCGGATCGTCCGCGTGGCGCGGCCACTCGGGGTTCAGGATCGCCGAGCGGCCGAGCGCGATCATGTCGGCGCCCCTGGCGAGCACGGCCTCGCCCTCGGCGCGCGTCCAGATCTTGCCCGCCGCGATCAGCGCGACCTCGCGCGGCAGCACGGCGCGCACGAGCGGCAGCAGGTGCTGGTCGGGGCGCTTCGCGGTCATCCGCGAGACGTCCCACATCGACGCGTGGATGAAGTCCGCTCCGTCGTCGGCGAGCCAGCGCGCGACGGCGAGGTTGTCGTCGAGGTCCATGCCGCGCGCCTGCCCGAAGTCCTCGAACGAGAGCCGAACGCCGACCCCGAACCGCGCCGACACGCGCGCCCGCACCGCGCGCACGCACTCGCGCACGAGTCGCGCGCGCCCGGCGAGGTCCCCGCCCCAGCCGTCGTCGCGCGGGTTCATGGTGCGCGAGAGGAACTGGGAGAGCAGGTAGCCGTGCGCCCCG
>JAEUJX010000082.1 GCA_016794545.1 Myxococcales bacterium
CGCGATCGCCGATCGCGCGACCGCGGCCTCGCCCGACGATCGGTTCCCCGACGCGCGCGCGATGCTGGGGGAGCTCGACACGTTCATCGTCGCGGAGCGCGCCACGAACAAGGCCGACGCACCCGCGCGCCAGCTCGCCGAGTGGCTCGCCGACGTGTGGGGCGCGGAGCGCGACGACGGCGCCGGCGAGAGCGGCGAGGTCGAGGGCAACCACCTGGTGTCGTTCCTCGACGACGGCGCGCTCGATGTCGTCGGCACCGGCACCGAGCGCTCGATGGCCGCCACGGCGGCCGACGACAGCGCCCCGGTGGATCCCGTGCCCGCCCCACTGCCCGTGGCCGACCGCTCTCCGGCGGCCCCCGCGCCGGGGCCCGCACCCGCGGTCGAGAGGCAGCCGCGCCCGGTCGCCGCCGTCCTCGCGATCGTGGCCGGGCTCGCGGCGATCCTCGCGGTCGTGCTGTTCGTGTTCGTGTTGCCCGCGCGCGACGCGAAGCAGGTCGCCGCCGACGCGGCCGTGGCGGTGCAGACCGAGCTCCGCGACGCGGCGAGCGCGATGCCGCCGATCGACGCCGCCGTCAGCGCGCCGCCGATCGACTCCACGGCCGTCGCCCAGGTGACCGACGCGGCGGAGGTCGCCACGACACCCGCCGATGCGGCCCGCGCGATCCGGCCTCCGGCGAGACCCGATGCGGCGATCGCGGCGGTCCCTGGCGACGCGGCGGCGGTCGTCGCGCCGGCGACGATGCGCCGGATGACCGTCAACGCGATCCCGTGGGCCTACTTCACGGTCGATGGCGATCCAACGCAGCACGAGACGATGAAGACGATCCTGCTCGCTCCGGGGCCGCACGTGCTGCACTTCTCGAACCCGGAGCTCGGCGTGACGAAGGACGTGAAGATCGAGGTGCCCGCCGACCGCGACCACTCACACGTCGAGCGTCTCGCTCCGTAGCTGCTCGGCACGCGCCGGAAGCACGGCCTGCGCGGGCGCGGGCAGCGTCACCTTGCCGTCGGCGCCGATCGTCTTGATCTCCGGAAGCCTCGGCACGTCGCCGGTGATCAGGCGCGCGCCGCGCTTGAACGTCAGCCAGCTCCACGCCCAGTGGAACATCATGAGAAGGCGGTTCCGGAACCCGACGAGGAACATGATGTGGACCGCCCACCAGAGCAACCACGCGAGCAAGCCGTGGCGCGCGAACCGCTTCGTCGCGATCACCGCCGACGCGCGGCCGATCGTCGCCATGTTGCCCTTGTCCCGGTACCGGAACGGCGCGCGCTGCGCTGCCGGCGTGGCCGTGCCGGACCTCGCCTCGGCCGCGATCAGCTTCGCGACGTGCTTGCCGCCCTGCAGGGCGCCCTGCGCGACGCCCGGCACCTGCTCGCCGCTGTCCATCACCATCTTCGCGAGGTCGCCGATCACGAACACCTCGGGGTGCCCGGGGACGCTGAGATCCGGCAGCACCTCGACGCGCCCGGCGCGATCGCGGGGCGCACCGAGATCCGCGGCGAGCGGCGAGGCCTGCACGCCCGCCGCCCACAGCACCGTGCGCGCGCCGATCGTCTCGACGCCGCCGGGCCCCTTCACGGTGACCGAGCGCGTGTCGATGTCGGTGACGAACGTGTCGAGCTTGACCTCGACCTGCCGCTTCTCGAGCGAGCGCTTCGCCGCCGCGGACAGCTTCGGCGGATACGCGGACAGCACGCGATCGCCGCCCTCGTAGAGCACGACCCGGACCTCGGTCGGATCGATGCTGCGGAAGTCCTTCGCGAGCGTGTGAAGCCCGATCTCGCCGAGCGCGCCCGCGAGCTCGACCCCGGTCGGTCCACCGCCGACGACCACGAACGTGAGCCACTCCTGCTGCGCCACCGGATCGCTCTCGCGCTCGGCGGCCTCGTACGCGAGGAACACGCGGCGCCGGATCTCGAGCGCGTCCTCGACGCTCTTGAGGCCCGGGGCGACCTCACCCCAGTCCTTGCCGAAGTAGCTGTGGGTCGCGCCGGTCGCGAGGATCAGGTAGTCGTAGTCGAGTGCGCCGTCGTCGAGCACGACGTGCCGTGCCGCCACATCGATCGAACGCGCCTCGGCGAGCAGCACGCGCGTGTTGCGCTGGGTGGCGACCGCCGCGCGGATCGGATACGCGATGTCACTCGGATTCAGCGCCGCGGTCGCGACCTGGTAGAGCAGCGGCTGGAACAGGTGGTGGTTGCGCCGGTCGATCAGCGTGACGTTCACCGGCGCGCTCCCGAGCGCCCGCGCCGCGGCCAGGCCGCCGAACCCGCCGCCGATGATCACCACGTGAGGCCGACGCGCCATCATCTGCTCCGATGCTCCATCACGCCCATCCGATGCACGAGCGATACCACCAGGGTACCATCGCCCCGTGAACCGCGGGGCGGTGACCTGTGCGCTGCTCGCCCTGCTCGCGAGCGCCGCCGAGGCACGCCCGATCGAGGCGTTCGTGTTCGACGACGCGAACGGCGACGGGAAGCCCGGTCCCGGCGAGGCGGGAGTCCCGGGCGCCGTCGTCGCGATCACGGGCACGCGCCAGTTCCGCCCCACCGACGAGCGAGGCCGCGTCACCCTCGACGGCGACGCCGGTCTCGCGTGGGTCCGCGTCCCCGACGGGTTCCGACCGGGCCCGGTGTGGGCGCGGCTCGACGGCCTCGACACGATCGCACTGCCGCTCGTGCGGTGGCAGCCGCCCTCGAAGCCGCTGACGTTCGTCGCCGCCGCCGACGCCCATACGAACCTGTCGCACGCGTTCTGGGACGATCTCGAGGACGCATCGTTCGCGGCGACGCACGGCAACCCGCCGCCGGCGTTCTTCACGATCCTCGGCGACATCACGCAGAACACGACGCCGCAGCAGTTCGTCGTCGTCGATCGCCTCCTCACCGGCGTCGACGTGCCGTTCGTCCCGGTGCCAGGCAACCACGACTGGTACGACGCCGGCGCCGCGTGGCGCGCGCACTACGGCCCCGAGAACTACAGCTTCGACATCGGCACCGTCCACTTCGTCGTGTGGAACATGGTGCAGCGCGACGAGGACGCCGCCGAGTTCTTCCAGTTCGACCTCGAGCGCGTGCCGCCGGAGATGACGGTCGTCGGGATGACGCACGGACCGCCGAGCGCCGCGCTCGTGGCGAAGCTGCGCGAGCTCGGCGTCGACCACGTGCTGAGCGGTCACACGCACACGAACCGCGTGATCGATCACGGAGGCCTGCTCGAGCTCAGCACGGAGCCGATGCTGATGGGCGGCCTCGACTTCACCCCCGCCGGCTATCGCGTGATCTCGATCGACCGGGGCGTCCTGACGAGCGAGCACCGGACCACCGTCGATCGCCCGAGCGTGCGCGTGATCGCGCCGGCCGCCGGTCAGTGCCTGCCTCCCGCCGGAGGCGCGCTGCTCGCGGCGACCGAGCTGCCCCCGGCCGGCACCACCGTCACCGCACGCCTCGACTGCGGCACGCCGATCGCGCTCGCGTACCTCGGGGGCTGGACCTGGCGCGCGGCGCTGCCCGCGCTGTCCCCCGGCCCGCACGCGGTCACGCTCGAGGCGACGAGCTCCGACGGCGATCGGCTCCGTGCGCTCGCCACGATCGCCGTGTGCGAGCCCGAGCGCACGCCGCTCGGGACGGGGGCCTGGCCCCAGCTCGGCGGCAACGCGGCGCACACCGGCGCGATCGCGGGCGAGGTCGCGCCGCCGCTCGCCGCGCGCTGGACCCAGGCCGTCGGAGGCCACGTCATGCACGGCGCACCGGCGATCGCGAACGGCATGATCTTCGTGACCGTCACCGATCTCGCCGGCGGCGACACCGGCGGCATCGTCGCGCTCGACCTCGCGACGGGCGCGATCCGCTGGCGCGCGAACACCGCCCTGCCCGTGCGCGGCGCCGCGACCGTCGCGCGCGACCTCGTCGCCGTCGTCCAGGTGGACGGGACGGTGCTCGGGTTCGACGCCGCGACCGGCACCGAGCGCTGGCGGTACGAGCTCGGGATCGATCTGCCGCCGAAGGCCGCCGCGACGTACGGCTCGGTCCTCGAGCTCGACGGCGACCTCGTCGCCGGCAACCAGCGCCGGCTCGCCACGCTCGACGCGGCGACCGGCCGGCCGCTGTGGGTCCGCGATCCGGTGCGCGGCCAGAGCGAGTTCCCGTCGCTCGCGACCGTCGCCGCGGCCGACGGCGTCGCGGTCGGCGTGTTCGATCGCGAGCTCGGCGGTCTCTACGCGTGGGACCACCGGAGCGCGGAGCTGCTGTGGAACGTGTTCGGCTGGGACGCGCTGTCGATCAACGCCTCGCCGGTCATCTCCGACGGTGTCGTGTACTTCTCGAACGGATCGACAGAGGTCTACGCCTACGAGCTCGCGACCGGCGCCAAGCGCTGGCGCGTGAAGCTCGATCCGAACGGCTACGACTGGGCGATCGCGACGATCGGCACGCCGGCGATCGCGCAGGGCGTCCTCGTCGTCCCGACCTTGTGGCGCGACCTCGCCGGCCTCGACGCGTCGAGCGGACGCGTGCTGTGGCGGCTGTCCGCGTCGGCCGGCAGCGAGCTGCGCACCACGCACTACCGCGGCCGCGACGAGCCCGGCTGGGCCTCGACACCGGTGATCACGGGCAGCATCGTGTGGGCGGCGGACACTGCTGGCCAGCTCGTCGCGCTCGACCTCCACACCGGCGCCGTGCTCTGGCGCGATCAGGTCGACGTACCGGTGCTCGCCGGGCTCGCGACCACCGGGGACGCGCTGGTCGTCGCGTCGTACGACGGCACCGTGCGCGTGCTCGCGCCGACCACGCGCGCGCGAGAAGCGCCGCTCGAGGGCACGTGCGACGCACCGCCGCCGCAGGGCTGCTGCGACGCACGCGCGGCCGCGACGACGCCCTTCCTCGCCGCGCTCGTCGTCCTGGCCGCGAGCTACGCGCGGCGGCGCCGCCGGACGAGCCCGAGCGCCACGAGGCCGAGCGCCGCGCCGAAGCCCGAGGCGCCGCCCGCGTCGCACGCGTAGTACGTCCCCTTCGCACCGTCGGAGGCATCGTCGCCGGCGAAGCCGTTGCCGTCGAGCGAGACCGTCAGCTCGGCGCCGTTCGACAGGCCGAGGACGAGCGTCGCCTGCTTGCTGCCGTTGGCGTGCGGCGTCATCACGATCAGCACGCGCGTCGAGCCGCGCGTCGGCAACGGCTGCGGCAGCTGGCTGACGACCGTGAAGTCCGCGGCGTCCACGCCCTCGATCCGCGACGACTGCACCGTGAGATCACCACCGTCGCAGTTCGTGACGATCACCTCCTTGGCCGTCGTCGTCATGTCCACGCGGTTGGGGCCGAAGTGCACCGCGCCGGGCGTCGGGCTGACGCCGGCCGGCAGCGCCTTCGCGGTCAGCGACACGACCTGCTCGGGCACCGCGAGGGTGGTGTGCACGACGAGCTTGTCGGTCAGATCACCGGGTGCGGTCGGCGACGCCTCCACCATCAGCATCAGCATGTTGCCGCGATTGCCGAGGAGGGTGCCCGACGTGCTGGTCGCCGAGAACGGTGCCTGCGGCGTCGTCACCCCGGTCACGTCGAACTCGCCTGCGGCGCTCGCGTACAGCGTCACGGGCTGCATCACCGTCGCGCCGACGCACACCGGGCCGAAGTCGATCGCCGTCCCCGGCGACACGCCGAGCGTGCCGGGCAGCGCCTCGCCGTTGATCGCGATCGCGATGTTCGAGCCACCCGGCGAGTAGTTGACGTCGAGCGTGCCGAGCTGCGCCATCGTGCGCTCGCTCGCCGCCGAGAACGTCAGGATCGCGTGGGCGGTCTGGCCTGGCCCGAGCTGCGTGCCGTTCGGATCGCCTCCCGGCGCGAACATCAGCTCGGGGGTGTTCGCCTGGAGCCCGACGACGAGGTTCGCGATCACGCTGCCGTTGTTCGTGATCGCGACGTCGAGATCGGGCGGCGACTTGCCGACCAGCGCGGATGCGAACGTGCCGGGATTCGGCGACACCCCGAGGTCGGTCGCCGCCGTGCCGTTGCACGAGAACGTGACCCCGACGGCCGGCGCTGCCGACGTGAACATCAGCGAGCCCGGCGCCGGTCCCGTCACGGTCGGCTCGCAGGCCACGTCGTAGTCGGCGGTGAAGCCCGGGTCGAGCGACGGGCTCAGCGTGCCGCCGTTGACGATCACGTACGGGCCCGAGAGCACGCCGGCGATGTTCAGCGTCGTCTGTCCGGTGTTCGTGATCGAGACGGTCTGCGGCGACGATTGCTGGTTGACCGGGATGTCGCCGAACGCGAGGACGCTGCCGCTCGGCGGGCTGATCGAGAGCGCCGCCTGCGGCGCGACGCCCGAGCCCTGCAGCGTGATGTTGAAGGCCGACCCGGATCCGCCCGAGGTCGCCATGTAGTCGACGCGCACGGTGCAGCTCGACGGACCGGCCCCCACGGGCGTGAAGCTCGCGGTGAACGCGTACGAATTCGGGATGCACATCGTGCCGCTGCCGGCGCCGAACAGGGACACGCCGCTGCCCATCGAGTCGCAGAACACGCGGTAGCCCTGCGGGGAGGGGTTCAGGTCGAGGTCGAAGTCACCGCAGTTCTCGGTGATGTCGATGATCGTGTCGTCGTCGGCGGAGCCCTGCGAGCTGATGATGAACGCGGTCGACGTCGCGCTCGAGCCGACCATCACCATCCCGTAGTCGTAGAAGCTCTGGCTCGACATGAGCACGTACTGCGAGCCGGTGCTCTCCTTGCTCGGCGTGCCGCCGAGGCACGCCGCGACCGCGGCCACGGCGCACACGAACGACCCCGCGATCAGCCGCTTGGTTCCCACCCGTCGAGGATACCTCACCACGGGAGGACGCGACGCGCGGTCACGCCCCGTGCCTGGCGCTTCGTATCCCACATCAGCGGCGAGCCACCGTCGCTCAGAGCGTGAAGATCGTCGCGCCCCAGGTGAACCCGGAGCCGAACACGCTGGACAGGATCCGGTCGCCGCGCTTCACCTTGCCCTGCTGGCGCCAGTGGTCGATCGTGAGCGGCACCGTCGCCGCCGTCGTGTTCCCGTAGAGCTCGATCGTGTTGAGGACCTTCTCGGCGGGGATCTTCGCGACCTCCGCGACCTTCTCGTTGATCCGGAGGTTCGCCTGGTGCGGGACGAACCAGGTGATGTCGTCCCACGTCAGCCCCGTCTTCTCGAGCGCGGCGTTCGTCGACATCACCATGCCGCGCACCGCGTTCAGGAACACCCGCTTGCCGTCCATCCACGGGTACATCATCTGGTTCTCGTCGCGGTTGTGCGGGTCGTAGTTCACGTACGGCAGCTTCGAGATGTCGAAGATCTTCAGGTACAGGCTCATCGCCCCCGAGCCGTCGGCGTGCGCGGACGTGTACATGACGCCGGCCTTCGGATCGTCGGTCTCCATCGGACCGAGCACCATCGCGCCCGCGCCATCGCCGAACAGCACCATCACGTCGCGGCCGCGCGTCGTGTAGTCGAGCGAGTGGCTGTGCAGCTCGGCGCCGACCAGCAGGATGCGCTTGTACATGCCGGTCTTGATGAAGGCGTCCGCCATCTGCAGCCCGTACACGAACCCCGAGCACTGCTGGCGGATGTCGAAGCACGCGCACCCGCGCGACGCGATGCCGAGCTTGTCCTGCAGGAACACCGCGGTGCCCGGAAAGTGGATGTCGGGCGACAGCGTCCCGAGGATGATGCAGTCGATGTCCTGCGGCTCGAGCTTGGCATCCGCGAGCGCGCGCTTCGCGGCGTGGAGCGCGAGGTCACTGGTCGCCATGCCGCTGTCGGCGGGCACGTAGCGGCGCTCCTTGATGCCGGTACGGCGCTGGATCCACGCGTCGTCGGTCTCGCTCTGCTTCGTCTCGTGCCGGACGTGCTTGTCGTCGAGGAACGCGATCTCCTCGTTGGTGACGACCCGGTCAGGTACATAGCTGCCGAGTCCGAGGATCTTCGTGCGGATCATGTGACGTGGATATGTCAGGGGGACCCTTGACGACAAGGCCTGGCGCCACCGCGCTCTGATAAGATTCGCCTATCAATGCAACAGGCCCTGATAACCTTTCGCCCGGCCCGGCGGATGAGCACCATGACGGCATGTACAAGACGCCCAGCCCGCTCCCCGAAGCCGCCCGGGTCGCCGTCGCGAAGGTGCTGAACGAGCAGCTCGCGACCGGCCTGGACCTCCACAGCCAGATCAAGCTCGCGCACTGGAACGTGCGCGGCCCGCAGTTCGCCGCGCTGCACCCGCTGTTCGAGCAGTTCGCGACCCAGCTCGCGCTCCACAACGACTCGATCGCCGAGCGCGCGGTCACGCTCGGCGCGCTCGCCATCGGCACGGCGCGCCAGGTCGCCGCGCAGTCGAAGCTCGCCGAGTACCCGGTGGCGACCACCAAGGACCTCGAGCACGTCGTCGCGCTCGCCGAGCGCTTCGAGACGTACCTCGAGGGCGCTCGCGCGACGCGCGCGACCGCGGAGCAACACGGTGACCTGACCACGGTGGACCTCCTGGCCGGTGTGGTCGAACAGTTCGAGAAGAACGCCTGGTTCCTGCGCGCCACGCTGGCGTGACCGAACGGGCGCGATACTGTCCGCGTTCACGTGAAGCGCGCGCTCGCTGTCCTGTTGCTCGCCGCCGGCTGCCCGCAGCGCGCGCCACTGCCAATCGAGAAGCCGGCGCCGCCCGCCCCGACCGAGCCGCCCACGCCGCCGCCGATCGCGGTGACGCCCCCGGACGCGTTGCCGCCGAAGCTCGTGGTGCTGCTGGTGATCGACCAGCTGCCGCAGTGGGCGCTCGTCGCGAAGCGCGGTGCGCTGAGCGGCGGCCTCGATCGGCTGCTGCGCGAGGGCGAGTGGCACACCGGCGAACACCCGAGCGCGGTGACGCTGACCGCGCCGGGACACGCGCTGCTCGGCACCGGCGAGGCGTCGGCGGTGACC
>JAEUJX010000094.1 GCA_016794545.1 Myxococcales bacterium
GAGCATCCCCACGCTGGTCACCGGGCTCGCGTCGCGTTGACCTGGCGTTCGATCGCGTCGCGGCGAGCGTGCTCAGTTGACCCAGCGCGCGCGCGCCACGGCGACCGCGCCACGGCGGCGCGGGGCGCTGCTCGCGCGCGGCGCGCGGTTCGAGCGGTGGCCCGCCGGACGCTTCGGCGTGGCCGGGCGAACGTGCGGCATCACATCGCGCTGGAGCGCGCCGGCGATCAGGCCGAGCGTGAACAGCAGATCGTCCGAGCGAACGTGCGCCGGATCGCCGTCGAGCCGGCGGCGGACGAACGCGCGCACGCGCTGCACGGCCGCGACCTCGTCGGGGTAGGGGCGCGCGAGCGAACCGGCGCGGGAGAGCGCCCACTCGAGCGCGTCGGAGAAGGCGGCGAACAGCGCGGTCCACTCGTGGGGACCGAACATGCGCTCGGCGGCGCCAGGATCATCAGCAGGGGCAGGGGCGGGAGCGTCCAGAGCTTCGTGCTTCAAGACCCGATCATAGCAGCCGGGTCTGACATCGAGACCGGCCCCTCCGGCGTCACTCGGCGAACGATTCGTCGTCGGTCGAGGGGCTGTCGGGCTGGAAGTTCTCGAGCCAGTCCTGCTGCGGCGTGTCCGCGGACGTGTCGGCCATCTCGACCGGATCGGCCGGGGGCGGCGGTGGCGAACCGGCGGCGGGCTTCTTCGGTGCGGGCTTCTTCGGTGCGGCGCTCCTGGCCGGCGCGGCCTTCTTCGCCGCCGCCTTCTTCGGCGCCGGTTTCTTCGCTGCGGCCTTCTTCGCCGCGCCCTTCTTCGCGGCCGGCTTCGCGGCCTTCGCGGCCTTCGCCTTCGCGACCGGCTTCGCCTTCTTCGCCGGCTTGGACTTCGACGCGCTGCCCTTCTTCTTCGATTTGGCCGCCATGGCGTCAGCCTATCAAAGCCGGGCGTAGAATGTCGCGAGCGCATGATCCTCGTGACCGGTTCGGCAGGGCACCTCGGCGAGGCGCTCGTGCGGACGCTGCGGGCGTCCGGGCGGTCCGTCCGCGGGGTCGATCTCCGGCCGACGCCGTGCACCGATGTCGTCGGCTCGGTGGCCGACCCCGATGTCGCCGCGGCCTGCATGGACGGGGTGGACGCCGTCATCCATGCAGCCACGCTGCACAAGCCACACGTCGCCACCCACACGCGCCAGGCGTTCGTGGACACCAACATCAGCGGAACGCTTCGACTTCTCGAGGCCGCGGCGGCCGCCGGCGGCCGGATCCGTGCCTTCGTCTACACCAGCACCACCAGCGCCTTTGGCGATGCCCTGGTCCCACCGGCCGGCACTCCCGCGGCCTGGATCACCGAGGACGTCGCGCCGGTCCCGAAGAACATCTACGGGGTGACAAAGCGGGCCGCCGAGGACCTCTGTCAGCTGGCGCACCGAAATCAGGGCGTGCCTTGCCTGGTCCTCCGGACCTCGCGGTTCTTTCCGGAGGAGGACGATAGCCCCCAGGCCGCCTCCGCCTACACGCCGGACGAGCTCAAGGCGAGCGAGTACCTGTATCGCCGCGTCGACGTCGAGGACGTGGTCGGCGCGCACCTGGTGGCGCTCGAGCGCGCCGGTGCGATCGGGTTCGGGGTCTACATCATCAGCGCGACGACGCCGCTCGTTCGCTCCGACTGCGCCGAGCTGCGCCGCGATGCACCGGCGGTCGTGCGCCGCCGCGTGCCGGAGTACGAGGCCGTCTACGCCCGGCTCGGCTGGCGCATGCTGCCGTCGATCGATCGCGTGTACGACAACACGCGCGCACGCGAGCAGCTCGGCTGGCGGCCGCTGCACGACTTCTCGTCGGTGCTCGCGCGCGTACGTGACACCGGAGACACCCGCAGCGCGCTCGCGAAGCAGATCGGCGCGAAGGGGTACCACTGAGAGGGGCACGCGCGCGCCGGTTCGCTCACTTCGCCGGCTTGGCCGGCGGCGGGCCGCCCTTCGGCATGCGGTTGAGAGCCGCCTGCACGTCGGCGTCCGCGCCACACTTCTGCATCGCACCCATGAGGCGCTGCACGTTCTTCATCATGTGCTCCCGCGCGGAGTCCGGGAGCTTCTGGCCCTTGGACTGCGCCTCGGCCGCCTTCTCGAGCAGCGCCTTGTTGGCGTCGATGTGCCGGTCGAGATCACCGGCCATCTTCTTGCAGTCGTCCTTGTCCGCGACCGCGATGTCGACCAGCTTGTCGAAGAACGCGAGGAACAGCTTCACGTCGGTGGGCGACGCGTCGGTCTTCGCGTCCTTGGCTGGCGGCGCCTCCTTCTTGGCCGGCGGCGCCTCCTTCTTGGCCGGCGGCGCCTCCTTCTTCGGAGCAGGCGTGTCGGCCAGGACAGCGCCGGTGAGACCCGTGGTCAGGACGAGAGCAGCGAAGAGCTTCATCCGCGCGTCATACACCCGCGCGATTTCGCGAGGTTGTGAAAAATCGCGAAGATCCGCGCACGCCGTGTCGATCCGGACCGTGCTCGGTCGTCGCCACCGTGAAAGGCAGGAAGCGTCATGAAGTTCATGGTCATCGTGAAGGCGTCGAAGGACTCCGAGGCGGGCGTGCAGCCGAGCGAGCTCATGCTGTCGGAGATGATGAAGTTCAACGAGGAGCTGATGAAGGCGGGCGTGCTGCTCGATGCCAGCGGGCTCCAGCCGAGCAGCAAGGGCGTGCGCGTCGTGTTCTCCGGCAAGGAGCGCCGCGTCGTCGACGGTCCGTTCACCGAGACCAAGGAGCTGATCGCCGGGTACTGGGTGCTCCAGTGCAAGTCGCTCGCGGAGTGCGTCGAGTGGATCAAGCGCTGCCCGAATCCCTACCTCGAGGACGGTGCGGTGGAGATCCGGCCGTTCTACGAGATGGAGGACTTCGGAAACGCGAACGCCGAGACGCTCGAGCGCGCCGCGCGGATCGACGCCGCGATCAAGCCGTGACCGCGCGGAGCGCTCCGGCCGCACGCGGCCGGGGCGACCGGGTCATCAGTCGTCGGGCCGCATCTTCTCGCGCGCGTAGGCGGCGAGGAACTGCCCGGCGCCGCGCATCAGCGCGAGCTTGGACAGCGGCACACCGGCGAAGTCCTCGATCGCGACCTGGAACAGCGAGGGCAGCCGCGGCATCACGCGCTCCACCGCGGGGCGCTTGGGGCCATAGAACCACTTGTAGCACTGGTGGCGGATCCACAGCTGGCGGCCCAGGTGGTGCCCCGCGACGGTCGCGGCCCAGTCGGAGAACCGGAACACGTCCCTGTCGAACGCGCGCGCGAGGTACGGCCCGGCGACCGCGCCGTACTCGATCGCCTGGCCGATGCCCTCGCCGGTGGCGATGTCGATGCCCGCGGCCTCGCCGACGAGCAGGACGCGCGGCATCGAGATCTCCGCCCCGGGCTCCCAGCCGCGCTCCGCGTACTGCTTGTGGCGGTAGCGCGCCGGATCGAGGCCGCGAGCGCGCAGGTACGTGCCGAGTCGCGCCTTCGCGTCGTCGGGGCCGAGCGTCCGGATCACGTACGCACCGCGGCACACCATGGGTGCCCCGGCGACGAGCGTCGGGAAGTCCCACGCGTAGCCGGCCAGGTCCTGCGCGTCGAAGTCGAATACCACGGTGTCGCGCGGCTGATCGCCGGCGACGCTCTCGGTGTCGAGCTCGACGACCTGCGCGCGCAGCTTGTGCGCGGGGAACCCGGCCTGCTTCCGCACGACCCCGGCCACACCATCCGCGCCGACGATCGCCTTCGCGCGCAGCTCCTCGCCGGTGTCCGTCGTGACGCGCACGCCGTCGTCGTCGATCGCGATCGCGGCGACGCCGCAGCCATCGCGCACCTCGATGCCGCGCGCGATCGCGGCCTTCGCGAGCGCGTGATCGAACTCGACCCGGCGCACGACCACGCCGATGTTCGGCATGCGCGTCACGATCGTCTGCCCGCCGAGGCGCAGCGCGACCGCGTCGAGCTTCACCATCGGGCAATCGACCTGGACGCCGAGCCTGTCGAGCCAGCGGAACGCGCGCGCGCCGATGCCGCCGGCGCAGATCTTCTCGCGCGGATAGCGCGCCTTCTCGAGCACCAGCGTCGAGATCTGCGGGTTCGCCGCCTGGACGTGGAGCGCCGTGGAGATGCCGGCGGGGCCACCTCCGGCGATCACGAGATCGACCGTGCGGGTCATGCGGAACGCCGGGGAATATGGGGCTATCTTCGCGGCATGACCAGGGTGTGGGCTCTCTGTCTGCTCGTCGGCTGCCTGCCTGCTCCGAAGGGCGATCAGCCGCCGCAGCGCGCGCCGCAGCGCGCGGGCAGCGCCGCGGTCGAGACGCGCGTCGTGATCAATCAGTCGCGCAAGGCCGGCTACATGACCACCTCGACCTGGGCCGACGGGACGATCGCGATCGTCTACCACGAGGTCGAGAACGGACGGGGGCCACACATCGACGCGACCATCCGCCTCGCCCCCGACTGGACGCTGCAGTCGTTCCGGGCGAAGGGCAACCACGTGATGGGCACGGCGGTGGACGAGACGTTCACCCGGACCGGCGACACGGCGACCTGGAAGAGCCAGGCCGAGGTCGGCGCGGCCACCCTGAGCGGCACGGCGTTCTTCCTGCCGATCGCTCCGATGCCGATCGAGCCGCTGCTGGTCCCCGCCGCGATCAAGGCGGGCGGCAAGCTGGCGCTCTTGCCCGGCGGAGCCGTCGAGGTCAAGCAGGTCGCGACGTTCGACGTCACGGCTGGCGACCAGACCCGATCGCTCGTCGGCTACGCGCTGTCGGGGCACTCCATCGAGACCAGCTACACGTGGTTCGATCGCGACGGCGACTGGTTCGGCAACGTCTCGGAGTGGAGCTCCGTCGTGCCCGAGGGCTGGGAGGCGGCGATCGAGCCGATCGTCGCGAAGCAGCGCGAGATGTCGCGCGCCCGGGACGCGCAGCTCGCCACCCAGCATGCGACGCGCCCGCTGGCGGGGCTCGCGTTCACCGGGGCGCGCGTCCTCGACGTGGAGAAGGGCGTGTGGATCCCGGACCAGACCGTGATCGTCCAGGGCGACACGATCAGGACGATCGGCCCGACGTCGAAGGTCAAGATCCCCGACGGCATCGACGTGCTCGCGATCGACGGCCAGGCGCTGATCCCGGGCCTGATCGACATGCACGCGCACACGTACGCGACCGGTGGCGTGATCGATATCGCCTCGGGCGTCACCACGGTCAGAGACACCGGCAACGAGCCCGACATGCTCGACGACCTCAAGAAGCGGTTCGACGAGGGCACGGCGATCGGCCCGTCGATCGTGCGCATGGGGTTCATCGAGGGGCGCGGTCCGAAGGCGGCGTCCTCGAAGGTCACCGCGACGACGCCCGACGAGGCCCGAGCCGCGGTCGAGCTCTACGCGCGACGCGGCTACGAGGGGATCAAGATCTACAACTCGGTCCCCGTCGAGATCGTGCCGCTGCTCGCGCAGGAAGCGCACGCGCGCAAGATGCAGGTCATCGGGCACATCCCGGTGCACATGCTCGCGCACGAGGCGGTGAAGGCCGGCTACGACGGGATCGAGCACATCAACATGCTGTTCCTGAACTTCCTCGCGACGCACGACACGGACACGCGCGACATCACGCGGTTCACCCTGGTCGGCGAGCGCGCCGCGGAGGTCGCGATGACCGGGAAGCCGCTCGCGGACTTCATCGCGCTGCTCCTCGCGCACAAGACCATCATCGATCCGACCGTCGGCGTGTTCCAGGACCTGCTGGTCGGCGAGCCCGGGAAGTTCCTGCCCGGCACCGAGCCGCTGATGGCGCGCCTGCCGATCCTCGTGCAGCGGTGGTTCCTCAGCAACGGGCTGCCGGTCGCATCGGAGAAGCGCGCGACCTACCGTGCGTCGTTCGACCAGCTGCTCGCGATGATCAAGACGCTGTGGGCCAGCAAGGTCCACCTCGTGGCGGGCACGGACAGCGCGCTCACGGGGCTGTGGCTCCACCGCGAGCTGGAGCTGTTCGTGCTGGCCGGGATCCCGACCAGGGACGTGCTCCGCATCGCGACGCTCGATGCCGCACGCGGGCTGCGGCTCGACAAGAAGGTCGGCTCGATCGCGGTCGGTAAGCGCGCGGACCTGGTCGTCGTGGACGGTGACCCGCTGGCCGACATCACGCAGCTTCGCCGGACCGTGTTCACGATGCGTGCGGGCGTGCTCTACAAGTCGGACGCGCTGTACGCCGCCGTCGGCGTGAAGCCGTGAGCCGCTAAGTACTGTCCCGGAATTCGATCGTGAGGTTGTGAAGAGCGCAGACGGCACGGAAGGTGTCGTCGAGATGCTGGCCGCGGCGACGGTGATCGCGAAGGACCCGCCAGTTCTTGAGACGCGCGATCGCGTGCTCGACGCGCGCTCTGCGTCGGCGCGTCGCGTGGCCGACGCCCACACCCGACGTCGTCGCGGTGGCTCGGCGAAACGCGGGCATGGCCCCGCGTTCAACCCGGAATGAGACCGGCCTGTGCCGGACCACGTCCGACCGAACGCGATGGCAAACCAGCAGGTCCGAGGAGTCACGCTCGCATGCGGACTTCTGGGACAACTCTTAGCACAGTGCCGCGAGACTCCCGATCAGTTCATCGCTGACTTGGTCTCGAGCTTCCAGCCGCTCGCGTCCTTCTGCCAGGTCTCCTCCTGGCGAACGCCCGCGCCGTTCGTCGTGTAGACGGTCGCGCGATCCGCGGTGACCTTGCCCATGCTGGTGATCGTGCGATCGCCGTGCTCGGACTTGATCTGATCGCTGATCTGGTTCTTGACGACCGCGACGTTGACGTGGCCACCGGGGCCGGTCGCGGCGGGTGCACAGGCGGACAGAGCGAGAGCGAGAGCGATGAAGATGCGCATGGTCCCACTGAGCCACGGCGAGGCGCGACGGTCGACAATTTCTCGACGAGAAATGCATGCGACGCGCGCGCGACGGCAGCGCGACGGGCGATGCGACGGCGATGCGACGGCGATGCGACCGGTGCGACGACGATCTCTGTCTCAGCTCGGGGCGGCCTCTTCGCGCTCGGCCTTCATGTCACGCAGCTTGCGGCCGATGCGGAACTGCCCGTACTTCGCGAGCGCGTTCAGCACGGCCATCGCACCGAGCCCGAGCACCGCGATGAACACGGTGCGCGCGCGCCAGATCATCGTGAAGTACATGCCGTGATCGCCGCTCGCGCCGAGCATCGAGTACAGCGCGTAGTTGCCGCCGTCCGCGAGCCCCAGGCCGAGCGGGACGACCGACGACACCCACTGGACGAGCACGCCGACCGACATGACGCCGACGACGAGCGAGGCCTTCAGCTCGATGCCGAGCGCGATCATGATCAGGATCGTCGACGACACCGAGAGGATCTTCGAGATCAGGATGAACATCAGGCCGATCCGCGTGCCCGCGGTGCGGTGCTTGTGCAGCTCGCGGATGTGCTTGTCGACCTCGGTGAGCTTCTCCTTCCAGCTCTTCGCGCGCTCCGCGCCGATGATCCGGAACCGCCGCAGGAGCCCGACCAGGCTGGCGATGGCGCCGCGGTGGATCATCACGCCCACCGCGATCACCGCGGGCACCAGCACGGCGACGCCGATGCCGACCATCAGCGTGATCGCGTCGGGCAGGTCGACCAGCAGCAGTGTGATCGGGATGCCGATCAGCATGACCGAGACCTCGAGGTAGAGCTTCGCGGCGTTCAGGAGCACGAGCGATGACAGGACGCGTGCGCGGGGCGCGTGGCCCGCGAGCATCGTCACCTTGGTCGCCTCGCCGAGTGCGCCCAGCGGCGTCAGCACGTTGATCGCGCGGCCGCTCGCCTGCGCGCCGAGCACGCGCGCGTAGCTCACCATCCGCGCCTCGGGCCGCATGAACGCGTGCAGCGCTCCCGCGTCGCACAGCAGGCTCGCGAGCTCGATGCCGAGGATCAGCGCGGCCCAGGGGCCGATACCGACGATCGTGTCTTGCAGCTCGTGCCACTCGGTCTCGCGCAGCAGCCAGGCCAGCGCGATCCCGCCGACCACGAGCATGATCAGGTTGAACCACGCACTCCAGGTCTGCTTCTCGCGCTGCTCTGGAGGGGTGTCACTCACGTGGGTCAGTCGGTTTCCTGCAGGCGTCGTGCCTTCGCCTCGCGGCGGGCCCGGACGATGTCACGGAGGCGATCCTCCACCAGGAACCGCAGCCGTAACCGCTGGACCTTCGCCCAGGTGAGCTGGGTGCTCGCCGTGCCGAGGCTCTTCTTGTAACGGACGTCGCCGGCGAGGAAGTCGTACACCTCGCGACCGGCGGCGGCGGCGTGCTCGATCGCCGCGGTGTGCGCGAGAAAGCCCGGTTTCAGGTGCTTGTTCTCGAACGACGCGAAGCCGCTCTGGTACTGGAGCACCTTGCCGCGGTGGACGAAGTTGTAGAGGGCGCCGATCGGCCCGTGCTGGTTCGACAGGCGAAGCAGCTGGATGTCGCCATGGGCGAAGCGCTTGGCGATCAGGCGCCGGTGGAACCGATCGAACCACGGATCCGCGAACGCGCCTGGCTCGCCGCGCGCCTTCCAGCTCGCCTGGTGGAGCTGCACCATCTCCTCGTAGATCGCGAGCGCGCTCGCCACATCGCTCGCGAGCTCGAGCTTGACGTCGCCCGCCTCGCGCTGCGCGCGCTTGACCTGCGAGCGCGTCTGGCCGCCGAGCAGCTTCAGGTAGCCCTGCTCGCGGACGCGCGCGAGCTCGACGAAGTGCACGGGGACCGTGCGCTCGATCCGGACCTTGAAGCCGCGGAACACGAGCTCGGACAGGCCACCGAACGCATCGGGACGCAGGGCAGGGAGGAACAGCTCGTCCCAGTCGAGCGGCAGCGAGTCCATGAGGACGCCGATCGAGACCTCGCGGCCGACCAGGCCGTTGTACTCGACGACCAGCTCGTCGAGCTGCCGGTTGCCGGTGATGTTGAAGTAGAGCGCGCGGCTCTTCACGACACCGAGGCGCACCCGAGCCGCCCGGCGGAGGAAGAACGCGGAGACCGGCCTGGCCTGATCGCGCAGCACGGCGAGCTCTGGCGCTTCATCGCGCGGTAGGCACGCGAGCCAGTTCTCCATCCACCCCCACGAGGTGAAGAACGACCGCGAGGCCTGATCGTCGAGGTCGCGCCAGATGCGCTCGACCTCGGGGGACCGGAAATCGACGAGCTCGAGCTGCATCAGAAGTTCGGTGCTTCCTTGTGGTACTTCTTCACCAGATCGCGCAGGTACTCGGCGAGCGCGAGCACGTCCTCGTCCTCGGTCGCGCGCGACACGAAGATCGTGAAGATGTCGTGGCCTTCCTCGCCCCCGGGTTCGCGCAGGCGGAGCTGCACGTACCCTTCGTCCTCGTCCTTCTTGCCCTTCTTGCGCTCCGGGATCTCGAGCGCGTCGATCAGCTTCCAGACCTTGGCCGCTTCCTTGCGTGACAGGTTCTTGGTGCCGAGGTCGTCGGTCGAGTCCTCGGTCGAGAACGACGCCCACAGCGAGCTGCCGCGGATGCGGATCTGCCAGTCGTCGCCCTCGGGCTTGTTGGAGACGAAGTCGAACATGCGGCCGTTGGTCTCGCCCGTGTCGATGTCGGACGCGCCGCGGTCGCCCTGCACGTACTCGCCGCCCGTCTTGCAGCCGGCGAGCGCGAGGGCAACCGCGAGCGCGAGGAGAGAACAGCGCACCGAGCGATACTAACCTATGCTGGGCGACGCATGACCCTCAGCCTGCACGGCCGACCGCTCGACGCACCGAGCGTTCTGCGCGACGGCACGCACCGTGCGGCCACGCTCGCCGCGACCTGGCGCCGGTTCTCGCCGTGCGCGGAGCACGCGGGCATCACGCGGCTCGCGGAGCTGACGGGGCTCGACACGCTCGGCATCCCGGTGTGGGCGGCGGTGCGGCCGATGGGCCGGTCACTCTCGACGCAGCAGGGCAAGGGCATCTCGGCCGCCGCGGCGCGGATCAGCGCGCTCATGGAGAGCCTCGAGACCTGGACCGCGGAGCACGTCGACCTCCCGACGATCCGTGCGTCGGCGACGGCGCTGGGGGCGCGCGCGGTCGACGTGCGGAGGCTGCCGCGCCCGCGGCGGCGGCTCGATCGCAGCGCGCGCTGGCCCTGGGTCGAGGGCTGGGCCCTGGTCGGCGACCGCGCGGTG
>JAEUJX010000101.1 GCA_016794545.1 Myxococcales bacterium
CTCGATCGTCGTCTGACATGTCGCGAGGTGCGTCAGGTGCTGGCTGATGTATGTGGCATTCACGTTGTGGCTGGCGTAGCTGTGGTTCGTCAGTACGTGGAGATCCAACTCGCTGATGCCGGCCTCGTGCGCCACGCTCTCGTAGGTACGCCGGAGGGTGTGAACGTCCTCGGCCGGAAACCGCGTGTGCGTGTTCTTTTCCGAGTCGTGGACCTGTTGGCGGAGATCCGCAATCGGCCCGACGTTGCCGTCAGCGTCGAGTCCGGGAAACACGAACCCGTTATCGCCGCCGGCCTCGGCAATCAACAGAACGTTGCCGTTATCGTTCCGCCGCCGCTCCACGATCTCCAGCGCCGTTTCGGACAGTGGGATCGTGAACGCGCGACCTTCGCCGCCTTTCGGGTCGGGAAGCCGGAGCGTTCGTGCATTGACGTCGACATGCTCGAAGCGTGTCGACCGAACATCCTCGCTTCGGAGCCCGGTGAACAACGCGAACACGAGGCCGTCGCGCTGGATCGCGCTCCTCATCGTCTTGACGCGTGCGTACCAGTCGGGCAGCGCCACGTCATCGAGGCGCGCGCGCTTGGGTTTGAGCGTGTCCTTCTCCACGCTCTTGGCGGGGTTCCAGGTGCCGAGCGCGCCGCTAAGGCGCTTGTTCAGCGTGGACCAACACGCGCTCACCTGCGCGATCACGCGGTTCGCGAGCGCCCCGCCCTTCGGGTTCTGCGGGTTCGCGTTCGCGCGCGCCTTCGCCTGCGCCTTGATGCGCTCGTGAACCTGAGCGAGCACCTCTCCGGTCAGGTCCGAGATCGGTCGGTCCATCCAGTCGCTCAGGTACTTCGGCAGGCCCTTCTCCAGCGTCTCGATCGTTGCCTCGGCACGCTGCTTCTTTCGCAACTTGTCGATGTGCGCGTCGTAGGCGTCGCGGAGCGTAGGTCCCGCCCCGTTGTTGCGCCGGAGCTGCTTCGGCGCCTCGCCACCCGACATCCGCCCGAGATGGACCCGTGCCTGCTTGCGAGCCAGGGGCACGTTCCAGAGCGCGCCCTCGGGACCCGGCTCTCCCGCCTGGCCGATCGCGATGCGCTTCTTCTTGCCGGTGCCGGAGACCCAGCCATTGGCGATGAACGTTTTCGAGGTCCTTCCGACCACCACCCCGAACCCCGCCAACTCCTTGTCCCAGTAGATCGCCTGGGGCTTGCCGTCTGGAAGCGTCAGCCGCTTCACCGTCGCATCCGTCAAACTAATCCTGGCCATTTCCTCGCACCCCTGTGTTAGCGGTTTCTAGTCACCGCCTAGTCACCAAGGCTGCCACGACTCGATGGGACTCGCCAGTACAGAAACCCTAGATTTGCGACGACAACAGGCGACTAGTCACCAGTTCTTGCGAGTCGCTAAGTGTCGATGGGACCGTCATCCCGAAACTCATAAGCCCTTGGTCGGCAGTTCAACTCTGCCCCGCGCCACAACGATTCAGCGTCAAGAGCCGCAGTCGAGCCCGGAGACCTTGAAGGTCTCGCCCACGTTCGAGAGCTCGTCGAACAGCGTGCAGACGCCGAACGTCCCGAGGATCGCGGGGTCGTTCGCGTCGGCATCGATCACGATGTCCCTGTCGGTCTGGGAGGCGTGGATCCAGACGTCGTGGAGCGCGTCGAGCATCTCGTTCACCGTCAGATCGGTGGTGTCGCAGTACTCGACACCATCGCGCGTCTCGCAGTCACTCTCGGTGTCCCAGAGGTCACACAGCACGCTGGTCACGTCGGAGAAGTAATGACGGCCCTGCGGGCAGATGCCGCCCGGACATGCCTGATCATTTCCCGTCTCGAGCCCGTCGCAACCGAGCCACGAGCCGGTGTTGTCGAGCGTGACGCCGGCGACGAAGTCGGCCCAGCCCTCCTTGAACGCGGCGTTCGCGTACTCCTGCTGCGAGTACGACTCCTCGGTCTCTTCAGGGGTGACGAAGCCATCGCCGTTGCTGTCGTAGGCATACGAGACCCACTTGCCCTGGTTAGCCCACTCCCAGTAGTGCAGGAGGTGGCCGTACTCGTGCATCTCCACGTCGCCGTCCAGCCAGTCGCCCGCGCCTGGATCGGTGACGCACAACCGTCCGGTCTCGTGCGAGTGCGCGATCCCGCCGATCACGTTCGGGAAGTACGTGACCACTTCGTCTCGACCGAATGCGACGCCGGCCTGGAGGTGCATCTTCCGCGTCACGTCGACGAGCGACGAGAACACGTTCGCAGCACGTGCGGACTGGCTGGTGGGGCTCGCGCCCTCGAAGTACGTCGTCCCGAGGCTCGGCGACGTTCCAGCGGTCTGTTTCGGCTGAGTGTTCGAAGCGCCCGTCATCCACTTCGACCAGGTCACGCCGCCCCACTCGTCTTGGTAGTGATCGCTGACACCGTCGCCCTGCGGGTCGGCGACGGAGAAGCAGCGGGTCTCGGGGTCGGTGCAGTGGCGCAGCAAGACCTTCGCGCCGATCGACAGGCTCGCGTCTTGACCACCGTCGGGGTCGGTACCGCAGTACTCGCAGACCTGTCCCGTCCACGTGAACGAGCCGTCCTTCTGCACGGTCGCACTGCCGACCTTGTGCGTCTCCTCGCAGCCGGCGTAGCGCGCGTCCCAGGTGGTGTCGACCTCGTAGAGGTCGACCTGCGCATCACGCAGCGCGAGGTAGTTGCGGTCGTCGCCGTCGCCATACGGCTCGGCCGCGCCGGTGCCGCCACCCTCCCGGTCGCGGAGCGAGAACCGGCCGTGCGTGCGAAGGTCGTTGTAGAACACGTTGCCGCTGATCGTCATCGTGCGGCAGAAGTTCGTGAGCGAGGGATAGACAGGATCGCCGGTCTCGCTGTCCTGTGCGCGGGGCGAGTCCGTGGAGTGGGGCACTTCGTCGAAGCACGCGGAGAACAGCAGGAGCGAAGCCACGAGAACCGAGAGTCGAGGTGTCATGCATGCAGACGCGCAGACCGCGCTCGTTTCGGCTCACGCCGCACGCGCTCCGAGCGCGGAACGTGGCTCACGACCGTCGGCGGGGGCGTCGCGCCGAGGTCTTTGTGAGATCCTGCCAGAAATTACGGTCAGGACCGCACGGAGCACTCACGAGTGCGGCCACCGGTAACCCGACGCCGAGTCCCGCGTACGGGCATCCATGTCGACCGTTCGGATCACCATCGCGCTCGCTCTCGGCCTCGGCGCCTGCGCGAGCGATCGCGCCCCCGATCCCGGGGTCGATGCGGCCCCCGCCTCGACCGACGAGGCGCAGCTCGCGCCGCAGGGGCACGCCGCGCTCACCACGTGGCTCGCTGCGGGTCACTATCGCGCGTGGGCCTGCGAGCTGGCGCCGCACCCCGCGCGGCCGCCGGGGGCGCACGGGATGAACCGGATCTGCAGCAACGCCGCGCTGTCGGCGTCCGCGGCGGGGCCGTATCCGGTCGGCGCCGTCGCGGTGAAGGAGCTCTTCACGTCGAGCGGCGCGCCGAATGGCTTCGCGGTCGCGCGCAAGCTCGACGCGGGCTGGTACTGGTACGAGCTCTACGGCAGCTCGGTCGTCGCCGACGGTGTCGGCGCCGGGTTGTGCGTCAGCTGTCACGAGGACGCGCCGCGCGATCACGTGTTCACGCGCGTCGAGTGACCGGCGGCGTCACGCCGGGCGCTCCGCGATCACGCGGAGCTCGGCGCCGACGCCGAAGAACCGCACCGCCGACAGCACCGCCACGAGCCCGTCCGACACCGTGATCAGGAACTTCGAGTCCTTCTGCCAGCGCGTGCCGAGCAGGTCGTTCGCGATCCCGCGGTAGGCGCGCTGCCAGCTCGTGGCCCCGGTGCGCGTGCGGATCATGCGGATGCGGAAGCCAGCGTCCTCGAGGTAGCGCGTCAGCGTCTGCTTCGTGAACTGGAACAGATGACGGGGCGCATCGCAGCTCCACCAGTAGCGGCCGAAGATCGCGGCCTGGGAGCTGTTCCAGTTCGGGACACACAGCGAGAGCTGGCCGCCGGGCCGCAGCGTCCGGAAGCAGCTCTCGAGCGCCTTCCGCGGCGAGTGCGTGTGCTCGAGCACGTGCCACATGGTCACGACGTCCATGCTCTCGTCGTCGAAGTGCTGCTCCTCGGCGCTGCCGACGACGGCGTGGTGTCCCTTCGCGGTCGCGTGCGTGACCGCCTGCTGCGACGGCTCGACGCCATACGTCGTCCAGCCGAGGCCCTTCAGCACGTCGAGGTAGCGACCACCGCTGCCACAGCCGATGTCGAGCACCCGGCCGTCGCCGTGCCACCGCGGAAACCGGTACCAGGAGATGTCCTGGCGGAAGTGGAGCCGCAGCCGGTTCCACAGCCCCGGCGCGGGCGCGTCCTTCGCCGACGCGACCCGGTGCCACGACTTCGGCTGCGTGGCCGGCGCGACGTGCGCCGGATAGTCATCGGGATAGAACGTCGGGATCGCGGACCGGGTCGGGCGCGGGTTGATGAAGTTGAGCCGGCAGGTCTCGCACTCGACGAGCCGCCACCTCTCGGGGCCGAACAGGAGCAGGTCCTTCCACTCCTTGCGGGGCTGGAAGCTGCGGTCGCCGCAGAGGTCGCAGGCCTCCAACCTCTCGAGGGCTACGCCGGCGGACATCTGCCGACCACCTTGCCAGAACCGAAGACCGTTCGGCCAGCACGGAAGCGTCCGGAGTGTTCGGCGCACCGCGTGGCGAGGTTCCGAGTCGGCCACTGCGGAGAACCGCACCGGTTCGTGAGGATCGGAGAATCCCTGACGTGCTGGGGAGGTGCGGACCGTGCGCTCGCGAACCGACGTGCGATCGCGCTCGCTCGCTTCGTGCCGTGCGCGCGCGCAGGTGCCGTGAAGTTCTCGGTAGTTCCGCGAATGTGGCGATGGCGCGCGGCCTGTATGGGCGGAGCTGCGACGGAGGAACCCCATGGCATCTGTACTGCTGGTCGATGATGACGAAGATACGCGCGGGCTGCTCTGCGAGGCCCTCGCGCGCAAGAAGCTCGACGTTCGCGCGGTCGGCTCCGCCGCCGCGTGCCTCGAGTACCTGCGCGACCACGATATCGACGTCGTGGTCAGCGACATCCAGATGCCGGGGATGACCGGCGTCGAGCTCTGCGAGCAGCTGCGGATCCGCCATCCGCACATCCTGCCGATCATGCTGACCGGGCTCGGCACGTACGACACGGCGATCTCCGCCGTGCGCGCCGGCGCCTACGACTACGTCACGAAGCCCGTGAAGATCGACGCCCTCGCGGTCGTGCTCGAGCGCGCGTTCGAGCACGTGACGATGAAGCGCGAGGTCCGGCGCCTCCAGAGCGCGGCCAGCGTGTCCACCGCGATCCCCGGCATGATCGGCTCGAGCGCGGCGATGCGCGAGACCACCGCGATGATCCGGCGCGTCGCCGACGCCGACGCGACCGTCCTCATCACCGGCGAGTCCGGCACCGGCAAGGAGCGCGTCGCCCGCGCGCTGCACGATCTGTCGGCCCGCAAGAACGAGCCGTTCGTCGCGATCAACTGCGGCGCGGTGCCGGCGAACCTGCTCGAGAGCGAGCTGTTCGGCCACGTCCGCGGCGCGTTCACCGACGCGAAGACCTCGCGCTCGGGCCTGTTCCTCCAGGCCGGCGCGGGCACGATCTTCCTCGACGAGATCGGCGAGATGCCGCTCGACATGCAGGTCAAGCTGCTGCGCGTCCTCCAGCAGCGCACGGTGCGCCCGGTCGGCGGTGACGAGGAGGTGCCGATCCGCGCGCGCGTCGTGACCGCGACGAACCGCGATCTCGAGACCGAGATCGAGGAGAAGCGCTTCCGCGAGGATCTGTTCTATCGCATCAACGTCGTCGCCATCCCTGTCCCGCCGCTGCGCGACCGCGGCGGCGACGTGCTGCTCCTCGCGCAGCACGTGCTCGATCGCGTCGCGGCGCGCTCGTCCAGGCCCGCGCCCTCGATCAGCCCCGAGGCCGCGCGCAAGCTCGTCGAGTACGACTGGCCCGGGAACGTGCGCGAGCTCGAGAATTGCATCGAGCGCGCCGTCGCGATCTGCGGCAACGGCGTGATCCATGTCGAGGACCTGCCGCCGAAGCTCCAGAGGTTCGAGCCCACGCGCCTCGAGCTCGAGATGACGCCCACGGCGATGATCACGCTCGACGAGATGGAGCGGCGCTACGTCCGCCAGGTCCTCGCCTCGGTCGGCGGCAACAAGACGCACGCCGCGCGCGTGCTCGGCATCGACCGCCGCTCGCTCTACCGCCGGCTCGAGGCGCCGCCGGCGGAGTCCTCCGCGCCGCGCGACTGAATCCCGCGCTCAGTCCTCGTCCTGGCCCTGGTCGTCCTGGTCCTCGTCGTCCTCGCCGCCCTGCGCGGCCTCGTGCTCGGCGACCGACTTCGCCCACGCGGCGTAGGTGTTGTTCGGCTTGCCCGGCGCGAACGGGCTCGCATCGCCGGCGACCAGCGCGTCCGCGAGCGAGAGGTACGAGCCGACCGACGACGGCAACGGATCGCCGGCGGTGTGCTCGAACGCGGTCGCCTCGATCACCAGCGCGGGATCGGCGATGCCGAGCTGCGCGACCAGCGCCGCCGGCGGCACGAAGAACCGCTGGGGCTCGGCGCGCAGCACCGCGCGGATCTTCGCGATCTGCGCGGGCGCGTTGTCGCGCATCGTCCAGTAGTCGGGCGCCTCGACGATCTCGTGATCTCGGTCCTGGACCGGGTGCTCCGGCAGCATCTGGGGCACGACCGGCACGCGGAGGTCCTCGCGCAGACCGTTCGTGCCGTGCTCGCCGTAGACGTAGCGCTGGATGCGGCAGTTGTGGAACGTGTAGCCCTCGAAGCGCTCGATCACGATCACCCAGTCCGCGGAGTCCTTCGCACGCGCGCCGACCAACCGCAGCGCATGCAGCTCGCGGAGGCTCGGCCCCTCGCCCGTGACGAACACCGGCCACGTCGCCGGGCTGGCCGCCGCCGCGTCGAGCGCGGCGAGGATCTGC
>JAEUJX010000152.1 GCA_016794545.1 Myxococcales bacterium
GGCGATCGACCACAGCATCTCGCAGTCGGGCGCGGTGCAGACGCGCTGCGGCACCGCCGGCGCGAACGACGCCGGGATCGGCGTGTCCTTCGTCGGCCGCGACCAGGTGCCGTTCTTGTCGACCTCGCCGAGCCGCGCGGCGACCGGGCGCGGCGGGTACACCTTGCAGTCGGACGGCGGCGCCTCGGAGGCGAGCACGATCGCGACCGCGTCGCTCGGATCCTGCGGCGCCGGGCAGCCGACGAGCTCGACGCCGTACGAGAGGTTCGGCGGCGAGTCGAGCGCCGCCGCGTAGTAGCTGCCGAGCGTCGGCTTGCAGCTCGGCGCGTTCGGCAGCACGAGCCACACGTGCGGCGGCGCGGCGGGCACGCCCGCGGCCTGCGCCGTCTGCGCGTCGATCGTCGCGTAGCCGGGCCGCCCGTCGACCGAGTCGACCTTCGCCGCGTGCAGCGGCAGCACCCAGCCGGTGTGGCCCTGCTCGCCCGGCTGCGGCGAGACGAACGACGCGACATAGACGCCGCTCGCCGAGGGGCAACCCACGCCCGGGAGCTGCGGCTGCTGCGTGGTCGGCCCCGGCGACTTCTTCGGGCACCCGACCAGGAGCAGGATCGAGCAGGCGACCACCTGGCGCATCGCGCGGACGTTCGCCCACCCCCTGTCCGGGATCAACCGCCCGGGCACGCTGTTCC
Source organism: Myxococcales bacterium (assembly GCA_016794545.1). Classification (GTDB taxonomy): domain Bacteria; phylum Myxococcota_A; class Polyangia; order Haliangiales; family Haliangiaceae; genus JABFXX01. Next base: position 690 of record JAEUJX010000152.1, read on the forward strand.
TGCATTTCGACCACGAGCGCGGATCGGCACGGGCCTGCACGCAGGCGGCGGGCCGGGAACGATCCCACGTGCCGCGCGGGGGGTGTCGGGTACGCTTCGCCCGTGCGGCCTCTCGTCTGGATCGCGATCGCCGCGGCGCTCGGCTGCCGCTCCGAGCAGCGCCGTGCCCCCGCGCCCGACCCGCAGGACCGCGAGACGGCTCCGGCGGATCCCGAGCGCGCGGCCGAGCGGCTTCGCATGGTCACGAGCTCCATCGAGGCGCGCGGCGTGTCCGATCCGCAGGTGCTCGAGGCGATGCGCCGCGTGAAGCGACACGAGATGGTGCCGCTCGAGATCCGCGAGCGCGCCTACGAGGATCGGCCGCTGCCGATCGGCGAGGGCCAGACGATCAGCCAGCCCTACGTCGTCGCGGCGATGACCGAGGCCGCGAAGCTCTCACCCGGGCAGCGCGTGCTCGAGGTCGGGACCGGCAGCGGCTACCAGGCGGCCGTCCTCGCCGAGCTCGGCGCCGACGTCTACTCGATCGAGATCGTGGAGCCGCTCGCGAGGCGGACGAAGGCGCTGCTCGAGAGGATGGGGTACTCGAAGATTCACCTGCGCACCGGCGACGGGTACCGCGGCTGGCCCGACGCCGCACCGTTCCAGGCGATCGTGGTCACCGCCGCACCTCCCGAGGTGCCGGCGCCGCTCGTCGAGCAGCTCGCCGTCGGCGGGCGCCTCGTCATCCCGGTCGGCGAGTACGAGCAGCACCTCGAGGTCCACGTGAAGCAGGCCGACGGCACGACCACCGTCGAGCGGCTATTCGAGGTCCGGTTCGTGCCGATGACGGGCGAGGCGCAGGCGGCGCGCTGACGCGGATCAGCCGTCGCTGACGCCGAGGTAGCGCGTGACCATCGTGCACGTCTCTTCGATCAGCGCGGGGTCCGAGAGCCGCTGGGGCTGGAACAGCGCGGCGCGCTGCGCGATCGCCTCGATCGACGCGACCAGCACGAAGGCCGCCATGTCCGGATCGCGGACGGCGAGCTCCTGCTTGCGCGCCTGGAGCACCGCGGCCACGAGCTTCAGCGTGCCCTGGTGCAGCTCGGCGATCCGCGCCATCCGGCCGACGCGCGGGACCTGCTCGATCAGCACGCGCGACAGCTCGGGGGCCGCCGCGTAGTTCTCGATGGTGAGGCGGATCATCGTGCGCACCGCGACCGGAAACGGCGCAGAGGCCACCTCCGCGAGCGCGGCGTGCGTCCTCGCGTTCTTGTCATCGAGCCGGCGCTCGATCAGTGCCGCGACCAGCGCCTGCTTGTTCGGGAAGTACTGGTAGAGGGACCCGATCGAGACCCCCGCCTGGTCGGCGACCGCGTTCGTGGTGAGGCCATCGAAGCCGTGCTTCACGAGAATCCGAGCCGTCGCGCCGAGAATCGATTCCACCGTCTCCTTGCTCCGGGTCTGGCGCGGCCGTTTCCGTGGCGTGGTCTTCACTTGGCGATACACGGAGCCCCCTTCGGCGAGATCGCAGAACGCGAGTTGGCAATGTGAGTAATCGCTCGCATTCTAGTCAGAACATGGCCGCCGCTACCAGCCCGTTCTTGTCGCCACCGCAGATCGTCCCGTCGGTGCCGGCGCTCCCGGGCCTGCCGATCCTCGGCAACATCCTCCAGTTCCGCCGGGACCGGCTCGGCATCCACGACCAGGCGGCAGAGGTCGGACCGGTCACCCGCTTCAACATCCTCCACGTCCCGCTCTACTCGATCAGCGACGCCGACCTCGCCCACGAGGTCCTGGTGACGCAGGCCGGGGTGTTCAAGAAGTCCGCCGCGCTCCAGTTCCTCGCTCCACTGCTCGGCGAGGGCCTCCTGACCTCCGAGGGCGAGGTCCACAAGAAGCACCGGAAGCTGCTCGCGCCGGCGTTCGCGCCGAGGCGCCTCGCCGCGTACGGCACCGTGATGGTCGAGGAGACCAAGCGCCAGCTCGCGACGTGGCGCAAGGGCAAGCAGGTCGACATCGCGACCGAGATGATGGAGATGACGCTCGCGATCGCGGGCAGGACGATGTTCGGCGCCGACGTCCGCGGCGACGCGCGCACCGTGGCGGTCGGCCTCGAGCTCGCGATGCACTCGATGCTCGCGTCGATCACCTCCCCGATCCCGCTCGGCTATGCGTGGCCGCTGCCGCGCCACCTCCAGATGCGCCGCGCGGTGAAGATGCTCGACGCCGTCATCTACCGCCTGATCGCCGAGGGCCGCGCGCGCGGCACCGATCAGGGCGACGTGCTGTCGATGCTCCTGCTCGCGCGCGACGAGGGCGACGGCACCGGCCTCACCGACGCGCAGGTGCGCGACGAGGCGATGACGCTCCTGCTCGCCGGTCACGAGACCACGGCGAACATGCTGACGTGGACCTGGTACGAGCTCGGCAGGAACCCCGCCGCGCTCGCGCGCCTCGAGGAGGAGGTGCACACCGTCCTCGGCGCCCGCAC
>JAEUJX010000156.1 GCA_016794545.1 Myxococcales bacterium
CCTGCGCCAGCGACGGCAGATCGCCGACGACTTGGAGCTCCTGGCTCAGGATCTCGTGCAGCGCCGAGACGCCGCTGTCCTCGCGGCGCAGGGGTTCCTTCTGCGCGAACACCCACTCGACCCAGGACACGAACTGCCGCGGCGTCAGGCGCCCCGCGGCGACCTGCCCGATCGCGTCGCGCATGTCGCCGGCGCGCTGCCAGCGCTTCTCCGGATCGCGGGTCAGGGCCTTCCGCACGATCTCGTCGACCTCGGGCGGTACCTCGGGGTTGAACTGCGACGGCGACGGGATCGGCATCGAGCGCACGTTCTCGAGGATCTCGTGCTGCTCGGGCGCGTCGAACAACCGCCGCCCCGCGAGCAGCTCGTACATCACCACGCCCATCGCCCACAGGTCGCAGCGGGCATCGAGCTTCCCCGCGAGGTACTCGGGCGCGACGTAGTTGAGCTTGCCCTTGATCATGCCGGCCTGGCTGTGGACCGTCTGTTGCTTCGTCTTCGCGAGCCCGAAGTCGATCAGCTTCACCTGCCCGCTCGTCGACACGATCACGTTCTGCGGCGAGACGTCGCGGTGCACGATCCCGAGCGGCAGCCCGAGCTCGTTCTTCAGGTTGTGCGCGTGGTCGAGCGCGTCGCACAGCTGGTAGGCGATCTCGAGCACCACCATCACCGGCATCCGGCCGACGTACTCGGTGCAGCGCTCGTGCAGCTGGAGCAGCGTCGGTCCGGGCACGAACTCGAACGCGATGAAGTAGATGCCGCGCAGCTTGCCGAACTCGTAGACGCGCGCGATGCCCGGGTGCTTCAGGTACTTCGCGAGCCGCGCCTCGTCGATGAACGAGCCGACGAGCTCGCGGACGTTCGCGATGTGCGGATACAGTCGCTTCAGCGCGACCGGGTTCGACACGGCCCGCGTCCGCGCCAGGTGCACGGCGGCGAGTCCGCCCGAGCCGAGCTTCTCGTAGATCTCGTACGATCCGAAGCGCTCGACCATCCGGCCCTAGTGTGCCTTGGAAGCGTCGATCGCGTCGACCGCGCTGCGGCCGGTCGCCGCCGTCTTGTCATCGGACAGGCGCGGGTACGTCAGATCGATGACGAGCTGCGGTCCGAACCAGATCGCGCGCGCGCTGTGGTCGAGCTCCATCTTCTCGGTGCACGGATGGATCAGGATGCTCATCCACGCCGGCCGGTTGAACTGGAACCAGGTCATCACGTCGGCGAACGCGTCGCGCGTGAACAGCACCTCGAAGTTGCCCACCGGGTGCGGGCCGATCGGCTGCGGCATGATCGAGTCGAGCTGGACGTGCCCGCCCGGCGCGAGCTCGGCGCCGATCCGGGCGCGCAGGGCGCGGGCCTCCGCCTCGTGGTCCGGATCGAAGTAGACGTGGGCGTGAAAGAACCACACGTGCCGGTGCAGCGGCTCGCCGGCGGTGGCCTCGCGATGAGCGACCAGACCCTCCCTCGTCAGCGGCATGTGTCGATGATACCCCGGCGACGATCCACGTACGCACGCGGCGACCTCAGCTCCGGGCCGTGCGACGGGCGGCGCGTCTCGGCTGGCATCGCGTGCGCCGGGGCGGCGAGGTCACGGCCACCTGGTACGCGGCCGTGATCGCCGCGCGGACGTCCCGCACGCGCGCCTTCCGCAGCTCGATCAGGACGGCGGCGTAGCCGTTGAAGTGCGGGATGGTGAAGAACCCGGGCAGCCCGATCGCGAGCAGCGCGTCCTTCGCATCGAGGTTCTCGACCTTCACCGCGAGGATGTCGCCCGACGGCGGCACCTCGTCGCCGAACCGTGCGAGGTCCGCCTTGCTGAACGGCCGCTCCCACGCGAACGGCGTCGTCCCGACGAGCCAGGTGCGGTTCCCCCACGTCGCGCCGACCGTGACGCCCGGCAGCGCGCCGGCGATCGCCGCCGCCTGCGCCAGCTTCACGGTGTCAGCGCGAAGCAGTAGATCCCACCCCACCCGCCGCCGCAGCCGACGCAGTTGCCCGTGCCCGGGCCGTTCTGTACGAGGTTGACGCCCGGCAGACAGCCGCGCATGCGGTGCGACTGGATCCAGCCCGTGCCGCTCTGCGCGGGCCACGAGTGGCCGACGTACGCCTTGTTCGCGAGCGTCGCGTCCCCCGACGCCGACGTCCAGTCCATGCACGTG
>JAEUJX010000168.1 GCA_016794545.1 Myxococcales bacterium
CGCCTCGCGCACGCTGACGCGGCTCGCGGCATCGAGCCGCTCGGCGAGCGCCGCGGTGAACCCCGCCGGCATGTGCTGCACGACGACGATCGCGAGCTTGAGCTCGCCGGGCAGGGCCGGGATGAGCTCGGACAGCGCCGCCGGTCCGCCGGTCGAGATCGCGATCACGCACAGCCGCGGCGCGCCGAGCGGCAGCGGGGTCTTGCCCGACGACGCCGAGAACGAGCCCGAGCTCCGCACCGGCGCGACGGCGGTCATCGCGCGCGGCTTCGCTGCCGCCGCGGCCGTGAGCTTCGCGATCAGGTCGTCGGCGATCTTCGACAGGTCGACGGAGACCTCGCCGGCGGGCTTGGTCACGAAGTCGACCGCGCCGGCCGCGAGCGCGTCGAACGTCTCCTTCGCGCCCTGTTTGGTGTGCGCGGAGAACATCACGACCGGGGTCGGGCGCTGCTTCATGACCTCGCGCACGGTCTCGGCGCCGTTCATGCCCGGCATGTTGAAGTCCATCGTCACGACGTCGGGCTGGAGCTTCAGGATCTGCGCGAGCCCGTCCTTGCCGTCCTTCGCCTGGCCGACGACTTCGAAGTTGCCCATCGAGAGCGTCTTGGCGATCGCGGCGCGCATGAACAGCGAGTCGTCGACGATCAGGACCCGGATCTTCTTGCTCATTCAGGCTCCTCCGCGAGCGAGACCACGACGTAACCGGTGACGGGCGCCTTCACGCCCTTGAGCTCGAGGCCGGCGACCTCCTTCACGACCGCGCGGTCGCCGAGCACCGCGCGCGTCGACGCCGAGACCAGGACGGCGCCGTGCGGGGCCTTGGCCTCGTAGCGGTTCGCCTGGTTCACGGTGTCGCCGATCACCGTGTAGTCGCGGCGCACGACCCGCGAGCCGAGGTCTCCGCGGATCACCGGGCCGGTGTTGACGCCGATGCGCATCGACAGGGTCGTGCCGCGCGCCGCGTTGAACTCGACCATCGCGGCCTGCATCCCGAGCGCCGCGCGGGTCGCACGCACGGCGGCCGGCGGCTGGCCGCGGACCTCGTCGAAGATCGCCATGATCGCGTCGCCGATGAACTTGTCGATGTCCCCGCCGTGCTGCTTCACGATCGGGCACATCACGTCGAAGTAGTCGTTGAGCAGCGTGATCAGCTCGAGCGGCGTCATGTTCGCCGACATCGGCGTGAACCCGACGAGGTCCGAGAACATCACGCTCACCGTGCGGGCGTCGGCGCGGAACGCGAGCGTCTCGCCGCGCAGCGCGCGCTCCTCCGCGGCGGCGCGCGCGCCCTCGGAGATGAACAGCGCCGAGGCCTCCTTGTACGCGATCAGCCGGCGCTCCGCGAGCGTGCGCTCGACGAGCGCGAGGCACTTGTCCTGCGAGAACGGCTTCACGAGGTACGCCGACGCGCCGGCGGCGCGCATCTGCGCCATGTCGCGCTTGCTGTCGCGCGCGGTCAGCATGATCACCGGAATCTGTCTCAGCTCCGGGTCGCGCCGCAGCGAGTGCACGAGCTCGAAGCCCGTCATCACCGGCATCTCGTAGTCGCTGACGATCAGCGCCGGCCGGATCTGCTGCGCCTTCTCGAGCGCCAGCTTGCCGTTCTCGGCGGTGGTGACCACGAAGCCCTGGCGCGCGAGGCAGTCCGCGACGTAGTGGCGCTGGGCCGGCGAGTCGTCGACGACGAGCACGCGCTCGCGCGACGCCGGCAAGGAGCCGGCGAGCAGCGCACGCACGCGGGTCTCCAGCTCCTCCGGGATGACCGGCTTCACCAGGTAGTCGTCGGCGCCGGCGTCGAACCCGCGCTCGAGATCCGCGGCCTGGCCGAGCGAGCTGCAGATCAAGACCGGCACGTGCGCCAGCGCCTCGTCGGCCTTCAGCGCCTTGCACACGCCGTAGCCATCGAGCTTCGGCATCTCGACGTCGGTGATCACGAGGTCCGGCCCCTTCGCGCGCGCGAGCGCGACCGCCTCCTCGCCGTCGTAGGCCGAGAGCACCTCGTAGCCCTCGTCCTCGAGGATCGGCACCGTGTGGCGGTGGATCAGCGGCGAGTCGTCCGCGACGATGATCAGGCGCTTCGCGCGCGTCGTCGCGCCGAACACGTCGAGGACCTCGGCGTCGGAGAACGGCACGAGCAGGAAGCCGTCGGCGTCGACCTCGCGGGCGACCAGGCGGTCGGCCGGCGCCACGCCCACGATGATCGCGGCGGTCGGCTCGTCGCCCGCGCGCAGCATCGCGATGGTGTCGGCGAGCGAGCGGTCGGGCAGGCGGCGCGGCAACAAGGCGGCCCGCGGCGCGAGCTCGGTCATCCGCGCCTCGAGCTCGGCGACCGAGGTCACGGCGGTCACGGTGTGGCCGAGCGGCTCGAGCGGCCGTCGGGCGAGCTGCGCGAGGACCGGCTCGTCGGAGACGATCACGATGTTCACGCCGCCTCCTTCACGTCGACTCTTCCTCCTTCGAGGCGTGGCCGAGCAGCTTGCGTACCGCCTTGAGCAGCTGCGTGCGGTCGTGGGGCTTGGTGATGTACTCGTCGACGCCCGCGTCGAAGCCGCGCACGCGGTCGATGCGCTCGCCCATGCTGGTGACCATCACGATCGGCGTCTCGGCGTACTCGGGCATCGCACGCAGTGCCCGGGTCAGCTCGTAGCCGTCCATCCGCGGCATCATCACGTCCGTCGAGATCAGGTCGAACCTGCGCGACTTCGCCAGCTCGAGGCCGTGCTGGCCATCGACGGCGACGGTCACCACGTAGCCGGCGTCGACGAGGAGCCGGCGCAGCGCCTCGCGCACGATGTCGGAGTCCTCGACGAGGAGGATGTGGGAGCCCGTGCCGGCCGAGGCCGCCTCGCGGCGCACCCTGCGCACGCCGCCCGGCTGCGCGAGGCCGCGCGCGATGATCGCGGGCACGTCGAGGATCAGGGCGACCCGGTCGGCGAGCAGCGTCGCGCCGGCGACGCACTTCGCGCCGGCGAGCAGCGGGCCGAGCGACTTGATCACGATCTCGCGCTTGCCGATCAGCTGGTCGCACACCAGCGCGTAGGCGCCGCCGCCGTGCTCGACGAGCACGAGCTGCAGCTCCGCCGGATCTGCGTGGTCGTCGAGCTCGAGCACCTGCTCGAGGCGGATCAGCGGGACGTGCTTGCCGCGCACGACGCAGACCTCGCGGTCGCCGATCATCTCGACCTCGCTCGACTTGATCGCGAGCACGCGCTGGACGATGTCGAGCGGGATGCAGAACGTCTCGCCGCCGGCGCGGGCGACGACGACCTGGATGATCGCGAGCGTGAGTGGCAGCTTGAGCACGAAGGCGCTCCCTTGGCCGGGGGTGGACTCGACCTCGATCGATCCCTTGAGACGCGTGACGATGGTCTGGCGCACGACGTCCATGCCGACGCCGCGCCCCGAGACCTCGCTGACCTGGGCGGCGGTCGAGAACCCGGCGCGGAAGATCAGCTCGCGCGCGGTGCGGTCGTCCATCTCCTCGGCCTCGTCCGCCGTGATCACGCCCTTCTCGACCGCCTTCGCTTTCAGCTTCGCGGGATCGAGGCCCTTGCCGTCATCGGAGACGCGGATCTCGACCTGGTTGCCGCGGTGCGAGGCGGCGAGCTTGACGACGCCCTCCGCCGGCTTGCCGGCCGCGGTGCGGACCTCCGGCGCCTCGAGGCCGTGATCGACGGCGTTGCGGACGAGGTGCATGAGCGGCTCGTCGACGGCCTCGACGAGCAGCTTGTCGAGCTCGGTGTCCTCGCCGACCAGCACCAGCCGCGCGCGCTTGCCGAGGTTCGCCGACAGGTCGCGCACGGTGCGGACGTGCTTGCGGAACACGCCCGCGACCGGGATCATGCGCAGGCGCATCACCTGCTCGCGCAGCTCGTCGGAGATCGCGTCGAGCCGGTCGGTGCCGTGGTCGAGGTCGTGGGTGACCTCCGCGAGCACGCGCTCGACGCGCGAGAGCTCCTCGCCGAGGTTGTCGAGCCGTGCGTTGACCGCACCGCCGCTCGCGCTGCGCGCGCTCGCCACCTTGCGCGCCACGCCGCGATCGGCGGCGAGCTCCGCCGTGATCGACGACAGCGACGACACCGCGCCGCGCAGCCCGTCGCGGCCGAGCACCAGCTCGCCCACCAGGTTCATCAGGCGGTCGAGCTTGTCGAAGTCGACGCGGATCGTCGCGCGGGCCTCGGCGCTCGCGACCGGCGCTGTCGGCGCGGCCGCCGGGGCCGCCGCGGCGACGGCGGGGCGAGCCGGAGCGGTGACGGGCGCGCCGGGGTTGCGCAGCCGCGCCACGATCGGCGTGGGATCGACCGTGATCGGCACGCGGGCCCGGGCCTGCGCGAGCATGTCCCGGAGCCCGTCGAGCGCGGAGAGGAGCGCGTCGACCACGGCTCCATCGGCCGCGCGGCCCGAGTCGCGGATCTGGCCGACCAGGTCCTCGGCCGCGTGCGCGAGCGCGTTGATCGGCACGAGCCCGACCATCGCGGAGGAGCCCTTCACGGTGTGCATGTCGCGGAACACGTCGCGCAGGAGCTCCGCGTCGTCGGGCCGCCGCTCCATGTCGACGAGCTTGCCGGCGAGTGCCTCGACGCGCTCGCCTGCCTCGTCGAAGAACAGCTCGATCATGTCGTCGTCCACCGCGGGCGTCCACGAGAAGCTCGCCGCGCCGCCGGAGGCTGGCGCCGCCGCTGGCGGGGGAGGGGACGGCGCCGCCGGAGCGGCCCGTGCCGAGCGGACGGGGCCCGAGCCGACGGCCTCGAGCGCTTGCACGTCCGCGCCGAGATCGAGGTTCTCGACGCGCGCGCCCGACTTGTCCGCGTTCGCGAGCTGCACGAACGCCGCGCGCAGGGTCCCGATCGCGGCGGTCAGCCCCGGCGAGCCGGGCCCGCCTTCGCGATCGATCGCGCGCTCGATCGCGAGCGAGAGCCGGCCGACCTCCTCGGCCCCGATGAGCAGGCTCGACAGGACGATGCGAAACGCGAGGTGCCCCAGCGCGGGCAGCTCCGCCGCGTTGTCGGCCGCCGCCGCGAGCCGCGCGGTGTCGGCGACGCCGGCGGCGACGAACCGTTGCCACAGCTCCTCGCCCGTCATCGCGGGTCCTCCTCGTCGAGGAGACCGTGGCGCGAGAGCCAGCGGCGCGTGCCCGGTCGGGTGGTGCGCAGCACGAGGTCGACGTGCGCGGTGCGCGCGGCGGCCTGGGCGCGCCGCAGCACCGGGGCGAGCTCGTCGGCGAGCAGCTCGGCGCGATCGAGCTCGACGGTCAGCCGCTGCAGTCCTCCGATCGCGAGCCGCTCCCCGAGCTCGCGCGTGAGCGCGCGGGGATCGGGCGTGCCGGCGACGATCAGCGTGTCCTCCGCGGGCGACGGTTCCGGCGGAGGCTTCACGGCCGCCATCGGCACCGGCGTCCTGCGCTCGAGCTGGGGCACCGGCGTCTTCGCGTCGAAGCTCGGGATCGGGGGCCGGCCGGAGTCCTCGCGCGGCCGGCGCACGTAGAACACGGCCTCTCCGGCCCGCTGGGCCGCGAGCTCGTCGACGTCGCGCAGCGACTCGCTGTACCCGACGAAGATCACGCCGCCCGGGCTGGTCGCCGCGATCAGCCGATCGATCGCGCGGCGCCGCGCCTCGGGCGAGAAGTAGATGAGGACGTTGCGGCACCACACGATGTCGCAGTTCTTCGGCGCCGGCCCGTCGAGCAGGTTCGCGCGCTCGAACGTCACGAGGCGCTTCAGGTCACCGGCGACCTCGATCTCCTCGCCGTTCCCGACGATGGCGAACGCATCGCGGTAGTCGTCCGGGACGTCGGCGAGCTCGGAGGCGGGATAGCTGCCGGCCTCGGCCATCGCGAGCGCTTCCGCGGAGACGTCGGTCGCATGCACCGCGATCGAGACCCCGGGCAGCGCGCGCGAGAGCACGATCGCCAGGGTGTACGGCTCCTCGCCCGAGGCGCAGCCCGCGCTCCACACGCGCAGCGAGCGCCGCCCGCGCGCCCGGATCGCGGGCACGACCGCGTCGAGCAGCGCCGCGATCTGCGGCTTGTGCCGGAACAGGCTCGACTCGCCGACCCGCACCGCCTCGACCAGCGCGCCGAGCTCGGCCTGACCGCGGCCGCTGCCGAGCAGCTCGACGTACGCCGCGGGCGTGGTGCCGAGCGCCGCGATCCTCGCCTGCGTGCGCGCGTCGACGACCCACGCGGGGAGCTTCAGCCCGGCGTGCTCGGCGAGCCGGCGGGCGACGCCGGCGAGGATGTCGGGCGCGAGCCCCACGGATCAGTCGCTCGCTCCGGTCGAGGGGGCGGGCTTCTTCGGAGGCAGCCGCTTCGTCGGGGCCGCATCGAGCCGCTTGCCGCCGTTGTCGCCGCGCTTCACGAGCTTGGTGCCGTCGAGGTTGAAGCCGCCGATCGACTCCTCGAGCTCGAACGCGAGCTCGTGCAGCCGCTCCGCCTGCACGACCGACTCCTCCGAGCCCGACAGCACCTCGGTGGCGATGTGGCGGACCGCGTCCATGTTGCGCGCGATCTCGTCGGAGACCATCGCCTGCTCCTGCACGGCTGTCGCGGTCTCCTTGACCACCGTGATCAGCTGGCCGAGGCCGGTCAGCGTCGACGTCACGGCCTCCGACCCGGTGCCGACCTCCTGCGCGCCGCGCTCCATCGACGTGATCGCCGCCTGGGTCTGCTCCTTCACCGTCTGGATCAGCGCCTCGATGTCCTTCGCGCTCTGGCCGACGCGCCGCGCGAGCGAGCTGACCTCGTCGGCGACCACCGCGAAGCCGCGGCCCTGCTCGCCGGCGTGCGCCGCCTCGATCGAGGCGTTGAGCGCGAGCATCGAGGTCTGCTCGCTGATCTGCCGGATCACCTCGACGATGTTGCCGATGCGCTTGCTGCTCTCGGCGAGCTCTCGCATCTTCTCCGCCGCGTCGTCGACGGACGACTGGATCTGCGACATCTTCGACACCGCGGAGTTCACCGCGGTCGTCGACTGCTCCGCGACCTCGGTCGCCTGCGCCGCGTTACCTGCGACCGTCTGGATCGACGCCGACAGCTCGGTCACCGCCGTCGTCGAGCTCTCGATCTTCAGCGTCTGATCCTTCAGGCCGCCGAGCATCTCGCGCGAAGCCGCGCTGATCTCCGCGCTCGACGCGCCGACCTGGAAGGCCGCGGACTGCACGCCGGTCGCCAGCGAGTGGACGCGGCCGAACACCTGGTTGATGTTGTCGGCGAGGTCCGCCGTCTCGTCGCGCGAGTTGACGACGATCCGCTGGGTCAGGTCGGTGTCGCCGGCGAGCAGGTCACGCGACTGCTTGACCATCTGCTTGATCGGCCGCGTGATCCAGAACCCCATCGCGAACGCGATCAGCAGCGACAGGCCGACGCCGACGGCGATCTCGATCCACGGGATCCGTGCGCCGGGATCGATGACGTTGACGCGGCTCCGCGTGATCACGAGCCGGCCGACCACGCCGGGCTCCGTGCCCTTGTACCCTTCCATCGGATCCGGGTAGTAGTCGAAGTACTCTCCCTTCAGCTGGATCACCTCGCGGGTGTCCTGGCCGACCGTGATCGTCTGGATCTTGTCGGGCTGGAGCGCCTTCGCGAGGTCGGCGCGGCTGTCCGCGGGCCACGCGGTCGCGAGCACGGTCGAGCCATCGATCAGCGTGGGCCGGAACCGCATCTTCTCGTCCTCGTCGGTCTGCGCGGACCACTCCTCGAAGTAGCGCTCGAGCTTGACCCCGATCAGCATGCCGCCGACGACGCGCCCGCCTTTCATCGAGCGCACGGGCACGGCGGACATCTGGTACGGGATGCCGTCCAGCATCTGGACCCGGTGGGCGAACACGTTGCCCGCGACCGCCTTCTCGACGGCGGCGAGGTCGCTCAGATCCTTCGCGTCGAGCGCACCACCGGCGGGCGCCCACACCAGCTTCTTGTCGGCGGTGAAGATCCCGAAGACATCGGGCCGGGGGCCATACTTGTCGTTCAGCGCGTCGTGGGTCGCCTTCGCGTACTCCGCGACGGCCGCGGTCGCCTCCTGCACCGGCGCCGCACCCGACGCCGGTACTGCGCCCGGCGCCGGCGGCGCCTCGGTCGGCGGCGGCGCACCACCGGCTGCGATCCCGTCGAGCGCGCGGCGAAGCTCCTCGTCGGCTGCGAGCAGCGTCAACGTGCCGGTGAGCCCACCTCCGATGCGCTGCACGTAGCCGTCGAGCCGGCGCACGAACTTCGCGAGGTAGTTGCCGCGCGAGCGCAGCGTGGTCTCGTTCTTGACGACGTACGTGCCGCCGATGATGAGCAACGACGCGAGCGTGAGGCACCCGATGAGGAACTTGAAGAACATCGGGAAGCGGAACTTGCGTGCGCTCATGCGGGCCTACCTTCGTCTGTCGGATCGGCGAGCAGCTTCAGCGACTCGCAGGTGAGCACCGCGTGCGCGTCGAGCACGCGCACGGTTCCGGAGCTCGTGGCCGCGACGCCCTGGAGGAGCGCCGCGACGTGGTGGGCGATGTTGGCGGGCGGCGCGTCGAGCGGCGCGTCGAGCGTGCGCAGGTCGCGCAGGCGGTCGACGATGATGCCGGCGGTCCCCGACGCGTGCTCGACGACCACGATCCGGCTGTCCTCGCCGATCTCGGTGCGCGGCAGTCCGAGCAGCACGCCGAGGTCGACGACCGGCACGATCTCGCCGCGCAGGCTGAACACGCCGGCGAGCGACGGCGGCGTCAGGAACACGCGCGTCACCGGCTGCACCGGCAACGTCTCGCGGACGTCGCCGATCGGCAACGCGAGCTCCTGTCCGCGCAGCTCGAAGCACACCAGGCGCAGGTTCTCGGCCTGCCGATCCACCATCGCCCGAGAGGTTACCCGATGTTGAAGTCTTCCTTCTCGTGGTGGGCGCCGCTACCGTCCGCGAACCGCGCGAGCGGGGACCGGACGAAGATCTCGTGGGGCGTGCCCCCGGTCAGCCACTCGGCGTACAGCTTGCCGATGATCGGGGCCATCATGAACCCGTGCCCGACGAAGCCGCACGCGAGGAAGAAGTCCGGGTGACCCGGCGCCGCACCGAGGATCGGATTGCCGTCGGGTGACTGGTCGTACGGACCGGCCCACTGCCGCAGGATCTTGATGTCGCCCAGGACGGGCATCAGGCGCACGAGGCGCCGCGCGTACGTCGCGAGGAACTCGAGGGTCGAGCCCATCCGGTACGTGGAGCCGTGGCCCGGCAGCGACACGCCGCCGACGATCTCGCCCCGCATCGACTGCGAGCAGTACAGGCCGCTCGACAGCTCGCTCACCATCGGGCGGAGGAACGGCTTCAGCGGCTCGCTCGAGCAGATCTCGTGGCGGATCGGCCAGGTCGGCACCTGGACGCCGATCAGCTCCGCGAGCCTGGGAGACCACGCGCCACACGCGTTGATCACGCGGCGCGCCCGCACCGCCCCGCGCGGCGTGTGGACGAGGTAGCCGCCGCTGGCCTGCGGTTCGAGCCCGCCGACCGGCGTCTGCGTGAAGATACGAACACCGTGTGCCGCGGCCTGGCGCGCGTAGCCCCACAGGAACGGCCACGGAAACAGGATCCCGTCGCTCGGGTTGTAGGACGCGGCGACGATGCCGGTCAGGTCGAGCTCGGGCACGATGTCGAGCGCGGCCTTCGGCTCGAGCATCCGCGTGTGGACGCCGCACCGGTTCTGGAGCGCGATGTTCTTCTCGAGCCGCGCGGTCTCCTTCGCGTTGCGCGCGAGGAACAGGTAGCCGCCCTGGCGGAACCACACGTTGACGCCGAGGTCGACCGCGAACCGGCGGCACAGCTCGACGGACTCCTGCATCAGCCGGATGTTGATCTCGGTCGACCACTGCTGCCGCACTCCGCCGCCGTTGCGGCCGCTCGCGCCCTCGGCGAGATAGCCGCGCTCGAGCACGACGACGTCGGTGAGCCCGCGGCGGGCGAGGTGATACGCGATCGATAGCCCGATCACGCCGCCGCCGACGATCGCGATCTCCGCCTTCTCGGGCACGTTGCCGGTGCGCCCCTCGAGCGTCGCCGGCAGCCGGATCTCGCCGGAGACGTCCGCGCGGCTCTCGTCTTCCTCGTCCTCGTTCGCCCCCTGCATCAGTCCTCGCCCTCGTCGGTCTCGTCGGCAAACCGGTGCGCGCCCGGGTCCTTCGCGAGCAGCTTGAGCGGCGTCGGCGCGAGCGGCGGACGCGACGTGAACGGCGGGATCGCGCTCGGGTGCTGCTGGGTGATCCGCGCGAGCTGCAGCGCCACGACGGCGAGGCACTCCTTGCCCTGACACGGGCCGGTGCCGAAGCCGGTGTAGCGCTTCACCTCCTCGATGTCGCGATAGCCGCGCGACACGCTGTGCTCGAGGTCGGAGAGCGTCACGTCCTCGCAGCGACACAGCACGATCTTCCCCGCCATCAGCCCGCCTCCACGACATTCGCCCCGACGCGCGCGCCGTCCGCGGCCGCCGCGGCCGGCCCCTGGTAGCCAGTGACATCGCCGCACGCCCACACGTTCGCCGTCGACGTGCGGCCCGCATCGTCGGTGACGATCTTGAACCCGCCCGCGTGCTCGTCGAGGACGACGCTGCAGCCCTGCTGCCGCGCGCCCTCCGAGGCGGGGGCCGGCGTCGCCGCGACCGCGACGAGATCGCAGTCGAGCTTGCCGCGCTTCGTGTCGATCGCGGTGATCCAGCCGCGGCCGCGCGTGCCCACCACGTCGGCGAGCGGGACGCGCGTGACGTCGGCGCCCGCGCCGGTCAGGGCCTGCGCGAGCGCGGTGACGTCCTGCTCCATCGCCGGCGTCTCGACGATGCAGACGCGCTCGCCCGCGAGGATGCCGTGATCGACGAGCAGGCGGCCGACGGCGCGCGCCGCGAGTACGCCCGGGCGATCGTTGTCGGGGAACGGCAGGTTCACGACGTAGCCGCCGGTCGCCCAGATCCAGTGGCGCGCGTAGATCCGGTACAGCCGATCGGGCGCCGACACGGCGAGCACACCACCGTCGTCCTCGGGGAAGAACCCGATCGCGGTCGACCGTGCGAGGACGGCGACGCCGGTCCTGACGGTCTCGGCGCCGTAGTGCTCCGCGAGCGCGCGTCCGACGCGCGGGTCGGTCCGCATGCTGCCGCCCGGCCGCAGCTGATCGTCGACGAGGACCGTGCGGCGTCCCGCCCTCGCGGTCGTCGAGGCGGCGGCGAGCCCCGCCGGTCCGCCGCCGATCACGCAGACGTCGACGTCGAACCGGCCCACCTCGGGGAGCTCGGCCGCCGCGTGCGTGGGCAGCTTGCCGAGGCCGGAGAGCTGGCGGACGACCTTGTTCGCGAGCTTGTTCAGCACCGACGAGCCGGTCATCAGCGTGTGGTGATCCATGCCGCGCGAGAACAGGAAGTCGACGGCGCCGAGCAGATCGATCTCCGCAGACGGGAACGCGTTCTGGCCCTCGACCTCGGCGCCGGGCGTGCACGGCGACTGACACGCGCGCAGGTTGGGCACGCCACCGAGCCGCACGAGGCAGCCGGAGCAGTGTCCCTCGAAGCAGAAGAACGTGCGCGGCCGGTGATACTTGAGCGAGCGCGACAGCACGCGCGAGCCGCAGGCGATCGACGCGGCGGCGATGCTCTCGTCGGCGTACGCGCGCACCGACGAGCCGGAGAGCCTCACCTCCACCGCCTCACCTCGCACAGCGTCGAGTCCGGGAAGCCGGCGCGCCACGCGGCTTTGTATCATGGACGAAGGGCCGATCGGCAGCGGGGCAAAACGTCCTCACTTCGTTGCGCTTCGACGGTGTGCCGCGATACCGTTCCGCCTCGAAAGGACAGGGGATCCCGAATGGCGACTCCAACTAGGCCGTGTCCGTACTGCGGAGCCGCAGTGCTGATGAACGCGCCAGCGTGCGGAACGTGTGGTCGGCCGATGCCGCCGATGCAGCAGGGCGCGCCGGGTAACGCGCCCGCAAAGACGATGTTCGGCGTGGCGGCACCGATGGTGCCGCGTGCGCCGGGACAACCGGGAGCTCCGGGAGCGCCACAGCCGGGACGTCCGCCCGGTCAGCCGGGCGGCTTCGCGCCGCAGCAGCCGCAGGGCTTCGGTCAGCCGCCGCAGCCGCAGCAGCCGGGCGGGTTCGGTCAGCCGCCGCAGCAGGCGAATCCGTATGGTGCTCCGCAGCAGCCGCCGCCGGGACAACCGGGTGGCTTCGGAGGGCCACCGCAGCAGGCGAATCCGTACGGTGCTCCGCAGCAGCCGCCGCCGCCGGGACAACCGGGTGGCTTCGGCGCACCGCCGCCGCAGAACCCGTACGGCGCACCTCCGGGTCAGCCTCCGCAGGCCAACCCGTACGGCGCACCTCCGGGGCAACCTCCGCAGGCCAACCCGTATGGCGCACCTCCCGGTCAGCCTCCGCAGGCGAACCCGTACGGTGCGCCGCCGCCGGGCCAGCCGGGGGGCTTCGGCGCACCGCCGCCGCAGGCGAACCCGTACGGCCAGCCGCAGCCGCCGCCGGGCCAGCCGGGGGGCTTCGGAGCGCCGCCGCCGCAGGCGAACCCGTACGGTCAGCCGCAGCCGTACCCGGCCGCGCAGCCCGGCTTCGGTCAGCCGCCCGGTGATCTGCCGGGACCGCTCGACGATCTCGCGCGCAAGCTGCCGGGCTCCGCCCCCGGCACCATCTTCGGTCTGCCGGTCGCGCGGCTGCGCGATCCGGGCTTCCAGAAGAAGGTCCTGTTCATGGCCGGCGTGGCGCTGATCGCGTCGGTGCTCGTGCCGTTCAACATCAGCCCCACGATCTTCGCGTGGGATGGTGGCGGCTTCGAGTTCTTCATCTGGCCGATCATCTCTGGTGGCCTGTACCTGCTGCTCACGGCCGCTCCGGCGGACATGCGGGCGAAGGTCCCGCCGGTCGTGCTGCAGTGGATCCCGTTCGCCGTCGCCTATGCGGGCGTGTTCATCACGCACATGGGCTTCGGCATGATGATGATGATGGGCGGGCGCGGTGGCGGCGTCGGCATGGGCGCCGGTGGTCTCTACACGCTCGGCTACTCGACGCTCGTGTTCGGCCTGCTCGCGCGCATCGCCAAGCCGCAGGACCAGACGGCACGCATCATCATCGCGGTCGGCGCCGCGTGCTTGATCCCGACGTTCTTCGACTTCCTGAGCGTCGCGTTCAAGTTCAGCTTCTTCCCGGCGCTGTTCATCGTCCACAACCTGCTGTTCGTCATCGTCCTCCTCGTCGGCGTGTTCTGCATCGTCTTCGTGGTCCCGCCGAAGAAGCTGCCGCCCGCACTGCAGGCGGTGGATGCGCTCGCACCGATGTTCGCGGCCGTGCTGATCGCGTGGCTGCCGGTGCAGCAGGTGCTCCTCGCGCTGGTGTTCCTGGTGCACGCGCACATGGGCGTCGGCGCGATCCTCATGCTCGCGCACGGCCTGCTCCCCATCCTCGCGTACTTCGGCGTGCTGATGATGTCGGCGCCGGCGGCGTACGAGGAGATGATGGCGATGTTCGGTGGCAACAAGGGCGGCGGCGCGCAGCCGCCGGCCGCCGGTGGTGGCTATCCGCCTCCGGGTGGCGCGCCTCCGGGCGGCGGCTATCCGCCTCCGCAGGGCGGTGGCTACCCGCCGCAGGGCGGTGGCTACCCGCCGCAGGGCGGTGGTGGCTACCCGCCGCAGGGCGGTGGTGGCTACCCGCCGCAGGGTGGTCAGGGTGGTCAGGGCGGGCAGGGCGGCGGCTGGCAATAAGCGGCCCCCGGGCAACCCAGGTAAACGGCTCGTCTACCATGTAGACGGGCCGTTTTCGTTTTCGGTTTCGGCTACCCTTCGCGGATGGCGCGCGAACGAGGCCTGGAGTTCAAGGTCGGCCTGTTGATCCTGATCTCGAGTGCGGTGCTGCTCGGGTTCATCTTCATCCTCGGCAACTTCTCCCTGCGCTCGGGCTTCGAGATCCGGCTCGACTTCGATTACATCGGCAGCCTGCAGCCCGGTGCGCCGGTGAAGGTCTCCGGCATCAAGGTCGGCAAGGTGAAGGACGTCGACTTCATCGGCGGCCAGATCGATCCGGAGATCGGACAGCGCGTCCAGGTCCGCGTCACCGTCTGGGTCGAGGACCGCGTGAGGGACTCGATCCGCAGCGATGCGGAGTACTTCATCAACACCGCCGGCGTGCTCGGCGAGCAGTACCTCGAGATCGTACCCGGCAAGGACTGGGAGAAGCCGCCGGTCAAGGAGGGCGCGATCATTCACGACGAGCACTTCGTCCACAATCCGCCGCGCACCGACCTCGTCGTCGCGCGCCTGTACGAGGTGCTCGATGGCGTGTCGAACGTGCTGCGCGACGACCGCGATGCGATCAAGCACCTGCTGACGAACAGCGCGCAGGCGGTCGCCGAGATCAACTCGCTGCTCGTCGAGAATCACAAGCAGGTCGGCGAGCTGATCTCGTCGACGTCCGCGCTCGCCGCCGAGGGCAAGACCACGCTCCAGAAGGTGAACGCCGGGCTCGGCGATGGGCGGCCGATCGCGAACCTGATCGCGAGCGCCGACGCGACGCTATCCCAGGCCAAGCGCTCGCTCGCCGAGATCACGCCGCCGGCGACCGCGCTGATGACCGATGCGACGCGCGTCACCGGGATGATCACCGAGCAGCGGCTCGCGACCGTCGACAAGGCGATCGAC
>JAEUJX010000223.1 GCA_016794545.1 Myxococcales bacterium
GTGGAGGACTTCGAACCGCAGGCGGCGAGGAGCACGGCCGCGACAAAGGCGAGGGTCTTCATGGGCGGCATCCTGTCCCGGCGGATCGCCCGAGGGCAAGTCCGCCGGCGCAAGGACCGGAGCAACGGACTGTTGCCTCACGTTGGAGCGCCCGCTCAGTGAACGCCGAGATAGGCCTTGCGGATCTTGTCGTCGCGCGCCAGCTCGGCCGCCGGGCCCGAGGTCACGAGCGTCCCGACCTCGAGGACGTGGGCGGTGTGCGCGACATTCAGCGCCTGGTGCGCGTTCTGCTCGACGAGCAAGATCGTGGTGCCCTCGGCGGCGATCGACCTCACGATCTTGAAGATCAGCTGCACGATCTGCGGCGCCAGGCCCAGCGACGGCTCGTCGAGCAGCAGCAGCGTCGGCTTGGCGACCAGCGCGCGCGCGATCGCGAGCATCTGCTGCTCGCCGCCCGACAGCGTGCCGGCGTTCTGGTGCAGGCGCTCGGCGATCCGCGGGAACAGCTCGAGCGCGTGCCGCGTATCCTTCGCGACGCCCGCCGGGTCGCGTCGGAGGTACGCCCCCATCTGGAGATTCTCGTCGACGGTGAGGTTCGCGAAGATCCCGCGACCCTCCGGCGCGTGGGCGAGCCCGAGCGCGACGATCTGGTGCGCCGGCATGCCGGTGATCGTGCGGCCCTTGAACGTCACGCTGCCCTTCGAGGGCTTCACGAGCCCCGAGATCGCGCGCAGCGTCGTCGTCTTGCCGGCGCCGTTCGCGCCGATCAGCGTGACGACCTGGCCCTGCTCGACGGAGAACGTCACGCCCTTCAGGGCGTGGATCCCGCCGTAGTGGACGTCGAGCCCGGAGACCTCAAGCAGCGCCATCGGTCTTCGCCTCCTCGGCCTTCTCGGTCCTGGTGGCCGGCGCTTCGTCCTCGGGGACGCCGAGGTAAGCCTCGATCACCTTCGGGTCCTTCTGGATGTCCTCGGGCTTGCCCGACGCGATCGTGACGCCGTGGTCGAGCACGGTGATGTGCTCGCAGATGTCCATCACCAGGCCCATGTCGTGCTCGATCAGCAGGATCGCCACGTCGAACCGCTCGCGCAGCGACACGATCAGGCCGCGCATCGCGTGCTTCTCCTGCGTGTTCATGCCGGCGACGGGCTCGTCGAGCAGCAGCACGCGCGGCTCGGTCGCGAGCGCGCGCGCGATCTCGAGCCGGCGCTGGTCGCCGTACGGCAGGCTCTTCGCCTGCTCGCCCGCGCGGTGGGCGATGCCGAGCACGTCGAGCAGATCCATCGAGCGCTCGATGATCGCGTCCTCCTCGGCGAGGTACAGCGGCGTGCGGAACAGCGCGCGCCACAGGCCGCTCTTCGCGCGGACGCCGGCGGCGGTGCGGACGTTGTCGAGCACGGAGAGCTCGCCGAACAGTCGGATGTTCTGGAACGTGCGCGCGAGCCCGGCCTGCGCGATCGCCGACGGCTTCTTGCCGTTGAGGCGCACGTCGCCGAGCCGGATCTCGCCCGTATCCGGCTGGTAGACGCCGGTCAGGAGGTTGAACGCCGTGGTCTTGCCCGCGCCGTTCGGTCCGATCAGGCCGCACAGCCCGTGCCTCGGCACCTCGATCGACAGCCTGTCGACGGCCTTGAGCCCGCCGAACGCGAGCGACAGGTTCTTCGCGGACAGCGCGATCTCCGTCACGGCGCGTCCTCGCGGTCGGCATCGTCGGAGGGCCGCGCCTTCGGAGAGTCGTCGGCCTTCGCGAGCACGGCGCCCGCGCGCTCGCTCGACAGCTCGCGGGCGATCGCGCGCGGGGTCTTGCGCGACTGGAACCGACTGAACAGCGCGCCGCCGAGCATCATCACGGCGAACAGCGCGGCCGCGATCAGGCCGCCGAGAAGCACCAGCTTGCCGATCGCGGAGAGCGCCGCGATGAACGAATCGACCGCGTGCACGCCGATCCGCACGCGGCCGAACAGCTGCCAGGAAACGAGGCCCGCCGCCGCGCCGATCAGGGACGCCTTGAGGAACCGCAGCCGCGGGCGGAGCTCCCAGATCTCCTGGATCCCGAACAACCCCTGCGGCCGCACGATCATGACGACGATCAGCGCGAGCGCGTAGATCGGCATGCGGTACTCCGCCGAGTCGCGCAGGAGCTCGGGGAGGATGGTCAGCATGGTCGCGGCGTAGACCACGCCGGAGATCGAGCCCATGCCCGCGAGCACGACCATGATCACGAGGTCGATCGACTTCTGGAACCCGAGCTCCTTCGGGTTCAGCGTGACGCCGACCTCGTGCGCGTACAGCGCACCGCCGATGCCGGCGAAGAACGCCGCGGTGACGAACGCCACGACCTTCGCCCGCGACGTGTTGACGCCGACCGCCTCGGCGGCAACCTCGTTCTCGCGGACCGCGAGCAGGGCGCGGCCGTGGGTGGAGATCTTCAGGCGGAAGGCGACGACCAGCACGATCGCGACGAACGTGAACACGAAGAAGATGCCGGCGTGGCCGGTCTGGTTCCCGGCGGCATCGGTGATCCACGGCGTCGGGGAGACGTAGGTCGGCGTGCCCGTGAAGCCGAGCGGGCCGCCGATGTGCTTCGCCGCCTCGAGCATCGACGCCTCCGCCGCGGTCGTCGGATCGAGCACGTCGGACGTCTGCTGGACGAGCACGCGCACGATCTCGCCGAACCCGAGCGTGACGATGGCGAGGTAGTCGCCGCGCAGCCGCAGCGAGGGCAACCCGACGACCAGCCCCGCGAGCGCCGCGACGACGCCGCCGAACACGCACGCGGCCAGGAACAGCAGGTCGCCCGAGCCGAGGAAGCCGCCGTGGACCTCCACGCCGTAGGCACCCGGCTCGACCCAGCCGAGCTTGATCGAGCCGTAGTACGTGATCAGGGCGGCGGCGTAGCCACCGACCATCATGAAGCCGGCGTGGCCGATCGAGAACTGCCCCGCGAAGCCGTTGACGATGTTGAGCGAGACCGCGAGCACGATCGCGATCCCGATGTCGAGCAAGAGCTTCGCGTAGAACGGCCCGAGCATCGGCGCGATCGCAGCCTGCAACACCAGTGCGACGATCACGCCGGTGACGATCGGCCACGCGGACTTCAGGCCCGCGACGAACGGGTTCGGCCGCGAGCCCGCGACGCGCGCGGCGAGCCGCCGGGTGGGATCCTTCTCGCTCGGGCTCATACCTTCTCCACGACCGCCTTGCCGAACAGGCCGCTCGGCTTGAACATCAGCACCGCGATCAGGATCACGAACACGTAGAGGTCGCGCATGTGCGGCGACAGGTACTGGGCGCCGAACATCTCGACGAACGCGATCAGCAGCGCGCCCGCGACCGCGCCGCGCACGTTGCCGATGCCGCCGACGACCGCGGCGACGAACGCCTTGAGGCCGAGCAGCACCCAGGTCGCGTCCGCCGGCTGCTTGAGACCGGTGTACTTGAGTGCGTAGAACAGGCCCCCGGCCGCGGCGAGCGCGCTGCCGATGCCGAACGTCAGCGTGATGATCCGGTTCACGTTGATGCCCATCAGCGAGGCGACCTTCTCGTCGAACGAGACGGCGCGCATCGCGCGGCCCAGGCGCGTCCGGTAGATCAGGAACTCGAGGAGCATCAGCAGGAACACCGTCAGCACGACGACCACGACGTCGATCACGCGGATCTGCACGCCCGCGACCTCCGCCAGCGAGCTGTCCTCGAGGAGCGGGGGCATCGGCTGCGGCTGCGTGCCGAACACCCACTTGAGCTGCCCGACGTTCTGGAGGAACAGCGACACGCCGATCGCGGTGATGAGGACGTTCAGGCGCGGCGCCTTGCGGAGCGGACGATAGGCGAGGAACTCGATCGCGATGCCGAGGGCGGCGCACACGGCCATCGCGAGCAGCAGCACCAGCGGCATCGCGAACCACGGCGAGCCCGTCGCGGCCCACCCGAACGCGCTCGCCAGCGTGAACGACGCCCACGCACCGACGGTGAACACGTCGGAGTGCGCGAAGTTGATGAAGCGCAGGACTCCGTAGACCAGCGTGTAGCCGAGCGCGGTGAGCGCGTACAGGCTACCCAGCCCGATGCTGTTGACGAGGGTCTGGAGGAACGTGGTCACGTCACTTGGTCGCCGAGCCGGAGCCCGAGCCCTCCGGCGCCGCGGGAGCCGGTGCCTCCGGCCAGCCCTTGGGGACGATCGTGGCGACGTAGCGCGGCTTGCCGCCCTTCATCTGCACGACGACGGCCTGCTTCTGCGCGTCGCGGTTCGCGTCGAGCGTGATCTTGCCGGTGACGCCCGGGAAGTCCTTGGTCGCGGCGATCGTCGCCGCGAGATCCTTGCCGCCGAGCGACGGCGACTTGTCCATCGCCGCGAACAGCACGCGCGCGGCGTCGTAGCCGAGCGCCGCGAGGCCGTCGGGCGTCTCGTTGAAGCGCTTCTCGGACTTCGTGACGAACTCCTTCACCTCGGGCCGCGCCTCGTCGAACGAGTAGTGGTTCGAGTAGTAGCTGCCCTCGATCGCGGTGCCGCCGATCTCGGCGAGCTTCGAGCTGTCCCAGCCGTCCCCGCCGAGGAACGGCGCCGTGATCCCGAGCTTGCGCGCCTGGTTCACGATGTTGCCCACGTCGGTGTAGTACCCGGGCAGGAACACCGCCTGCGCGCCGGAGCTCTTGATCGACTGGAGCTGCGCGGACACGTCGGCGTCGCCGGCGGTGTACGCCTGCGACGTCACCACGGTGCCCTTCAGCGCCTCGAACTCGGACTTGAACGTCTCGGCGAGGCCCTTGGAGTACGGCGCCGCCTGGTCGAACAGGACGGCGACCTTGTCGAGCTTGAGGTTGTCCTTCGTGAACTTCGCGACGACGTAGCCCTGGAACTCGTCGAGGAAGCACACGCGCGAGACCATGTCGCGGCCCTCGGTCACCTTCTTGTTCGTCGACGACGGCGAGATCATCGGCACGCCGAACTGCTGCGCGACCTTGCCGCCGGCGAGCGAGGAGCCCGACGCGACCTCGCCGATCAGTGCGACCACCTTGTCCTCGCTGATCAGGCGCTGCACGACGTTGCCGGCCTCGCTCGACTTGGACGCGTCGTCGAGCGTCTTCAGCTCGACCTTGCGCCCCTTCACACCACCGGCGGCGTTGCGCTCCTCGAGCGCGAGCCTCACGCCGTTGTCGGTCGACACGCCGAACGTCGCCTCGGAGCCGGTGAGCGACGCGTAGTGACCGATCAGGATCGGCCCGGTCGCGACACTGGCAGACCCATCGGAGCCGGTCTTCGGCTCGCCCGAGCCGCTGCCCTTGCCCTTGCCGCCGCCCAGCTTGTCGCAACCGCCCGCGGCGAAGATCGCCGTAGCCGCCACGACCACTACCTTGTTCCAAGCGCTCAGATTCACGGGCTTCTCCTTGGGGTGGGGGATGCGATATCCGACGGAGCGACGACCTGTCAACCTGCGTGGCCCTCCCAATGGATCCCGCGATCGGACCGTGATACCTGGTGGCTGCGCCGCGACCGCGCCCCGCATGAGTGACACCCCGAAACCGGAGGGCCCGGACGCAGCCGCACCTGCTACCGACGCGGATCCCCCGCGCCCATCCCCGCACGCACCGGCGGCGGGCACCGCGACCGCGCCGACGACCGCGCCGACGACCGCGCCGAAGGCCGCGCCAGAGCCCGCTGCGACCACGACGCCGACAGCTGCGGCCACGACGCCCGCTGCGAGCGCAGCGACCGCGACGCCCGCTACCAGCGCAGCGACCGCGACGCCGCCCGCCGCGACGAAGGCCACGCCGGAGCCCGCGACCGCGACGACGGCGACGCCGACCGCAGCGACGACGACGCCGACCGCAGCGACGAAGGCGACGCCGACCGCAGCGACGAAGGCGACGCCGGAGCCCGTGACCACGCCGACGACCGCGACGACCGCGACGACCGCGACGACCGCGACGACCGCGACGACCGCGACGACCGCGACGACCGACGCGACTGCCACGCCGAACGCGACGACCGCGACGACCGACGCGACTGCCACGCCGAACGCGACGATAGACACGCCGACCGCCGCGCCCGCGACGCAAGCCGCAGCCGCGACGCAGCCTGCACCGACCACCTCGCCCACCGCCGCGAGCTCTCCCCAGGCCGCTCGCACCGACGCGACCGGCACGCACGGTCACAGCCCGCACGCGGCGGGCCACAGCAAGACGCCGCACACCCGCAAGGAGCTCGCGTGGCTCTCGCTCGGCGCGCTCGGCGTGGTCTACGGCGACATCGGCACGTCGCCGCTCTACGCGATGCGCGAGTGCTTCGGGATGTCGAACCCGCACCGGACGGACGCGGCCATCGCCGGGAACGTGCTCGGCGTGCTGTCGCTCGTGTTCTGGTCGCTGCTGCTCGTCGTCTGCGTCAAGTACCTCGCGTTCGTGCTGCGCGCCGACAACAAGGGCGAGGGCGGCACGATGTCGCTCGCCGCGCTCGTGCAGCAGAA
>JAEUJX010000230.1 GCA_016794545.1 Myxococcales bacterium
CGAGCTGGACCACGCTCGGCCTGTTCCTCGTCGGTGCGACCCGGGCTCCGGTCACCGGCATCTACATCGCGTTCGCGCTCTGCCTCGTCTCCGGCGCGCTGCCGGCGTCGTGGCTCCGCCGGCTCCACGTGCAGCTCGCGACGACGCTCCTGCTCGCCGTGGTGGTCGGGCTCTCGATCATGGTCGCGCTGAAGAGCTGGCACGGCACGACCGGCCTGTTCCACGTGACGCCGATCGCGATCGTCGGCCTTTGGGCCGGTGGGCGGAACCCCGCCGCGCGGCGCCTCTGGATCGGCACCGCGGTCCTGCTCGTCGCGGTGCTCGTGCTCAACCGCAGCAATGACGCCGGCGGGCTCCAGCTCGGCTCGCGCATCCTCATGCCCGTGCTGCCGGCGCTGCTCTGCCTCGGCGGCGCGCATCTGCAGGCGCTCCGGGAGGAGAGGCCGAGGCTCGCGCTGCGCTACCTCCATCTGATCGTGATCGCAGGCCTCGCCGTGCTGACCGCGATCGCGATGGCGCGCGGGATGCCCGAGTCGCACTCGATCGTCCGCAACAACGACGGCGCCGTCGAGGTCGCGACCCGCGCCGGGCCCCGCGTGGTCGTCACCACCGTGTGGTGGCAGTCGCAGGTCCTCGCCCCAGTGCTGCTCGACGGCAAGGTGCTGCTGCTCGCCCGGGACGCCGCACAGCTCCCGCGGTTGATCGAGCAGCTGCGCGAGCGCGGCGTGTCCGACTTCCTGTTGATCGAGCAGGGCCGGCCGTCCTCCGCCCCGCCCGGGACGGAGCTCGCCCCCGACGGACAGACCCGGCTCCCGTTCGGCGGCGAGGGGATGATGTACCTGCGAACGATGCGGATCGCGCGCGCCGCGCCGTAGGACGGTTACGCGCGCCGACGCGAGACGGCGGAGGCCCCGTCGGGTAGACCATCGGGGAGTGAAGCGGAAGAAGGCGAAGGTCGGCGCGGACGAGCTGCTCGCGCTGGGGCAGCAGCACGCCGAGCGCGGCGAGCTCGACGAGGCGGTCGCCTGCTTCGAGAAGGCGATCGCGATCGCGCCGGATCATCCGCCGGCGCTGTGCCTGCTCGGCCTGACGCTGATCGATCGCGACGATCACACCGGAGCGATCGAGGTCCTCGAGCGAGCGAGCGCGATCGCGCCGGCGTTCGCGCCCGTCCAGCTCGCGCTCGGCTCGGCGTACTCGGCGGTCGGCGAGGATCACCTCGCGACCACCGCGATGGAGACCGCGCTGCAGCTCGACGACACGAGCCCGATCCCGCTCGAGCGCCTCGCGAAGCACCACCTCCGGAACGGCCGCACGCGCGAGGCGATCGGATGCCTGCGCCGCGTGCTGCGCCGCGATCCTGGCCACGCGCAGGCGAAGTACCTGCTGGCCGGCCTCACCGGCGAGCAGACACCCGAAGTGATCGCGCATCCCCCCGACGATCTGATCGGCGAGCTGTTCGACAGCTACGCATCGTCGTTCGACGAGCACCTCACCAAGGGTCTCCACTACGACGTGCCCGCGCAGCTCGCACGGCTGCTCGGCCTGCCGTCCGACCGTAGCCGCGTGATCGTCGACCTCGGCTGCGGCACCGGCCTTGTCGGCGCGCAGCTCCGCCCGGCCGCGAGCACGTTGATCGGCTCCGACCTGTCCGCGCGCATGCTCGCCCGCGCGCGGACGCGCGCCGTGTACGACGAGCTCCACCGCGAGGACCTGCTCGCGACGCTGGCGCGCGTGCAGGACGCCGACGTGATCGTCGCGGCCGACGTGTTCATCTACGTCGGCGTGCTCGACGCGACGTTCGCCGCGTGCGCGACCGCGCTGCGGCCGGGAGGACGTCTCGCGTTCTCGATCGAGAAGAGCGAGGCCGACGACGTCGCGCTGCTCACGACCCTGCGCTACGCGCACGCGCCGGCCTACATCGAGCGGCTCGCCGCCGCCCACGGCTTCGCGATCGAGCGCGCCGAGCCGAGCGTGCTGCGGGTCGACAAGGACGCGCCGATCCACGGGCTGCTGTACGTGCTCGAGGCGGTCGGGGCCGCCGCGTCCCGAGTATGATGGGGCGTGGACAAGCAGGTCTGGCTGATCCTCGCTCTCGCCGCGTGCGGTGACGACGGGCCGAGCGGGCCGAGGAAGCTCGTCGCGGATCCGGCGGTCGAGACCGGGTGTGCGCCCGGCGTCGCCGAGGGCAAGACGCGCGCGAAGGTCGTCGCCTGCAAGGACGAGCTGGTGCGGGGGCGGCTCGCCGCCGGGCGCATCGGCGACTTCGTGCTCGAGAACGCGCGGGTGCGCGTGATCATCCGCGGTCCCGGCGAGGGCTACTACCTCCAGGGCACGGCGGGCGGCGGGCTCGTCGATGCCGCGCCGATCGGCGGCGAGGATCTGGTGAAGGAGATCGTGCCGAGCGTCGACCTCGCGGTCGGAGGCTCCGACGAGATCGTGATCACCGAGGCCGGCGACGACGGCCCCGCGGAGCTCGTCGTGCGCGGTCCCGCGCAGGCGCTCGATCTGATCGCCGGGGCCCTGAACCGCGACGCGCCGCCGGTGATCGTCGAGCATCACTACCGGCTGCGCGCCGATCGCGACGAGCTCGAGCTCGAGACCATCGCCTACGCGGGCGAGCTCGACGCGGAAGCGCCGACGCTCTACGACGCGGTGTTCGTGGGCGGTCGCGCCGCGGCATTCACGCCGCCCGACAAGGACGTCATCGCGACCACCGGCACGACGAGCTCGTACGCGCTCGTCTACCCCGCCGGCGCCGCGAGCCCGCAGCTGCTCGATGTCGGCGGTATCCGCCTCGTCACCGGACCATCGCTCGACTTCGGCAAGGGCCAGCTGCGCTACTTCGTGATCGGTGACGGCTCGGTGTCGAGCGTCACGGGCCGCGCGTGGGAGCTCGCCGGCCGCGAGGTCGGCACCGTGCGCGGCACGAGCGCGCCGGGCGTCGACATCGAGGTGACGACTCCGGCGGGCGTCGTGACGATCGCGCGCACCGATGCCGCGGGGGCGTTCGCCGCGACGGTGCCGGCCGGCGCGTACACGCTGCGCGCCACGGGCACCGGCCGCGCGCCCGGCCCGGACGTCTCCGCGACGGTGACCGACGGTGCCGAGGCGGCCGTCGCCGTGACCGCGGGCGCGAGCGGCACGCTGTCCGTGACCGTGACGGACGATGCCGGCGCGCCGCTCCCCGCGCGCGTGCTGATCGAGCAGGCGGGCGACGACCGCCGCGTCGAGTACGTCGGCGCGTCGGGCCGGGCGACGATCCCGATCGCACCGGGCACCTGGCGCGTCTCGATCTCGCGCGGCCTCGAGTACGACGCGTTCGTCGCGTCGAGCGTCGTGATCGCCGACGGCCAGACGGCCTCGCTGAGCGCGACGCTCGATCGCGTCGTCGACACGGCGGGATGGATCTCGCTCGACACCCATCTCCACTCCGAGCTGTCGACCGACTCGACGCTGCCGATCGACGATCGCCTGCGCGCGGTCGCCGCCGAGGGCGTCGAGGTGCCCGTGTCGACCGATCACGACATGATCGTCGACTACGCGCCCGTCATCATCGAGCTCGGGCTCGCCGACTGGCTCACCTCGATGATCGGCGCCGAGACCTCGTCGCTGATCTGGGGCCACATCAACGCGTTCCCGCAGACGCCCGATCCGGCGAAGGCCGCCGCCGGCGCCGCGCGCTGGGTGAAGAGGTCTCCCGGGCAGGTGCTCGCGGAGCTGCGCGCGCCCGGCCGCATCGTGCAGGTGAACCACCCGCGCGAGGACGGCGCGGGCCTGTTCGACGCGATCGATCTCGATCCGGTCACGCTCCGCGCGCGCAAGGATCCGTCCGCCCTCGGCCTGCCGCCCGGCACCGACCTCTCCGACCTCGGGTTCGACGCGATGGAGGTCGCGAACGGCTCCTCTGCCGGCGACTTCGACGAGGTATTCCGCGATTACCTCGCGATGGTCGCGGCGGGTCACGGCGCCGCGGCGACCGGCTCGAGCGACTCGCACGGGGCGACCGCGTACGCGGGCGAGTCGCGCACCTTCGTGTACGTCGGCGCCGGGGCGGACGATCCGGCGACCGTCGATCCGGCCGCGATCGTCGCCGCGATCAAGGCGCGGCGCGTCACGGTCGGCAGCGGCGCGTTCGTCACCGCGAACATCGGGTCGGCGATCCCCGGTGACACCGCGAACGTCACCGGGCTCGCGCAGGTCACGCTGCACGTCAAGGTGCAGGCGGCCGCGTGGCAGCCGCTCCAGACGATCCGGATCTACCAGGGCCGCACCGAGGTGCGCACCATCGCGCTCGATCCGCAGGACACCGCGGTCGTGCGCTACGACGCCGACGTCCTCTTGCCCCCGCCGGCCGAGGACACGTTCTACGTCGTGCGCGTCGAGCGCGCCGGCGAGGGGCCGCCGGTCGTCACCAAGAACCTCCCCGCGTTCACGAACCCGATCTTCGTCCAGGTCGACTGAGACCGGAGGGGCCGCTGCCGGCGACTCGCTCTACGTGGGTCTCGATCGCGCGCAGTTCCTGTGACGCCGTCGTACAATCGCGGCGTGCGCATCCTGATGCTGCTCGTCGTGCTCGCAGCCTGTACGCCCCAGCAACGCGTCGAGAACCCGCACGCGCGACGCGCGCGGAGCGCGGATCCGTCCGTCGATCGCGACGTCACGCTCGATGTCGCACCCGGCGGCGTCGTGCTCGCGCGCGATGGCGCGAACGTCGACCTCGGCACGCTGTGGGTCAGCCAGCGCGTCGTCGTCGTGTTCTACATGGGCGGCTGGTGCCCGCACTGCCAGAAGCAGCTCGGCGACCTCAACAACGCGCAGAAGCAGTTCACCGACCGCGGCGCGAAGATCGTCGCGATCAGCGCGGACTCGCCGCAGGACGCCGGCGCCATGCGCGACAAGCTCTCGCTCGGCTTCGACCTGTACTCCGACGCCGACCTCGCGGTGATCGCGAAGTGGGGCGTCGAGGACTACGGCTCGCGCATCGCGCGCCCCGCGACGTTCATCGTCGAGCCCGGGGGGAGCATCAGCTTCCGCAAGGTCGGCAGCAAGCAGGAGGACCGCCCCTCCGTGGACGACCTCCTCGCCGCGCTCGGCGCGCCGAAGCCCGCGACTCCGTAGGGAGAGATCTCCCCTGCACTGAACAGATTGTCAGACCGGTCCTCTAGGTTCGTCGTGTGACCGAGTCTCGCTTCCAACTGTCTCGCGGCGACGCCGTCGAGTGGCTGCGCACGCTGCCGGACGAGTCCATCGATCTCGTCGTCACCGATCCGCCGTACGAGTCCCTCGAGAAGCACCGCGCGATCGGCACCACCACGCGCCTCAAGCACAGCAAGGCGTCGAGCAACGACTGGTTCGAGATCTTCCCGAACACGCGATTCGAGGAGCTGTTCTTCGAGATCTATCGGGTGCTGAAGCGCGACACGCACTTCTACTTGTTCTGCGACGCCGAGACGATGTTCGACGCAAAGCCAAAGGCCGAGAAGATGGGCTTCAAGTTCTGGAAGCCACTCGTGTTCGATAAGGTCCAGATCGGCATGGGATATCACTACCGTGCGCGTTACGAGCTGATCCTGTTCTTCGAGAAGGGCAAGCGAAAGCTCAACGACCTCGGCATCGCGGACATCATCACGCACCCCCGCGTCCGCAATGGCTATCCCGCCGAGAAGCCGCCGCAGGTGAGCTCGGTCCTGATCGGCCAGAGCACGCAGCCGGGTGAGCTGGTGATCGATCCGTTCATGGGCTCGGGCTCGGTCGGCGTCGCCGCCACGTCGCTCGGCCGCAACTTCATGGGCAACGACCTGTGCCGCGAGGCCGTCGACATCACGCGCCAGCGCCTGCTCGACGGCGGCGCGATCGAGCTGAACACGACCTTGCGCGGCGACGAGCACCCGCAGCTCGGCCTCGGCGTGTGAGGTACGAGGCGGAATGAGGCACGAGGTGGAGTGAGGCGATGACCGGACACCAGTACCGAGACCTGATCGCCGCGTATATCCATCGCTGCTACGGCCCGTTCGGCCTCGTCGTCTACACCGAGATCTCGCTCGGCAAGACGATCATCGGCAAGGACCGCAAGATCGACGTCTTCGTCGTTCGCTCCGCCGATCAGAGGGCGATCGCCCTCGAGTGCAAGTACCAGGAGGTCCCGGGCTCCACCGACGAGAAGATCCCGTACGCGCTCGACGACCTCGAGGCCCTCTGGGTGCCCGGATGCCTGGTCTACGCTGGCGAGGGCTGGTCGCGCGGCATCCTCCACACGCTCGAGGCCTCCAAGCTCGCCGCGCGCTGCATGCCCGACGCGAGCGCCATGCTCCACTCGCCCGAGACGCGCGAGCTCGACCACGTCCTCGCCGCCACCTTCGGCCTCTGGGAGCTCGTGCTCCCCACCTCGCGCCGCTTCGCTCCGCCCGTCGGCTGACCTGAAACGGAAGAGAGCGGTCGCGCGGAGCTCCCGTCACGCGACCAGCGCGAATTCCCGCGCCGGCTTCGCGAACAGGTAGCCCTGCACGAGATCGACGCCGGCCAAGGTGACCGCCTCGAGCTCCGCCCGCGTCTCCACGCCCTCGGCGACGACGCGCGAGCCGAGCTCGCGACACAGCGTGGCGATCGCGCCGACCACCCTGCGCTTCGTGGCGTGACGATCGATGTCGCGCACGAGCGACATGTCGAGCTTCACGATCTCCGGCTCCAGGGTCGCGAGCGCACCGAGCGCGGCATACCCTGCACCGAGATCGTCGACGGCGATCCGGTATCCGAGCTTGCGAAGCGTGGACATCTGCGCCGACGAGGAGACCGGGTCGAGGCCGATGCGCTCGGTGATCTCGAGGACGACGCGCGGCGAGAACGCGGCGAGCGGGGCGGAGGCGCTGAACATGTCCGCGTCGGTCAGCTCGAGGCCGTGGACGTTGACGAACAGGAGCGCGTCGCGCGGGGCGAACGCCGCGGCGGCGGCGACAGCGCTGCGAACCGTGCGGCCGAGCAGGGGGATCTTGTCGAGCCGCTCGGCGGCCGCGATCAGGAAGTCCGGGCGCTTGAGCGTGGGCTCCTCGCAGCGGAGGAGCGCCTCGTACGCGAACACCTTCTTCGAGGGCACCTCGAGGATCGGCTGGAACGCCATCCAGACCGAGGACAGGGCGCGCTCGAACCGAGCCTCGAGCTCGACGCGTTCGGCGGCGAGCTTGTGTGCGTAGGAATCCGCGCGCCGGCGCATGCGAGCGATCCCGTGACGCCGCGCTGCGCGCGCGACCGTGGAGACCAGCGTCTCGGGCTCGAACGGTTTGCTCAGGTAGGAGACCGCGCCGTGGTCGATCGCGCGCACGGCGCCGTCGAGGGACGGATCGCCGGTCATGAGGAGCACGGGGAGCTCCTCGTCGTGGCGGCGAACCTCGGCGATCAGGCCGAACCCGTCCACCTCGGGCATGTGGACGTCGGAGACGACGCAGTCGAAGGGCTCGGTCGCGCCGAGCACCGCGGCGATCGCGGTCCGCGCGTCGGGCGCCTGCACGATCTCCCAGCCCTCGTGGCCGAGGACCCGCGCGCAGGTGCGGCGCATCTGGTCGTCATCGTCGACGACCAGGACTCGACCGATGTGCGGCTTTCCATCCACGGGATCAGGCCTTCGAGCGCAACACGAGGACGAGCGCGGCGCGCAGCTTGTCGTCGTCCCAGGGTTTGAGGAAGTAGCGGTGCACCGAGCCCTCGTTGACGGCGCGCGTCGCGATGTCGAGATCGCGGTTGCCCGTGACCAGGAACCGCACGACGTCCGGATGGCTGAGCTTGGCGTGCATGAGGAGGTCGAGGCCGTCGGCGTCGCCGGTCGCGAGGTTGAAGTCGCTGAGGAGAGCGTCGAACGAGTACGCCCGGAGGAGCGCCATGGCCTCGCGCGACGTACCCGCCTCGACTACATCGTAGCCTCGAAGCGTACGCTTCATGGCGGCCCGGATGTCCGGATCGTCGTCGCAGATCAGGATCGACTGCACGCTGTCACCTCACCGTGCAAAACCGACCAAGCGCGGCGGCTGGTAAGGGGTCCGGCGTGTATCCTCGAAGTCGATGTCCTCCGACCCGTGCCGTGTCGCCGACGTGACGCTGGCCGCTGCGGTTCGGACCCATGCGGACGCGGTGTTCATCGAGCCCGAGAGCGGGAGTGACGGAGGATATCTGATCACGCTGGAGCGCCAGAGCGCCGCGCTGGTCAGCGTCCCGATCGACGCGCCCCTCGGAGAGGCCGTGATCGCGCGCCTCGCCTACCTCGCGGACATCGACCTCGCGGCCTCGCACGCGACCAGCGCCGTCTTGCCGGTTCGATCGGGCACGCGCGACGCGGACGTCGTGATCACGGTCCGCCCCGGAGCCAGCCTCCGCGCGGATCTGATGGTGATGCCGAAGGCCCGGCCGCGGAGTGGGCCGATCGACGTGGTCGAGCCGCGGGCCGACGACACGATCGGTCAGTACCGCGTGCTCGAGTTCCTCGGGGAGGGTGGGATGGGCACCGTGTATCAGGTCGAGCACGTGGCGCTCGGCCGGACGTACGCGCTGAAGGTGCTGCGCGCGCGCGTGGTCGAGCGCGACGACACGGCCGCGCAGGGCTTCCTCCGCGAGGCACGCACCGCCGCGCGCGTGCGCCACCCCAACATCGTCGACGTGTTCGATTTCGGCCACATGCCGGACGGCCGCCCCTACTTCGTGATGGAGCTCCTCGAGGGCGAGAGCCTCGCGGACCGCGTGGAGCGCGGCGCGCTGCCGCCCGCCGAGGTCGTGACGATCGCGCGGCAGATCGCGATGGCGCTCGCCGCCGCGCACGACCGCGGCGTGATCCACGCCGACGTGACGCCCTCGAACATCCTGATCACCTCGACCGAGCCGCTGCACGTGAAGCTCGTCGACTTCGGCCTCGCGCAGCTCGCCGGCGAGGGCGCGACCGACGACGTCCCCGAGTTCGTGCTCGGCACGCCCGCGTACATCTCGCCCGAGCAGCTGCGCGGGCTGCCCGCGACCGATCGCTCCGATCAGTACGGCCTCGGCGCCGTACTGTTCGAGCTGCTCACCGGCAAGCCGCCGTTCCAGCACAAGGACCTGCGGACGCTGTGCATGATGCACATCGGCGCGCCCGTGCCACCCGTCGAGAGCCCGCACGGGCCGCTGCCGCCCAAGCTCGCCGACGCGATCACGACGTGCCTGCAGAAGACCCCGCAGGCGCGCTTCCCGGGGATGCGGGCGCTCCTCGGCGCGCTCGACGAGATCGAGCGCATCACCGACCGCCGGGGCTGGCGGCGCTGGTTGTCGAGCTGATCATGAGCGAGACCAAGCATCCCCTGGTGGTGTGCGTCGACGACGACGAGGCGTTGCTCGCCACCGTGGTGCGCTCGCTGAAGCGCGAGCCCCTCGAGCTGCGCTCGACGACCTCCGCGAGCCAGGCGCTCGCGTGGATCGCGACCGACGAGGTCGCCGTGCTGGTCTCGGACTACGAGATGCCGGAGATGACCGGAGCGCAGCTCGCGGGCCACGCGCGCCGCATCCGGCCCGAGACCGTGCGCATCCTGCTGACGGGCCGCAAGACGCTCGACACCGCGATCGACGGCATCAACCAGGGCGAGATCTTCCGGTTCCTCGGCAAGCCCTTCGATCACGAGCAGCTGCGCCAGGCGGTCAAGGACGGCGTCACGCGACACCAGGAGCTGCTCGCGATGTCGGGCGACCGCGAGCGCCGCGAGCGCCGCGAGGCGCTGCGCGCCGCGCTCGAGCAGGAGTACCCGGGGATCTCGGAGGTCACCCGCGTCGAGGGCATGATCCACGAGGTCCCCGCGGACCCGTGGGCCGAGGCCGCGCTGCGCGGCCTCGTCGGTCTCACGAAGAAGCTCGAGAGCTGAGCCTGCGGTAGGCTCGACGCGTGCCGGTGAAGCGCGAGCGGGACGAGGCGCGGCCCCTCGGGGTCGTGTACACGCCGCCCGACGTCGCGCGTCCGATGGTGCGACTCGCCCTCGACCCGCTGATCGCCGGCAAGACCGCCGACGAGGTGCTCGCGCTGCGCGTCTGCGACCCGGCGATCGGCGAGGGAGCCTTCCTCGTCGAGGTGATCGACGTGCTCGCCGACGCACTC
>JAEUJX010000267.1 GCA_016794545.1 Myxococcales bacterium
CTCAACACCAACCCGCGGACGCGCGACCGGAAGGAGCCGCGCCCGTCGGGGCTCGATGACATCCGCGCGACGCTGCGCGATCGCTGGGGCGAGATCGCGGCGAACGGGCTGTCGATGAAGGACCTGCTCGCAGGCCTGACCGTCGCCACCGTCGCGATCCCGCTGAACGTCGCGCTCGCGATCGCGGCGGGACTGCCGGCGAGCGCCGGCCTGATCGCCGGATCGATCGGCGCGTTCTTCGCCGCAGCGTTCGGCGGCTCGAACTTCGCCGTCAGCGGTCCGGCGGCGGCGCTGAACCTCATGGTGTTCGGCATCGTCGCCGAGTTCGGCGTCGGTGGCGCCGCGGCCGCGGCACTCGTCTGCGGCTTCATCACGCTCGCGGTCGCGCTCGCCGGCTACGGCAAGCTCGCGAACCTCATGCCCAAGCTCGTGCTCGCCGGCTTCACGACGGGCGTCGGGCTCAAGCTGTTCGACCAGCAGGTGCCCATCCTGCTCGGGTCGGATCGGGCGTTGTGGCACATGATCTCGGACTTCTGGGCGATGGAGTGGCTGCGCGAGGTCAACTGGCTCGCCGTCGTCTGCGGTCTGCTCGTCGTGTGGATCACGGTCGGGCTCGCTCATCTGAAGAGCTTCCCGTCGTCCCTGCTCGGCATCATCATCGCGACGCTCGTCGCGTACGAGCTGGACTGGAACGTGGCGAAGGTCGGCGAGGTCAGCCTCGACAACATCGCGATGTCGCTGCCGGTGCTGAACGAAGGGGCGAGCTGGCTCGGCCTCATCGCCGCCGCGATCCCGCTGGCGCTCCTGTCGGCGGCCGAGTCGCTGATCTCGGCGAAGGCGGTCGACGAGAGCTCCGGCGGCAAGTCGGGCTACAACGCGAACGCCGAGCTGTTCGGCCAGGGCGTCGGCAACCTCGCCTCCGGCATCTTCGGCGGCATGTCGATCGCGGGCGTCATCGTGCGCTCGTCGGTGAACCTCCAGGCCGGAGCGCGCACGCGCATCGCCGCCATGGGGTCGGGCCTGCTGCTGTTGCTCGCCGCGTACTTCTTCGGCGGCTCGCTGTCGGTGATCCCGCTCGCCGCGCTCGCCGGCTTGCTCGTGACCATCGCGTGGCGCCTCATCAAGGTGGCGTACTTCATCGAGGCGCTGAAGCAGAACAAGCTGCACGCGCTCGCGTTCCTCGCGGCGGCGGTCGGCACGATGCTCGGGTACTTGATGACGGGTCTCGCCGCCGGCTGCGTGGTCATGTACCTCGACCACCTGATCGCGAAGCGCCGCGCGAAGCCGAGGGCGAACGCTCCGATCCTGCGGCCGTCGCCGACGATCCGCGCGGTCGTCTCGCAGAGCGGCGCACCGCAGGGCGCGCAGGGCGTCAGCCTGAACGAGCAGGCGGTCTGGTCGCGCCACGTCCGCACGAAGCCGAAGATCCACCCGACCGCGTACGTCCACCCGACCGCGTCGGTCATCGGCTGGGTCGAGCTCGGCCGCGAGGTCAACGTCGCGGCAGATACGTCGGTGCGCGCCGACGAGGGTGCGCCGTTCTACATCGGAGATCGCTCGAACGTGCAGGACGGCGTGGTCCTCCACGCGCTCAAGGACAAGTGGGTGATGGTCGAGGGCCGGCGCTGGGCGATCTGGATCGGTCCCGACTGCTCGCTCGCGCACCAGGCGCTCGTGCACGGCCCGTCGATGATCGGCGCGAGGACGTTCATCGGCTTCAAGGCGATCGTCCACGATGCGATCATCGGCGAGGGCTGCTTCATCGGCCTCGGCGCGGTCGTCGTCGGGGTCGAGATCCCGCCGCGCAAGCGCGTGCCCAACGGCTGGATCGTCGACTCGCCGGAGAAGGTCAAGGAGCTGCCGGACGTCGAGCACGCGCACGCGCACTTCAACGAGGACGTGGTTCAGGTGAACCGCGGGCTCGTCGTCGCGTACGCGCGGCACGTCCCGACCGATCCGACGCTGCCCGGCGCCGCCGTTCCGCAACCGCGCGCCCTGACCGGGCGCACCACCCACCCCCATCGTTTCCCTCTCAAACCGTTGTGAAGGAGAGCTCATGACTTCCCTGCTTATCGGACTCGGCATCGGCGGAGCCCTCGTGCTCGCCGCGCTGTTCATTCGTTCTGGATTCCGCGTCGACAATGGCAACGTCGCGGTGCTCACGGTGTTCGGCCGCTTCGTGCGTGACCGCGCGGGCAAGCTCCGCGTCTTCGAGCCGGGCCTGCACTGGCGCGCGCCGTGGGCGGCGGTGATCCACGTATCGCTCGCCGAGCGCAGCATGGCGCTGGACAGCAAGCACCCGTCGATCGAGGCGCTCGCCGGCGACGGGACGCGCATCCGTGTCAACGCGCGCATCCGCTATCGCATCGACCCGACGCGGATCTCGACCTACCTCGCCGATGCGAAGGACGCCGTCGAGCACCTGTGCGGCCTGTTCCGGCTCGTCGTGCGCGAGCAGATCGCGCGGTTCGGGCAGAACCCGGGGGACCTGTCCTCGTACACCGCGCTGCGCATGCGGATGCCCGAGCTCCAGCAGCGCACGCAGCAGGCGATCGCGGCGGCCGCGCTCGAGGAGTACGGCATCATCGTGACCGCCGTCGACATCCTGCAGCTCGACCCGCCCGAGGAGCTCGTCGATGCGCTCAACGCGGTCATCACCGCGGAGTCGGAGGCCAACGCGCTCGTCGCGCGGACGGACCTGCAGTGCCAGCAGCGCGTGCTGTCGGCGGAGCAGGCGATCGCGATCGCGAACGCCCACGCTTGCGCGACGGAGTCCGAGATCCGGACGGTCGGCGCCGAGCTGGCGTTGCTCGCCGAGCGCGGCGTGCTGCGTGACTACGTCGCGCGTCGCCGGCTCGAGGTCCTCGGCGGCTCGCGCCGCGTCTACATGAACCACCAACCCTCTACGCTGCGGAGCTAGTGCCATGGAGCTCGATAACAACCTTCTGATCGGAATCGCCGCACTGCCCGTGCTCGCGATCGTCTGCGTGTTTCTGTTCAAGCGCCTCGCGGTCATCAACCCCGAGGCCAGCGAGCTGCTCCAGCTCCGCTTCGGCAAGCTGCACCACCGGTCGACCGAGGCCGGTCTCGGTGGTAACCGGATCGCGCCGTGGAACCGCTGGATCGTCGTCAGTCGCCAGCACGACGAGCGCGTGTTCCACGACATCGAGACCAACGACAGCCAGGGCACCCTGGTGAAGGTCGATCTGCGCGTGACGTTCCGCATCGTCGATAGCGATCGCGCGCTGTTCTCGGTCGACGACTGGGAGGCGGCGCTCGAGAGCGTCACGCTGCACGAGGCCTCCGCCGAGCTCGCGGGGAAGGACCGCGCGCTGTTCCTGCGCAACGAGCCCGAGCTCGCGACCGAGCTCACGCAGTCCGTGAAGCGGGCGATGGCGGGCTACGGCATCGAGGTCGACGACGTCCGGATCGCCAACATCGAGCTCCGGCCCGAGGTGACGCGCCAGATGTTCGAGACCGTCGCCGCGAAGCTCGAGGTCGCGAAGGCGGAGTACGAGGAGAAGGGGCGCACCGACGCCGCGATGCTGCTCGCCCGCACGGAGCAGCGCGTCGCCGAGCTCGAGGCCCGTGCGAAGACGGAGAACCTGAAGGCCGTCGGCCGGGCGTACCAGGAGCTGCGCCAGCAGCCGCACATCTTCGACGCGTACACCGACCTGTACCGGCTGTCGCAGCTCGATCCGTCGCGCGTGGTCTCGTTCGATGGCTTCGAGGACGGCGAGCTCTCGACCGCGGCGCTGGTCGAGTCCGATCTCGAGCTCGAGACCCTGGATGGCGCGGCCACCAGCTCGACGACGAACGGTCACGCCAACGCACCGGCGTGATCCGAGGTACGCGGGCTCCTTCACCGCCTCGCGTCGAGCAGATTCTCCTTGACCTCGGGGCACTGCACACGTTGGATCGTGCTCGTCCGTGCGTGCAGCCGTTCTCAGCTTCGCCTGCCTGCTCGGCTGCAGCTCGTCGGATCCCGCGACGCCGGCGACCACGATCGACGCGCCGGCCGACGTCGACGCGAGCGTCGACGCGCTCCCGTACCCGCCCGGGACGGCGTGCGAGCACGCGTTCTTCGCCAAGTACTTCGATCGCGATAACGGTGCCGCGCTGACCGCACTGCGCGACGCGTCGTTCGCGCACATCGTCGCGCAGGTCGATGCGCTCGGGGCGTGCGGCGCGCAGGTCACCCTCGGCGGCCTGCTGTCGCTGATGATCTACGAGGGCGGTGGCGCGAAGGTCGGGTTCTTCAACGACCGCTGCGCCGAGAACTCGTACGACACGTCGAGCACCTGCTTCACCAACCCGAAGGCGCGCTACAGCTACCAGTACGGCCTCGCGCCCGTCCATACCTCGAACTTCCATCCCTGCGCGGACGTCGCGTACACCTCGCGCATGCGGGCGAAGCTCGCGACCGCGATCACCGACGCAGGGTTCTCGGTCGCCGCGGCGGACATCGCCGCGATCGATCCACAGGTGAAGGCATTCTGCCCGAGCTCGACGGCGACGATGGTCGATTACTACATCGTCACGGCGCACTCCCGGTTCGGCGTGCCGACCAACGCGACGGGCAATGACCTCCCGAACGCCGGCGTCTACCCGTTCTTCACGCCGCGGGTCGTGATCGATCTGTTCTTCGCCTTGATCTCGGGCTCGTGCCCGCAGCTGACGTCCGACGAGGCCGCGATCGGCGTGTTCGGCGGCGGCGATGCCAGCTACCGCACGCCCGCGAAGCAAGCCACGATCTTGAAGCTGTGGCGGGACTTCCAGGCCGCGACCTGCCCGCCATAGCGGCGCTGGTGCGTTACCGTCGTGCTCGCATGACGCGCGACGAGAAGACCACACCTTCCAATCCCGCCGAGAGCACGGACGGTACGGCGTCACCATCACCGAGGCCCGAGAGCCCGCACCTCCGGTACGAGCTTGGCGAGCTGATCGGCAGCGGCGGCATGGGAGAGGTCGTCGCGGCGACCGACAAGCAGATCGGGCGGACCGTCGCGGTCAAGCGCAT
>JAEUJX010000286.1 GCA_016794545.1 Myxococcales bacterium
CGGCCAGCTTCGTCGCGCGTGAGGCGAGTGACCTTGGTCCCGTCACGGACCTCGAGGACCACGGGAATCGGCACGTGCAGCAGTGGAGTCCGCCAGATACGATCCGCGATCTCCTGGGAGATCCCCTTGAGCTTCGCGTAGCGCACGGCGGGCGTACCGGCTGCGTCGGCATCGACGGCGATACGCACCACACCGTCCCGCAACGCGAACGTTGGATGGGTTCGCAGCCAGCTCAAGTCGGAGGTCATCATGTCACCATTGACCCGATCGTGCGCGATGGTGGCGCCGACCGTCGACTGCGCGATCCCCGAGATCCACTGCACCTCCGACGCGAGCGCCTGCGCGAGCACGATCTCGCCGTTGTTCCCCGCTTCGTGAAAGGAGCGCGCGACCGCCTGCATGAAGAGGAGGCCGCTTGCCGGCCCCATCCTTCGCGCGAGGTCTTCGGCGCCGCTGACTTCCGACCGGAAGGCGCTCTTGAGGGTGCCGATTCGTGTTCGTTGCTGCGCCCAGAAGTCGATCGTCGAGTTGGATGAAAACTCGACAGTTGCTGGAGGCGATTTCGGGTCGAGCTTGCCCGGCTTGGCGATCGTGGGGATCACGGTGGCCTTCGAGAGCCCCTTGATGCCTTCCTTCAGGGCGTCGGTCGCGCCGAGCAGGCTCTTCGAGTCCTTCAGCACCGCCGGGTCCTTGATCTTGAGCCCGACGAGGTGCCTCGCGGCGCCTCTCGCGAGGACACCTGCGACACCGGCCAATCCCATCGAGATGGCGACGTCGGCAAGGATCGCCAGGATCGACGGGTCGGGCGGCTTCTCCACGAACGATAGTGCTTCTCGCTCGGCCAGCGTGACGCCGTCCTTCTGGGCATCGGCGATCGCATCCACGCTGTCTCGAGCACTGTCCGCCGCTTCTTCGATGGAGCTCAGAGCGGCATCCAGAGTCGGGGCCTTCTTGAGATGCGGATCGTTGCGCGCGCTCGTCGCTGGATCCATGTGATCCATGCGCGCGTCCGATGGAACGTCGTCGAGAGTCCGCGCCTTGCCCCGCACGACGACCGAGTGCTCGCTGACCTTACCGTCCTGCCACATCACGCGGAACACGATCTCCGAACGGTACATCCCAGGCAGCGAGGGTCGAAAGATGACGCGTAGCGGGCGCGGTGTTCCCGGCGAGACGACGATCGGTGTCCCGTAAACCGCGTCTTCGACGAGGAAACCGTCAGAGCCCGGTGCGAGCACTCCGCCCGGCGCCCTGGGACCAGAGGCCGGCACGACGTGCGCCGTGACGAGCCCACCCCCGGCGTAGCCGTCGACGACGTTGACCGTTCCAAGCTCGACTGTTTCCTCGACGCCCACGACGATCTCGCCGGCGTCGACGACTCCGCGTAGTGGAGCGATGCGCTGCGGCACAGCGCGCCCCTGCCAGTTCCTTCGTCGCTCCGCGTCCTCCTTCCGCTGTTGCTCCTCCTGTACGCGCCGGTAGTCCTCGAACGGCTTCAGTGGATCCGCCATGGCTACCGACCTCCTGTGATCGCGGCGCGACGGCGCGCGTCGGCGAGAAAGCTCAGCAGCCGCGAGCGGCGCTCGATCGTGAGCCGCGCGAACCTGCTCGCCAGCTCGTCTCCGGCCTTCGGGTTCGCGAGCCGCGCGTGCATCGCGCGCGACTCGAGCACGTTGAGCCGCGCGAACATCGCGCCGAGCTCGTGCTCCTTGCGCGCGAAGCCGGCCATCACGGTCTCGCCGGGCGCGAGCGGCGCGTCGAGGATCGCGATCAGGCGTGCATCGGTGGTCTCGAGGCACGGCGCGGCGGGCCGGCGCATCGCGATCGCCGGCTGACCAGAAGACGAAGGCGTGCCGAGCCAACGTGGTGCGTCTTCGGTGCGGAACAGGCTGTTCGTTGCCATGGTGCGCGCCTTATCGACCAGGCGTTTCGAGAGTTGCGTGACAGCAAACGGCTTGCGTCACGCGCACTTGCGGCGGTCTCTCAGGACCCGGCGCGACGTTCGGCGCCTCTGCGTCGCCGAACGACGTCAGTCTTCGTCGGGCGGGATCCTGCTCAGGTCGGGGTGGGTCATCGGGTGCCAGGACGGAAACAGCCACAGGACCCACAGCACGTCGCCGTGGAGCTCGTACGTCACGCGGTACAACCAGCGCCGGCTTCGCACGACGATGGTCTTGTAGTAGCAGCCGGCGAACGGCGAGTCGTCCGGGTAGCGACGCCCGCTCGTCGGGGCGCCCTGCAACACGCGGAGCGCGCTAACGACGCGAGCGGCGGCGGGGAGTGGAAGCTCGCGCAGCAGGCGCTCGGCGGTCACGGTGAGCAGCACCTTCAAGGCCCATCTCCTTCGCGATCACATCGAGGCTGCGGCCGCGCTTCCCGGCGACTTCCCGGCGAGCCTGCACCAGGCGCTCCTGCCAGCCCGGACGGCGCATCTCGTCGAGGGCGGCCATCCAGCCGTCGAAGTACGACTCGTCCACGAGCACCATGCTGCCGCGGCCGCCTCGGGTCACCCGGAACACCGTCCCCTCCGTCTCGATCTCCTCCGCGATCCGCGCCGCGTTGCGGACGAGATCGGTGACCGAGATGATTTTTTCCATACCGCGAGCATATTTTACGCATCTCGGTTTTGCCAACCGCGTTTCGGCCGGCCGCCTACTTCGTCGGCTTGGGCGGCGGCTTCGGCGGGCGCGTGCGCGGCGTGACGAGACCGAACGCCTTCGCGCGATCGGCGAACGTCGACTTCGCGATGCCGAGGTGCTCCGCCGCCGCGCGGATCGATCCGAACCGCGCGAGCGCGTCCACCATCATCGCCTTGATGGTCTCCTCGTAGCGGCCGAGGCTCAGCGCGTCGGGGACGAGGTCCATCAGCGCCTTGCCCGCGCGCAGGTCCGGGAAGAAGTCCGCCGGCGTCAGCTCGTTGCCGCCGAGCGTCACCGCACGCGCCACGGCGTGCCGCAGCTCGCGCACGTTGCCCGGCCACGGATACGCGCACAGCGCGCGCCACGACTCGTCGGTGACCGCGCGCTCGCCGTGCGTGGGCGCGAGCTCGCGGAGCATCGACTCGACGAGCTCGACGATGTCGCCGGGCCGGTGCCGCAGCGGCGGCAGGTGCAGCACCACCGTCGCGAGGCGGTGATACAGGTCGAGCCGCAGCTTCGACGCCTCGGTGCCGAGCCCCTCCATCCGGTTCGTCGCCGAGATGATCCGCACGTCGACCGTGCGGTCCGTCGCGCCACCGACGCGCCGCACCTGCCGGGTCTCGAGCACCCGGAGGAGGTTCGGCTGCATCTCCAGCGGCAGCTCGCCGATCTCGTCGA
Source organism: Myxococcales bacterium (assembly GCA_016794545.1). Taxonomy (GTDB): domain Bacteria; phylum Myxococcota_A; class Polyangia; order Haliangiales; family Haliangiaceae; genus JABFXX01. The sequence continues at coordinate 3,318 of JAEUJX010000286.1, forward strand.
GGAACAGCGTCCCGCCGCTCGACTCCACGAAGATCCCATCGCGATCGTGCAGCGCACCGGTGAACGCGCCCTTCTCGTGGCCGAACAGCTCCGACCCGATCAGCTCCTTCGGGATCCCGCCGCAGTTCACCGCCACCAGCTTCCCCGCGGCGCGCCGGCTCGCCTCGTGGATCACGCGCGCGAGCAGGTCCTTTCCCGTCCCGGTCTCGCCGACGATCAGCACGCTGCAGTCGCTGTGCGCCGTCTTCAGCGCCTGCTCGATCGTCGCGCGCAGCGCCGGGTCCTTCCCGCGCAGCGCCGCCAGCGCGCTCGGCTGCGGCTGCCCGGTCGACGTCGCGGCCACCGCGATGAGCGTCGTCCGCCCGACCGACAGATACGACCCGACGCACAGCTCCGCCGCCTCGATCATGTTGCCGTCGATCATCGTGCCGTTGCGCGACGGCCGGTCGCGCACCACCAGCGCCCCACCCGGCCGTCGCTCCAGCACCGCGTGCACGTTCGACACGTACGGATCCGCCACCACGATGTCGCAGCTCTCGCCGCTCCCCAGCACCCACCGCCGCGCTTCGGGCCCGAGCACGAACTCGCGGCCCTCCTTCGTCTCGCGGAGCGCCACCACCATTCCGGCCCTCCGCCCACCCGGCTCGTCGACCAGCGACCGCGTCGCCGTCTCGTTCTCGTTAAACGTGATCATAGTGCTCCTGCCAAACAGTCGTTTTTGGTTTTGAGACATGCGCGCCCCTATCGGCAGGCCGCCGAAAAGGTTGCGTCGCACTCATCACCACGACCCGTGCCGCCGCAACGCGGCGGAATCGTTGGCCCCCTTGTCCGGATTATCCGGCCGTCCGGACACGCCCGGCCGGTGGGCGGACAACGCCGGACAGCGCGCGCGACTGCTACTGGCGCTCGAACGCGCCGAGGTCGCGGCCGGTACCGACGGGCCGCTTCATCCCTTCGAGGTCGTCCTGGAGCATCGATAAAGGGTCGGCAGCATCGATCGCCGGGCTTCCGGCCTGCAGGTGGAAGTCACCCGCTGCGGGATTCACGAACCGGGGATCGACGTTCAGAAGCGTGTTCGCGCTCCCCGCTGGAGCCGCGGTTTGCGGGTTGAGCAAGGAATAGCGTACGGAGAACGCGTTTCCACTGATCACGTTAGAGCCCAGGGGGGCGCCCATCAGGATGCAGTTCGCGACAGTGACGGCGTCGGGCGCCGGCAGCGTCTGATCCAGGGGGCTGTTCACGAACGTCGTGAACGAGATGTCATTCGTCCCGCCGTTCGCATTCGCGATGCCGAGCGCCGAGTACCGCGTGTCGCGGAACAGCGAGTTCGAGATGTGCACGCGCGCGTTGTTGTAGATGCGCAGTCCGGCATTGCGGACGATGCCGTGCGACATCGTGAGATCTGC
>JAEUJX010000764.1 GCA_016794545.1 Myxococcales bacterium
CGCCTCGAAGCGCTCGGCTGGCAACACCCCGTGCGTCTGCGCGGGACGCTGAGCGAGGGCCCCGCGGTCGCGATCGTCGGATCGCGCGCCGCCTCGCAGCTCGGAATGGACCGCGCCCACGCGCTGGCGCGACACCTGGCGTCGAACGGCACGCACGTCGTGTCGGGTGGCGCGCTCGGCATCGATGGCGCCGCGCACCGGGGCGCGCTGGCGGCCGGCCCGGCGGGGGCGGGGACCACGGTGGTGCTCGGTAGCGGTCTCGATCGGCCGTATCCCGATCGCCACGTCCCGCTGTTCCGCGCGGTGCTCGCGGCCGGCGGCGCGCTGGTCAGCCAGCTCGAGGATCACGTCTCGCCCCGGCGCGCCACGTTCGTCGCGCGCAATCCTCTGATCAGCGCGCTCGCGGACGCGGTGATCGTCATCGAGGCCGACGCGCGGAGCGGTTCGCTGTACACGGCGAAGGCCGCGCTGACGCAGGGCCGGCCGGTCGCCGCGTGGCCGGGGAGCCGCGGGTGCGATCGGCTGCTCGCCGCCGGGGCGGCCCTCGTCGAGACCATCGCGGACGCGGATGCGCTGCTCGCCGGGACCCCGCGTCACGCGGCGCCCCCCGCGCTCGATCCGATCGCCCGCCGCGTGCTGGCGGCGATCACCGACGGTGCGGTCGGCGTGGATGCGATCTGCGCGTCAACTGGTTTGGGTGTGCGCGAGGTGTTGCGCGCGCTGCCCTCGATCGAGAGCTCGTTGCCTGCGAGGAAGTCGTGAGTAAAGACGCGAAGAAGGCGAAGGCGAAGCCGGCGAAGCCGGCGGCGAAGTCGGCGGGCAAGGCTGCGCCTGTGAAGGCCGAGAAGGCCGAGAAGGCCGAGAAGGCCGAGAAGGCGAAGAAGCCCCAGAAGGCCGAGCCGAAGAAGGCGTCGGCCAAGGGCAAGGAGCTGAAGCCCGCCAAGGGCAAGGGGAAGAAGGGGAAGGCCGACCAGGTCGACGACGAGACCGACGTCGAAGACGAGGTCGTTCGCAAGCCCAAGAAGGTGAAGCCGGGCTCCGCGCTCGTGGTCGTCGAGTCGCCCGCGAAGGCGCGCACGATCGGCAAGTACCTCGGCTCGGGCTACACCGTGAAGGCGTCGGTCGGCCACGTGCGCGACCTCCGCAAGAAGGACGGCGTCGACATCGAGAACGGCTTCGAGCCGGTCTACGAGGTGATCGAGGGCAAGAAGAAGGTCGTCGCGGAGATCCGCAAGGCGGCGCGCGAGAACGAGACCGTCTACCTCGCGTCCGACCCCGATCGCGAGGGCGAGGCCATCGCGTGGCACATCTCCGAGGAGATCAAGGACGTCAACAAGAACTACCGGCGCATCCTGATCAACGAGATCACGAAGAAGGGCGTCGCCGCGGCGCTCGCGGCGCCGCGCAACATCGACATGAACCTGACCGACGCGCAGCAGGCGCGCCGGATCCTCGACCGCCTGGTTGGCTTCCAGATCAGCCCGATCCTCTGGGAGAAGGTCCAGCGCGGCCTGTCCGCGGGTCGCGTGCAGTCCGTCGCCGTGCGCCTGGTGTGCGAGCGCGAGGAGCAGATCAAGGCGTTCGTGCCCGAGGAGTACTGGTCGGTCGAGGCGACCGCGCAGAAGGAGGGCTCGCCGCCGCCGTTCCAGGCCCGGATCTGGAAGTGGAAGGGCGAGAAGGCCGAGCCGAAGACGGCCGACGAGGCGAACGCGATCGCGGCCGAGCTCCGCGCCGGTGACGCGGTGGTCGCCACCGTCGAGAAGAAGGAGCGGCGCAAGAAGCCGCAGGCGCCGTTCATCACGTCGCGCCTGCAGCAGGACGCGGCGCGCAAGCTGCGCTACTCGGCGAAGCGCACGATGGCGCTCGCGCAGCGCCTGTACGAGGGCGTCGAGCTCGGCGAGGAGGGCCCGACCGGCCTCATCACGTACATGCGTACCGACTCGACGCGCGTCTCCGACGACGCGCTCGCCGCGGTGCGCCAGCACATCACCGACACCTACGGCGCCGACTACTTGCCGGAGGCGCCGAACACGTACGGCAACAAGGAGCGCGCGCAGGACGCCCACGAGGCGATCCGTCCGACGCTCATGGAATGGAACCCGGAGCGCGTCGCGGTCGCGCTCGCGAACCATCCCGAGGGCAACGAGCTGGTGAAGCTGTACACGCTGATCTGGCAGCGGTTCGTCGCCTCGCAGATGGTGCCGGCGGTCTACGACGCGACCACGGTCGACATGGACCGCGGCCAGGCGGTGCTGCGCGCGACCGGCCAGGTGATGAAGTTCGCCGGCTACACCAAGGTCTACGAGGTCGCCGAGACCGACGACGTGAAGGCCGAGGCCGCCGAGAGCGCGGACAAGCTGCTGCCGCCGATCGAGGTCGGCGACACGATCACGCTCGTCGAGGTGCGGCCCGAGCAGCACTTCACGCAGCCGCCGCCGCGGTTCTCCGAGGCGTCGCTCGTCAAGGAGCTCGAGGAGAAGGGCATCGGCCGCCCGTCGACCTACGCCGCGATCATGTCGACCATCGTCGACCGCGGGTACGTCGAGAAGAAGGAGGCGCGGTTCTGGCCGACCGAGCTCGGCATCCTGGTCAACGGTCTGCTCGTCGTGAGCTTCCCGGAGATCGTGTCGTCCGACTTCACCGCGAAGATGGAGAGCGACCTCGACAAGGTCGAGGAGGGCGCGGTCGACTGGCGCAAGCTGCTCGGCGGCTTCTACGAGCCGTTCGAGAAGGAGCTCGAGAAGGCGAAGGCCGAGATGCGCGACGTCAAGCGCGAGGAGATCGCGACCGAGTGGGTCTGCGAGAAGTGCGGCAAGCCGATGGTCGTGAAGTGGGGCCGCAACGGCAGCTTCCTCGCGTGCCAGGGCTACCCCGAGTGCCGCAACACCATGGAGGTCGTGAAGAACCTCGACGGCACGTGGGAGAAGGTCCCGCCGCAGACCACCGACGAGGTGTGCGAGACGTGCAATGCGCCGATGACGGTCAAGCGCGGCCGGTTCGGCAGCTTCCTCGCGTGCACGCGGTACCCCGAGTGCAAGACGACCAAGCCGATCTCGCTCGGCGTGAAGTGCCCGCGGCCGGGCTGCGGCGGCTTCATCGCCGAGAAGCGGTCGCGCCGCGGCAAGCCGTTCTACGGCTGCTCGAACTGGGCGAAGAAGCAGTGCGACTTCGTCGCGTGGGACAAGCCCATTCCGCAGCCGTGCCCGATCTGCAACGCGAAGTTCGTCCTCAAGAAGGAGAACAAGAGCGGTGTCACGCTCCGCTGCATGGAGTGCGACTGGAAGCAGGGCGTCGACGACACCGAGGAGAACGCCGCCTGACGCCGGCGGGCCGATGCTGATCGTGTTCGGCATCGTGCTCGCCGGGTGGATCGGTCTGTACGCGATGAAGCCGAAGGCATCGGTGTGCCCGGCGTGCGGCTGCATGATGCTGATGCCGAACCAGGGCGGGACGCGCTGGCAGTGCGAGAACTGCGGCGAGGTGTTCCGGCTCTACCTGGGCGAGTTCGTCGGCAGGCCCGGCGTTCCGATCGCGCCGGCGCTGCCCGCGGCGAGCATCCGCGGACCAAAGGATCGGGATAAGGTCTAGGCCAATGACGTGGCAGCCCGACGTGACCGTCGTCGGAGGCGGCATGGCCGGCAGCGAGGCGGCCTGGCAGCTCGCCGAGGCCGGTCTGCGCGTCGCGCTCGTCGAGATGAAGCCGGCCGCGATGTCGCCGGCGCACCAGAGCCCGCTGCTCGGCGAGCTGGTGTGCTCCAATTCCCTGCGCTCGGCTGATCCGGTCGCGCCGGCGGGCCTGCTCAAGCACGAGCTGCGCCGCTGCGGCTCGATGGTGATCGCCGCCGCGGACCAGCACCGCGTCCCCGCGGGGCAGGCGCTCGCGGTCGAGCGGTTCGGGTTCGCGCGCGCGATCACGCAGCGGCTCGCGCTCCACCCGCGGATCCGGATCGAGCGGCGGCGGCTCGAGGAGCTGCCGGCCGGGCCGGTGATCGTGTGCACCGGCCCGCTGACCGAGGGCGCGCTCGGCGAGGTCATTCGCGCGGAGCTCGGGGGCGATCGGATGTACTTCTACGACGCGATCGCCCCGATCGTCGCGGCGGACTCGATCGACATGGACTTCGCGTTCCGCGCGTCGCGGTGGGGTAGGGACACCGAAACCGTCGATCGAGACACGCCGCACGATCGTGCGGCCGGCGGCGACACCGGCGTCGGCGACTACATCAACTGCCCGATGAACAAGGTGCAGTACGAGGCGTTCGTCGCGGCGGTCAACGCGGGGCGCAAGGTGCTGCCGCACGACTTCGAGGAGCCGAAGTACTTCGAGAGCTGCATGCCGATCGAGGTGATGGCCGAGCGCGGCGACGAGACGCTGCGCTTTGGCCCGATGCGGCCGATCGGCCTGCGCGATCCGCGCACGGGCCATCGGCCGTGGGCGGTGCTGCAGCTGCGCCCCGAGAACAAGTACCTCACCGCGTACAACCTGGTCGGGTTCCAGACGCGCCTCGCGTATCCCGAGCAGCAGCGGATCTTCCAGATGGTGCCGGCGCTCCACAAGGCGGAGTTCCTGCGGTTCGGCTCGATCCACCGCAACACGTACATCGACGCGCCGGCGCGGCTCGGCGAGAGCTTCCAGCTGCGCACGCGGCCGAACGTGCGGTTCGCCGGTCTCCTCACCGGTGTCGAGGGCTACATCGAGTCGTGCGCGATGGGTCTGCTCGTCGCCTGGCTGCTCGCCGCCGAGCTGGCCGGCCGGACGGCGCCGCCGCCCCCGCCGACGACGATGATCGGCGGGCTCTATCGCCACGTCACGGCGCCGCGCGAGGGCGACTACAAGTACGGCCCGACCAACGTGAACTACGGCCTCTTGCCCCCGCTGCAGGGCACGCGCAAGGACAACCGCAAGGAGCGGATGAGCGAGCGCGCGCGCGCCGACCTCGAGACGTGGCTGGCGGAGGGTTCGCCTTCGCGCGCCCTGGTGCGTGGTACGGTCTCCGCGTGAAGCGGCTCCTGGGGAAGTTCGCGATCGTCACGGGTGGCTCGAGCGGGATCGGTGCGGCGTGCGCCGAGATGATGGCGGCGGAGGGCGCGGCGGTGCTCGCGACCGGTCGCCGCTACGAGCACGCCACGCCCGCACCGCACCCCGCGCTCGGCCAGGTCGCGCACGCCGGGCTCGACGTCACGAACGAGCCCGAGGTCAAGCGGGTGTTCGCCGAGCTGCCGCAGCTCGACATCGTCGTGTGCTCCGCCGGCGTCGGCACGTTCGGCCCGGTGATCAACATGAGCGTCGCGCAGCTGCGCGAGATGCTCGAGGTCCACATCGTCGGCACCATGCTGTGCGCGCGCGAGGCGCTGCGCCGCATGCAGCCGCGCCGCAAGGGCCACATCGTCATCATCGGATCGCACGCCGCGCACCGCGCGTTCACCGACTGCGCGGGCTACACGGCGGCGAAGGCCGGCCAGCTCGGCCTCGCGCGCGTGCTCGCCGAGGAGGCCCGGCCGTACGACATCCGCGTGACCTCGCTGCTCCCCGGCGCGACCGACACGCCGATCTGGGACGACCGCCCCGGCTTCGATCGCTCGAAGATGATGCAGCCGTCCGACGTCGCGAGCTTCCTGATCTCGATCGTCGCGCGGCCCGGCGTCGCCGTCGAGGAGGTCATCCTGATGCCGCCCGCTGGCATCCTCTGATCGGGGTCGTGCTGCAACTGCAACACGACCCCGCTCCTTAGTGGATCAGGTCTGCGACCGACAGCGTCACGAAGCCGCTGTTGTTGCCGTTGATCGAGGTCGCGAGGCCCACGTCGAGCGACAGCAGGTGGCCGGTGTCGCCGATCGGGACGGCGAACCCGGGCACCAGCGTCAGGTAGAGCCGCGTGTGGAGCGGCGCCGTCTCCGTGGCTCTGCCGACGAACAGCGGGTGATCGCCGGGAGCCTCGTCGGGCCGGCCCTCCATGTCTCCGAACGGACGGCCGTGGATGATCGGGACGGAGAGCGCGAGCCCGGTGGCGACGTATGGCTGCCAGTAGTCGTTGACCCACGCGATCTGCGAGGCGCCGTGCGCGCTCAGCGTGGTCATGCCCGTCGACAGCACCGACAGGCCGGCGCCGTAGTGGAGCGCGAGGTAGTCCCGGTCCTTCGGCGTGAGCTTGCCGTAGCCGCGCAGCGCGAACAGCCAGAGCTTCGTGTCGTCCGCGTCGCCGCGCCCGATCGTCAGCTCGGCGCCGAGCAGCGTGCGCTCGGTCTCCTGGCGCTGGACGCGCACCGCGACGCCGAGCCCGCCGCCGCCGAGTACCTGGCTGACCAGCCCGACGACGAAGACCACCGAGGTCTCTCCTTTGGGCCCGGCCGCGGTGGTGTCGTGCAGCGGCACGACCGGCGGGGGAGGGAGGACCTTGCAGGCGGCGAGGACGATTACTGGCGCGAGCAGCCCGCCGAGTGGGATCGTCGGGCGTGGACTGGGACCAGGCGCTCCAGGCATTCCAGCAGTACCTTGCCATCGAGCGTAGCTATTCGCCGCGCACGGTCGAGGTCTATCTGCGCGACGTGTCCGCCCTGCGCGCGCACCTGGCGGAAAAGCGCGGCAAGGACACGCCGCTCGCCCGGCTGTCCGCGATCGACGTGCGCAGCCAGCTCGCGGCGCTGTTCGGCGAGAACGGGCCCGCGACGATCGGGCGCAAGCTGTCGAGCGTCCGCGCGTTCGCGCGCTTCCTCGTCAAGCGCGGCGTGCTCGCCGGCAACCCGGCCGCCGCGATCCGCGGCCCGAAGAAGCCCAAGGGGCTGCCGCGCGCGCTCGATGTCGACGATGCGAAGCGCCTGATGGAGGCACCGGCGACCACCGGCACGATCGCCGCGCGCACGCTATCGGAGGCCGAGGAGGCGCGTCACCAGCTGCTGCGCCTGCGCGACGCGGCGCTGCTCGAGCTGCTCTACGGCACCGGCCTTCGCGTGTCGGAGGCCTGCGCCCTCGACGTCGGTGACATCGACCGCAACCGCTACGCGACGCCGATGGTGCTCGTGCGGCGCGGCAAGGGGAACAAGCAGCGGCAGGTGCCGCTCGGCAAGCACGCGGACGACGCGATCGCCGCCTACCTGCCCGCCCGGCGCGGACTGCACGCGACGGGCGCGGCCCTGTTCGTGAACGCCGCGGGCGAGCGGCTGACCCCGCGCTCCGTGCAGCGCATGGTGAAGCGCTGGACGATCGCCGGCGGCGTGCACGCGCACGCGACGCCGCACGGCCTCCGGCACTCGTTCGCGACGCACCTCCTCGACGCCGAGGCCGACCTCCGCTCGATCCAGGAGCTGCTCGGTCACGCGAGCCTGGCGTCGACGCAGATCTACACCAAGGTGTCGCTCGACCACCTGATGAAGGTCTACGACGGCGCCCATCCGCGGGCGAAGCTCGGCAAGTAGCACCGGCCAGGCCAACTGCGCGACTTCACGCCCGGGCAGCCGGACAGCCACCGGTGAAGTCCCGGACCGTGCCCTGATGCCCGCGGTGCGGACCGGGCCCGTGCTACGCATCCAGGCGTGAAGACCCACTCCACGACGATCCTGTCGGTCCGCCGCGGCAACACCGTGGTGGTGGCCGGCGATGGGCAGGTGACGCTCGGCAACACGGTCGTGAAGGGCGGCGCGCGCAAGGTCCGCAAGCTCGGCGAGGGCAGGGCGATCGGCGGCTTTGCCGGGTCGGCCGCCGACGGCATGGCGCTGTTCGAGCGGCTCGACGACAAGCTCCGCGAGCAGCGCAGCCCGCTGCGCCGCGCCGCGGTCGAGCTCGCGAAGGAGTGGCGCACCGACCGCGCGCTGCGGCGCCTCGAGGCGATGCTGGTCGTCGCCGATGCGGAGGCCACGTTCATCCTCTCGGGCACCGGCGACGTGATCGAGCCCGACGACGGCGTGTGCGCGATCGGATCCGGTGGCAGCTTCGCACTCGCCGCGGCGCGCGCACTCCTGGTCCACACGCAGATGGGCGCCCGCGAGATCACGGAGGTCGCGATGCGGATCGCGGCCGACATCTGCATCTACACGAACACCAACCTCACGATCGAGGAGCTCGCGTCGTGACCACGCCGCTCTCGGAAGCCCAGCTGACGCCCGCGAAGATCGTCGAGGAGCTCGACAGGTACGTGGTCGGCCAGCGCGAGGCCAAGCGCGCCGTCGCGGTCGCGCTCCGCAACCGGTGGCGCCGGCAGCAGGTCACGAGCGACCTGCGCGACGAGATCGCGCCGAAGAACATCATCATGATCGGGCCAACCGGCGTCGGGAAGACCGAGATCGCGCGCCGGCTCGCGCGGCTCGCGCGGGCGCCGTTCCTGAAGGTCGAGGCGAGCAAGTTCACGGAGGTCGGCTACGTCGGCCGCGACGTCGACTCGATCGTCCGCGACCTGGTCGAGGTCAGCGTCAAGCTCGTGCGCGACGAGGAGGCCGTGAAGGTGCGCGGCCGGGCGAAGGACGCCGCCGAGGAGCGGATCCTCGATCTGCTCCTGCCGCGCGCGACGGGTCGCGGCTTCACCGAGCGGCCGGGCGAGCAGCAGCTCGCCGGCGAGTCGAGCCCGACGCGCGAGAAGCTGCGCGCGATGCTGCGCGACGGTCGGCTCGACGACCGCGAGGTCGAGGTCGAGATCACGGATGACTCGAATCCGCTGATGAGCGTGCTCGGCGGCCAGCCCGGCATCGACGAGAACGCGCTGTCGGGCCTGAAGGACATGTTCGGCGCGTTCGGCCGCAAGACCAAGCGCCAGAAGCTGAAGGTCCCGCAGGCGTGGCGCGCTCTCACCGAGCAGGAGGTCGACAAGCTGATCGACCACGACGCCGCCACGCGCGAGGCGGTCCGCCGCGCCGAGAACAACGGCATCGTGTTCATCGACGAGATCGACAAGATCGCCACAAGCCGCGATCGTCACGGCGCCGATGTCTCGCGCGAGGGCGTCCAGCGCGATCTGCTGCCGATCGTCGAGGGCTCGACGGTCACCACGAAGTACGGCCCCGTTCGCACCGATCACGTCCTGTTCATCGCGGCCGGGGCCTTCCACATGAGCAAGCCGAGCGACCTCATCCCCGAGATGCAGGGCCGCTTCCCGATCCGCGTCGAGTTGGCACCGCTCACCGCCGAGGACTTCGTGCGCATCCTCACCG
>JAEUJX010000459.1 GCA_016794545.1 Myxococcales bacterium
CGCTCGAGCTCGGCGGCGGCGAGGTCGCCGTCCTGCCACCCGACGATCTTGCCGCCCAGGCCATCATCCAGGACCGCGGGACGCATGGAGAGCACGCGTCCTTCGGGGGTCAGGACCAGGCCAAAAGCGGAGAGCTTCACGTACCCCAGCTTTTTCATCAGGCGGTCGATGGCCGGCATGGGGCGGACTCACTGCACCCGCCGGGCCACGTCGGCGCGGAGATCATGAAGTGCAACGGCCTGGATCTGGGTCGGGCGGCCGAGCTGGCCGCGCCTCATCGGAGCCTTTCCCCCCAGGTCCGGCCTACCCACCCGAGGCCCGAAGCTGTGCAAATTCGGGACGCTATCGCCCCTGGTACTGCGGCGGCCGCCCCTCGGCGAAGGCCGCGAGACCCTCGTCCCGATCGGAGCTGTAGAGCGTGACCTCGTAACACTGGTGCTCGAGCTCGAGACCCTGGTCGAGCGTCAGGTCCACGCCGCGCTCCACCGCGGTCTTCGCCTGGATGACGGACAGCGGCGCGCAGCCAGCGAGCTCGGTCAGCATCGCCTCGACCGCCGCGTGGAGCTGGCCGCGGGCGACGACGTCGTTCACGAGACCGATCGCGTGCGCGCGCGCGATCGGGATGCGGCGGCCGAGCAAGATGAGCTCCTTCGCGCGCGCCTCGCCGACGAGCCGCGGCAGGCGCTGCGTGCCGCCGGCTCCCGGCATGATCCCGAGGCGCACCTCGGTGAGGCCGACCTCGCTGCCCTCGACGCCGATCCGGAAGTCGCACGCCATCGCGAGCTCGAGCCCGCCGCCGTACGCCGAGCCGTTCATCGCGCAGATCGTCGGCTTGCGGATCGCGCCGACGTTCCCGATCGCCGTGGCGATCGCGTTGATGTACGGACCGGTCTCCGAGGCCGGCACGTTCTTGCGCTCCTTGAGATCCGCACCGGCGCAGAACGCCTTGTCGCCGGCGCCCGTGATCACGATCGTCCGCACGTCCTCGTCCTGATCGAGCTCCACCGCGAGCTCGCCGAGCTGGATGTTCACCGCCATCGAGAGCGCGTTGCGCGCATCCGGACGGTTCAGCGTGATCCACGCGGTGGTGCCTTTGCGCTCGACGAGCAGGTCCGACATGCCCGGACCGTACTACGAAGAGCGCTCGGCCTGCCGGCGCGCGCGCGCCTGCTTGCCGAGGTGCGCCTTCAGGTACTTCGACGGCAGCTCGTGCCCGACGAACGTCGACGCGGTGCGCGACGCCTCGGTCAGCTTGTCGAGATCGATGCCGGTGGCGACGCCCATCGAGTGCAGCATCGCGACGACGTCCTCGGTCGCGAGGTTGCCCGACGCTCCCGGCGCGTACGGGCAGCCACCGAGTCCCCCGGCCGCCGCGTCGATCGTGGTGATGCCCATCTGCAACCCGACGAGGCAGTTCGCGAGCGCGGTGCCCTGCGTGTCGTGGAAGTGCATCGCGACCGCCTCGGTCGGGTTCTCGGCGAGCACGCGCGTCAGCACGTCCTCGACCTGGCGCGGGTTGGCGACGCCGATCGTGTCGCCCAACGAGACCTGATAGACACCCATGTCGCGCAGCTGCCGCGTCAGATCCACGGCGCGCTGCGGATCGACATCGCCCTCGTACGGGCAGCCGTAGACCGTCGACACGTACGCGCGCACGTTCACGTTCGCCGCGCGCGCGACCGGGACGACCTCGTCGAACGCCTTCAGCGTCTCGGCGATCGTCTTGTTCACGTTCTTCTTGTTGTGCGTCTCGGAGGCCGACAGGAAGACGGCGACCTCCTTCATCCCGGAGGCGAGCGCGGTGTCGAGACCGCGCCGGTTCGGCACCAGCGCGCTCATCCGCACGCCGGCCGACCGGTGGACGCCACGGGCGACCTCGGCGGCATCGGCGAGCTGCGGGATCCACTTCGGCGACACGAAGCTCGTGATCTCGATGTCCCGGATCCCGGCGCCGACGAGGGCATCGATGAACCGCAGCTTGTCGGCGGTCGGCACCTGCCGCGCCTCGTTCTGCAGGCCGTCGCGCGGACCGACCTCGTAGATCGTGACGTGAGACGGCAACTTCATCGGGAAGAACCCCCGGAACCATAGTCGCGCGCGTGCTGCTTGGCTAGCTCGTCGAGCAGGGAGGGCGAGAGCTCCACCAGCGAGTCGATCACGTGGTGCGCGTGCGACTGGTCCCAGCCGCCGAAGTTCCCGGCGCGGACGGCGATCACCAGGCACCCCGCCGCGCGGCCCGCGGCGATCCCGGAGACCGAGTCCTCGAGGACCACACACTGCTCGGGCCGGAGGCCGAGCCTCCCCATCGCGAGCCGGTAGCCGTCGGGGGCGGGCTTGCTGCTCGGGACGTCCTCGGCGGCGAAGATCGCGTCGAACACGGCGTCCTCGCTGATGTGCGGCAAGACCTGAAGCGCCTCGACGCGCGAGCTGCCGGTGACCAGCGCCCGCGGCCGCCCGCGGGTCCACCGCAGCACCTCGCGGGCGCCGGGCAGCACCGTGACGCCGAGCTCGGCGAACACGCTCTCGCGCTTCATCGCGGTCCGCGCGATCAGCTCGGCGCGGTTCCACGACAGCTGCGGGTAGCGCGCCGCGAGCCGCTCGTAGATCGCGACCCACGAGCGCCCGATCACGTAGTCCTTGTCGGACTGCTCGATGACGAGCCCGTGCTCGTCCGCGAGCGCGCGCGCCATCGCCTCGCCGCTCTCCCGCTCGCTGTCCACGAGCGTGCCGTCGAGGTCGAACAAGAAGCCGCTGATCACGTCAGCGGCGTTGTACCTCAGATCCGGCTAGAAGGTCGTCCAGTGGCCGTCGTCGCAGGCCCAGCTGCCGAGGCCCTTGTCATCGACGAACTGACCGAACGTCACGCACATCTCGAACCCGAAGTTGAGGTCGCGGCCGGTGTGGTTGTCCCAGGTGCAGGTCGTGGTCAGCGAGTCACCCGGCTTCAGCGTCAGCGGCGACGCGACGTCCATCCTCAGCTCCGGCGGGTGGAACGAGAACGAGGCGTCCCACACCGTGTCGAACAGCGTCTTCTTGGTGTCGCCCTGCGTGATGTCGACGGTGATCTTCGTTCCCCACTCGTGCATGTGCGGGACCATGAACCAGAGCTTCAGCTCGCGGTCGACGGTGCAGTGCTGGACCTGCGTGGTCACGCCCTGCTTGACGACGAGCCCGGAGTTCAGGAACGCCGTCGCCCCCGACGGGATGTACGTGCCACCCGGCTCGGCGAAGTTCACGTTCACGGCCGACTGGCCGTCCATGAGCTCGTCGGTGGCGTTCAGGTAGTGATGGTTGATCACGATCTGCGCGCCCTCGGGGATCCGGTACACCAGGTTGCCCGGCGCCTCGGTCGGCTCGCCTTCCTTGCCGTTGCCCGTGACGATGCGGAACGCGACCATGTCGGCGTCCGTGCAGTGACGCTGGAGCCCGGCCGGCTGCGGATCCGTCGTGTAGTAGATGACGATGTGGTGACCGGGCTCGGTCTGGTAGCCGGTCGTCGATTTCACGTCGACGCCGCCGGGGCCGACGATCTTGTCGGTCCACGTGCAGATCTCGTTGTCGCTGCCCGGCTCGATGCCGCGCACGATCGGCGTGATGATCTGGAAGCCGTTGGTGGGCTTCTGGGGGATCGTCAGGTTCGGCAGGACCTCCTGGCCATCGACGGTGCCATCGTCGGTTCCGCAACCGACGAGCGACAACCCGAGTACTCCAGCGACGCTCACGAGCTTCTTCATGGTTCCCCTCATCGTTCGTTGCCTTCGTTGCTAGAGACACGCCGACGGCGTGCAGCCGCACTGGTTCGAGGCGTTGCACGTGCACTCGGCACCGGTCCCGCACTGGTTCGCGGGGCCGTTCGCCTGGCACGTGTGCGTGCAGAAGTGAGTGGTCCTGTCGCCGAGGCTCGAGCACAGCGGCGAGGTCTGCGAGCCGGAGCAGTCCGACAGCGACGCGCAGAACTTCCCGACGCCCATATCGGTGCCGACTTCAACGGGATGACCGCAGGTGGCGAAGTACGCATCTGCGGACGGCGCATCGGGCGGCGCATCCTTGCCTCC
>JAEUJX010000463.1 GCA_016794545.1 Myxococcales bacterium
CTCGATCAGACTCGCGCGCGCACCGAGACGCTCGGCGACAGCAACGAGGGCTCGCAAACGCGGAGCGCGAGCGACAGGATCGGGTTCATCCTGCGCGAGCACTTCGAGAGCCGGTCGACGAGCAACCGCGCCACGTCGTCGTCGACGATCGTGCTCGATGGCCCCGTGTTCGAGGACCTCGACGTGGTCCGGCGGCGCGCGGTGATCGCCGAGTCCGGAGCGCAGGCGGTCGTCTCGGTGCGCGTCGTGGTCGGCGGCATGCAGAGCGACGGCTGGAGCGATCGCGACCAGGAGGTCGAGGTGATGGTGAAGCTCGGCGACGGCGACGGCGACACGCTCGCGTGGGCGGCGCGCTGTCGCGCCAACGCCGCGAGCTACGGCGGCAGCACCACGAAGGCGGTCGAAGAGGCCGCGCGGTGCGCGGTTCGCGGCGGAACGGGCAACTAAGGGCCGAAACGGCAAACGGCCGGAGTGCTCCGGCCGTGGTCACACGAGGCTCGCGCGGTTCAGCGCTGCGAGACCTTCTCGCCCTTCTTCTCGGGCTGCTTCTTCGCCTCGGTCTTCGGCTGCTCCTTGGCCTTGTCGGCCGGCTTCGCCTCGGTCTTCGGCTGCTCCTTGGCCTTCGGCTGCTCCTTCGCCTTCTCGGCGGTGCGCGGGGCGGTCTCTTCCTTGGCCTCGCTCTTCTCCATGTCGGGGCAGGCGAACACGGGGGCGGCGAGGAGACCGAGGGTCGCGATGGTGAGGGCGAGCTTCTTCATGACCGGAATCATGGCCGAACGTGCGCCCCGCGACAAGCGGGATTCGCTCGGCGTGCCCCGGCTAACCCCGCGACACGTGCGACGTTACAGCAGGCTCGCGACCCAGCCGACGCCGATCCAGAAGCCGACGGCGGTCCCGATCCCGGAGGCCACGGCGATCAAGAGGATCCGCGTCACCGGGTTCCTCCAGAACCCCTTCATGCTCTGGATGTCATCGGGGAGCCGCTCGCAGTCGCCCACGCTCGGCTTTCGCCGCCAGGCCTCGACCACGCCGACCACCATGCCGGTGCCGAGCAAGGGGTGGATCGCCGCGATCGGCGCGACCACCAGCGCGGATCCGACCGAGAACGGCGAGCCGCCCGCGATCAGCGTCAGGCCCGCCGCGCCGATCGACGTCGGCAGGATCCAGGCGAGCATGAGCTCCGTGATGCTCGAGCTGTCGCTCCACTTCCAGCCGTAGATCAGCGCCGCGATGAACAGGAGCGGGATGAGCCACTTGACGATCGTCCAGAGCAACGACGGCGGCGGGATGGCGTCGAGCGCGGCGCGATCGATCGGCCGCCCGACCTGCGGGACCATCCCCGGCACGTGCGCGGCGCCGACGACCGCGACCACCTTCTTCTTGCCCGCGCCCGCCTCGACGAGCTTGCTCGCGAGGTACTGGTCGCGCTCGTCGATCAGCGGTCCCTTGATCTCGGGCACCTTCTCGCCGAGCTTCGCGAGCATCTGCGAGAGCGCCTCGGGCTCCTTCAGCTCCTCGATCTGCTCGCCGATCGGTCGCGGGGCTTGCTCCTTGTCGTCATCGTCCTCCCAGCCGACGAACAGGGAGGTCAGCAGCTGCGACCGCTTCCACAGGCCGAGGTTGCGCCACGTGCGCTTGAGCGTGGTGTTGATGTCGCGATCGATCAACTCGACCGGGATGCCCTTGGCCTTCGCGGCCTCGGTCGCGGCGAGCAGCTCGGCGCCGGGCTTCACGCCGAGCGTCGCACCGATGCGGCGCTGGTAGCTCGACAGCGCGAGGTGCGCGAGCAGGTACAGGCCGCGGCCCTCGCGGACGACCTTGAACACGTCGAGGTCGCGAAACGCGCTGTCCTTGGTCAGCGCCTCGTAGCGCGCCTTGTCGAGCTCGACGCAGACGACGTCGGGCTCGAGCTGCGCGATGACCTGGCGAACCTCGTCGACCGATCGCTGGGACACGTGCGCCGTCCCGACGAGGTAGTACGTGGTGTCCCCGTGGACCAGCTCGGTCACCGACGCTGGCAGGGGCGGCACTTCCACGCCCCGGGCATAGCACGCTACACACGGCACATGGCTCAAATCCCCGATCCGACGCGCACCGAGATCGAGGCGGCGGCGTTCCGCCGGCTCGTGAAGCACTTCCAGGAGCGCCCCGACGTCCAGAACATCGACGTGATGAACCTCGCGGGGTTCTGCCGGAACTGCCTCTCGAAGTGGTACCGCGCCGCCGCCGCCGAGCGCGGCGTCGAGCTGTCCGACCCCGAGGCCCGCGAGCTCATCTACGGCATGCCGTACGACGAGTGGAAGGCGAAGTACCAGACCGAGAAGAAGTGACGGTTCGCGCCGAGCGCCCGCGGCGGTGAGCCAGCGATCCGGCGATCAGTAGACGCTGATGCCGATCAGGGCGTCGGTCTGCTTGTCGCCGTGCGAGCTCACGACGCCCATGCGAGCGGTCAGCGCGATGCGGGTGTGCAGGTCGAGCTGTAGCATCGCGCCGCCGGTCATCGCGCGCGAGCCGTCGTTGCCCTTGCCCTGGCCCTCGATGGTGCCGACCGGCGTGTCCTCCCAGCGGTACGAGAAGCCGTAGCCGCCGTAGACGCCCGCGTGGAGCGGGCCGAGCACCAGCGGCAGCGCCTGGATCTCGGCGAGGTAGCGCGACTCGAACAGCGTCCCGTTGTAGCGGTTGTCGCGCCACATGAGCTCGACCGTCGCGAGGATGCCGATCTGCTGCACCGGGAAGTAGCCGCCCTGGATCACGAACGACGGGCCCGCGTTGACGTCGCCGTAGACCGAGCGCGACGAGCCGTAGCCGCCGTACACGCCGTACGTCGCGCCGCGGGTCAGGGGCTTGCGCTCGAGCTGGAGCCACGGGCCTTCGTTCGGCCGCACGATCGCCTTCTCGGTGAACGCCGCCGCCTGCGGATCGATCCACGCGAGCGGCATCACGGCCTGGCTGCCGTCCTTGCCGACCAGGTGGACCGGGTGCATCGGGTGCAGGCGCACCCAGCCGTCGAACCGCGAGCCCTCGACGCCGGCGACCGCGACCAGCGCGACCGCGGCGAGCACGATCACGGCGACCGCCGCGGCCTTGCCGTCGCTGCCGCCGCCCGAGAGCTTCGGGACGCCGCCGCCGCCGCCCCTGGTCCCGGTCGACACGCCCGAGCCGTGGCGATACCCGCCCGAGTAGGTGCCGCCGACGCGGACCTCCGGGATGAAGATGACCTCCGTCGTCTCGCTGACCGGCTGCGCCGGACCGACGTCGCTCGCGGTGATCTCCTGCGAGACCAGCACGCGTTGCGAGCGCACCTCGGGCGGCAGCGTCGAGATGCGCTGCAGCTCGGAGGTCGGAATCTTGTAGCTGTTCGCGGCGCACCCGGAGCCAACGAGCAGCCCGGCCGTCACCATGGCAACGAGGCGCATGGGCTCAGTATCGCAGCAATCGCTGTGCCGGCGCAGGTCCTTGCAGCGCCTGGGCTCGCGGTGAGTGGTCGCGGACACGGTGTGGCGTTTCAACGACACCGCGCCTGCTAGAGTTGCCCCGAGGTATGCAGCCGGTCGACCTGGCTTCGGTCGCCGACGACTTCGATCGCGAGATCGCGGTGACCCCCGCGATCGACCGGTTCTGCTCGTCGAGCGCGTGGATCCTGGCGGCTGACGCCACGCTGATGCCGCCGCGCGCTCCGTTCTCGTTCCGCGGCGCGCACGGGTTCTTCGCCGCCGCGCGCGGCGTGCACCCCGCCGGGTTTCCGTACATCGAGCCGATCGAGCTCGCGTGGGGGCTCGCGTCGCCGATGGTCGGCCGCGATCCCGCCGCGCTCGCCGACGAGGTCGTGCCGGTCCTTGCCGCACGCCGTGACTGGCAGCTCGCGATCCTCGCCGGGATGACCGGCGACGGCCCGCAGCGCCGCGCGCTCGAGCGAGCCCTGCCTCCCCGCTGGGAGCGCCGCCGCGGCACGCCGACGGTTCGCCACGTCGCGAGCCTCCAGGGCGGCGTCGATGGCTACCTGTCGCGCCGCTCGCGCGAGCTGCGCAAGTCGATCCGCAAGCAGCTCCGCGCGGCCACCGCCGCCGGCATCACGTTCGAGAGCGTGCGCGTCCCGGCGGCGGAGGCCGACGCACTCTACGCGCGCATCCAGGACGCCGAGGCTAGGAGCTGGAAGGCGCGCGAGGGGGTGGGCATCTCCGCCGGCGCGATGCGCGCGTTCTACGGCGCGATGCTGCCGCGGCTGTGCCAGCTCGGCCAGCAGCGCACGATCTTCGCGCGGCTCGGTGACCAGGACATCGGCTACATCCTCGGCGCGGTGCTCCAGTCGGAGTACCGCGGCCTGCAGTTCTCGTACGACGACGCGTACGCGCAGTACGGGCTCGGCGGGCTGCTCCAGTACCACCAGATCGCCGAGCTCTGCGCCGGTGGCATCGAGCGCTACGACCTCGGGACAGAGATGGACTACAAGCGACGCTGGGCCGAGGACGTGATGGAGACCGAGATGCTCGTGCTCGTGCGCTGAGCGATCTCTCCGCGTTAGGATGCGCGCATGGGTCGTACGCCACTCTTCCGGACCGTGCGGAGGCTCCTGCGCCGCGCGCACGCCGCCAATGTCCTCGGTCTCTCTCCACAGGAGGACACCGCCGCGCGGCCGCCCGGACCGTCGCGCCGCGACGTGCTGCTCGGATCGCTGCTCGTGCCGCTCGCCGCCGCCTGCGGCGACAACCTGAAGCCCGAGGACGAGACCGACGAGCAGGCGCCGGGCATCGCGATCGTCGGCGGCGGCATCGCCGGCCTCACGGCCGCGCACTTCCTCCGGCTCGGACACGTGCGCGCAGAGGTCTACGAGGCGTCGATGCGGATCGGCGGCCGGATGTGGACCGATCGCGAGTCGCTCGCGGCGAGCGCGCAGCTCGTCGAGCTCGGCGGGGAGCTGATCGATACCGACCACATCGTGATCCAGACGCTGATGGCGAGCCATGGCCTCGCGCTCGATGACCTCCCCGCGGCGACCGCGGGTCTCGAGCAAGATCTGTTCGTCATGGCGATCGGCGGGGGCCCGAACCCGAACCACATGCCGGTCAACCCGCAGCAGATCGTGAGCCAGTTCACGCCGGTCGCCGCGAAGATGGCCGCCGCGGTGATGATGACCGAGGGCACCGATCCGGCGAGCGAGATGTTGTTCGAGCGCATCGACAACATGTCGATCCCCGAGTGGTTGCAGGATCCGACGATCGGCGCGGGTCTCGCGCCGGACGCGCTGATCCGGCGGATCCTCGAGGTCGCGTACCTCGAAGAGTTCGGCCTGGAGGTCTCCGAGCAGTCGGCGTGGAACCTGATCACCCTGATCGACTTCGAGACCGTCGATCCGTTCCGCGTGTTCGGTGACTCCGACGAGCGGTACCACACTCACGAGGGCAACGACGCGCTGCCGGCGAAGATGTCGGCCCGGCTCGGGGACCGCATTCACCTCGATCACGCGCTGACGCGGGTCGTGAAGGGCGCCGAAACCTACTCGCTGACGTTCTCGACGAGCGGCGGCGAGCATGTCGTCGAGGCCGCGCACGTGATCTTCGCGCTGCCGTTCACGAAGCTGCGCGAGGTGGAGCTGGCCGAGGCCGGCCTGTCGCCCGAGAAGTTGACGATCATCGAGGAGCTCGGGTACGGCACGAACGCGAAGCTCATGTTGCAGTTCCGCTCGCGCCCGTGGGAGACGGGGCCACGCGCGTCGAACGGCTCGGTGATCACCGATGTCGGTGACAGCCCGGCCGATGGGTCGGCGCTGGGGTCGGGGCTCCAGACCACGTGGGCCACGTCGCGCGGTCAGGATGGGCCGGAGGGGATCCTCACGAACTTCGTCGGAGGCCGTCGCGGTATCGCGATCGGCGAGGGCACGCCGGAGTCGCAGGCGCAGCAGGTGTTGCCGTGGATCGAGGAGGTGTTCCCGGGCACGCAGGCGCAGTACATCCCGAACAGCGCGATCCGCATGCACTGGCCGACGTATCCGTGGATGAAGGGGAGCTACGCCTCGTACAAGAAGGGCCAGTGGGCGTTCTTCGGCAAGGAAGGTGCGCGCGAGGACAACGCGCACTTCTGCGGCGAGCACTGCTCCGAGGACTATCAGGGCTACATGGAGGGCGCCGCGGAGACCGGCGCGATGGTCGCCGCAGAGGTCCTCGACGACCTCGAGGTGTCGTACCCGCCGTCGCTCGCGAGCCTCGTCGACATGCTGACCGCCGAGCGCCCCCGCGGCAGCTACCACGCCGGCTTCGGCCAGCGGATGAAGCTGTCGCAGATCCGCAGGCGCGCGCGCTAGCGGCCGCTGCGCGGCGGCGACGTCAGTTCTCGGGCTGCGCCGGGTCCACCGGCGCCTCGTTCTGCTGCTTCGCGTGCTCGCGGCGCGCGCTGACGACCGAGGCGATGACGCCGATGCCGAGGATGCCCGCGATGCCCGCGAGCGAGTGCAGGTGATTGATGTGGATCCAGCTGTGCGCGAACATCTTCGCGCCGATCAGCATGAGCAGGATCGCGAGCGCGATCTTCAGATACTTGAACTCCTCCATCGCGCCGGCGAGCACGAAGTAGAGCGAGCGCAGCCCGAGGATCGCGAAGATGTTCGACGTGACCATGACGAACGTCTCCTGCGAGACGCTCAGCACGGCCGGGATCGAGTCGAGCGCGAACACGACATCGGCGAGCTCGATCGAGATCAGGCACACGAACACCGTGGTCCACGCGCGCTTGCCGTCGATGATGACGCGGACCTTGCCGTTGGAGTCACCGTCGACGATGCGGCCGAACTTGCGCAGCGTGCGGACGACGAGGCCCTTCTCGAAGTCGGGCGGGTTGTCGTCGTCGTGGAACAGCAGCTTGCCGCCCTGGAACACGAGGTACGCGCCGAACACGTAGAAGATCCAGTCGAACCGGTGCGCGAGGTACGCGCCGCCGCCGAGCATGATCAGGCGGAACACGACCGCGCCGAGGATCCCCCAGAACAGCACGCGGTGCTGGTACCTCCGCGGCACGCGGAATTGCTTGAACAGCAGCGCGATGACGAACAGGTTGTCGACGGAGAGCGCGAGCTCGAGCAGGTACGCCGACAGGTACATGACGGCCGCGTCGCTGCCGCCGCCCCCGGGCGTGTGGACGAGCGTGGCGCCCAGCCAGCCCTGCTCGTACATCAGGTAGACGAAGCCCGAGAACGACAGGCCGAGCGTGACCCAGCCGGCGGTCCAGCCGATCGCCGACTTGATCGTCGGCTCCTTCGCGCCCTTGTTGAGGACGAACAGGTCGAGGAACAGGAGCAGGGCCACGAGGGCGAAGAAGCCTGTCCAGAACCAGATCATCGAGTTGGCGAAACATGCCGTCTCGCACCCGGGATGGCAAGTGTTGGGGCGTACTTAGGCCAGCGAAGCGAGCAGCTTCTTGGCCTCTTCGGCCGGCCGGCCCAGTCCGAGCTTGCTGAACACCATGATCGCGTCCCGCAGCATGTCCTTGCCGTCCGAGATCTGCCCGGCCTCGGCCTTGTAGCGGCCGAACGCGAACAGGGCCTTCCCGTAGGCCGCCTCGTTGCGGATGCTCTTCACGATGTCGATCGCCTTGCCGAACGCGACCGCCGCGGGGGCGAGGTCCGGCGTCGACTCGCCGGCCGACGCGTCGTAGATCGACGTCGCGAGCACGTCGCCGAGCGTCAGGTAGGCCTGGGCCTCCTTCTCGCGCAGGCCCGCCTTCTTCGCGACGGTGAGCGCGCGCTCGGCGAGCTCCTTGGCCTCGATCGCGTGGCCCTGGGCCTTCTCGACGGCGGCGAGGTGCCGGCAGCACTCGCTCTCGAGCCCGCGGTCCTCGATGTCCTCGATGATCTCGAGCGCGTTCTCCAGCCGGCTGCGCGCCTCGTCGAGCTTGCCCTCGACCAGCGCGAGCTCGCCGAGGTTCGTGAGGATCAGCGACGACAGCGGCAGGGCGCCGATGCTCTCGGACTCCTGCAGCGCCGCGAGCCAGCCCGTGCGCGCGTCGGCGAGCTCGCCGAGGTCGAACGAGAGGGCCGCGAGGTGGTTCTGGGAGACGATCTGGCCCCAGCGGTCGCCGCTGGCCTTGCGGAGCTCGTACGCCTCCTGGTGGCAGGTCAGCGCGGACTCGTACTGGCCGCGGTCCTGCTGGACGTCGCCGAGTCGCGACAGCGAGACCGCGATCGCGCGCTTGTCGCCGCCCTTGCCGCGGCGCTGGAGCGCCTCGGTGATCTTGGCGTGCGCCTCGTCGTAGCGGCCGAGCATGTGGAGGCACTTGCCGATGTCATCGAGCGAGCCGGCGATGCCGCGCGCGTCGTTCGCGCTGCGGAACAGCTCGAGACCGCGCTCGAGGTACTCGAGGGCGAGCTTCAGGTCGCCCTTGCGGCGCCACACACGGCCCATCTTGTTGAACGCGACGGCGGCCTTGGTCTTGCTCGCCGCGAGCCAGGAGAGGCGCAGCATGCGCTCGAACGCGCCGAGCGCCGCCTCGAAGTCGCCGATCAGCTCGTAGACCGAGCCGAGGTCGTGCCAGATGTGCAGACGCGCGGCGAGATCGCCGGTCTCGGAGCTGCCGATGCACGCGAGCGCGCGGTCGAACAGCCGGATCGCGGTCTCGTTCGCGAACTGGCTGCGCGCGGCCTCCGCCGAGCGGCGATAGCGCGTGGCGGCCTCGCGCGACTCGCCGGCGAGCGACAGGTGACGCGCGACCTCTTCCTGCGCCTGCGGGCTGCGACCCTCGGGGTGCAGCTCGAGCCAGCGCGCGACGGCCGCGTGATACGTGCGGCGCTTCGCCTCGTCGATGTTCTTGTAGACCAGCGACCACAGGTTCGGGTTCGCGATCCGGAGCTCGCGCTCGCCCGCGATCGACGACTGCGGCACCTCGGCGAGCCACTCGCGCTCGATCAGCTTGCCGATCGCCGCGACGACCGACACGCGCGAGTGATCACCGCTCGCGGCGATCTGCGACAGCGTGGGGCCGTCGGGATCTGCGGGGCGCGCGGAGAACCGCTCGACCGCGAGGATCGCATCGAGCCACGACGTCTCGCCGACGACGGCGGCCATCTCGATCACGCGGCGCTCGGTGGCCTCCATCACGCGCAGGCGCGCGGCGACGACCTCCTCGTAGCTCTTCGGCAGCTTCATCGCCGCGAGCGCGTCCTTGTCGACGCGCCACATGATGCCCTCGCGGACGATCACGTCGCTCTCGAGCAGCAGGCGCACCAGCTCGTGGATCGCGCGGGGCGAGCCGCCGAGCGTCTTGGCGTGCGCGAGCAGGGCAGGCGGCACGTCGTGCAGCGAGCGGCACAGCTCGCGGAACAGCTCCTCGGCCTCGGTCGCCGACAGCGCGCCGAGCTCGATCTTGGTCGGCGCGACCTCGCCATCGCCGAACGACGGGTGGCGCTCGTAGAGCTGCGGGGTCGCCGTGCCGAGCACGAGCACGCGCGAGTCGCGCAGGCCGGCGGCGAGGTAGTGCAGGAAGTTGATGGTGTCCTGCTGGCACATCTCGAGGTTCTCGACGACGAGCACCACGGGATGACGCTCCGCCTCGGCGGCGAGGAAGCGCTTCAGCGCCATGAACAGGCGCGCCTCGAGGCGCTGCGGGGACTCGAGCAGCGGCGTGACGACCGGGCTGTCCTCGAAGCCGACGCGGAGCAGGTGCGCGACCAGGTGCGCCACCTCGGGCACCTGCTGCGGCTTCACGACGTCGGCGACGCCGGCGAGGATCTTGTCGCGGCTCTCGCTCGGGTCCTCACCCGCGGTCAGCGAGAAGCGCGTGGTGAGCGCGCGCGCGACCGGGCCATAGGCGTTCGCGTTCTCGTCCGCGACGCCGGTCATCGCCAGCGCCGTGGGGTGCATCGTGCGGATGCGGGCGACGAGCTCGCTGATCATGCGGCTCTTGCCCATGCCGGGCTCGCCGAGGATCACCGCGAAGCTGATCTGCCGGTTGTCGAACGCCTTGTCGGCGAGCTCCTGGAGCTTGCCGATCGCTCCGGTCCGCCCCGTGAACTTCGGGCGCAGCTCGTAAGCCGCGCTCACGACCATCGTCCGCTCGCCTTCGCTTTCCCCGAAGCCGTCTCCGAGGTCGCTCATCTCGAACGTGGGTGTGCGTTCCGTGCCGTCGCCCGGCGTCGGGAGCGCCGCGGGGGGCGGCGTATTCGGTTCCCAGGTCACGGGCATGGCGAACCAGTCATCACGATTGCGCCCATTCGAGCGCCCAAGCTTAGAAGAATCCATAACAAAATCGACGCTCCCCCGTCTCTACCCACCAACGATGGCGGCCGGACCCTAATGTGATCCGATGTGGTTGTCAACGCATAGTTGAGGGCCCTTCTGCGAGGTCCCCAACGTGCGTTACTTCCCTGATTTTGCTTCGGGAGCGGGTCGCGGTGGTCGGGCCGCGCAGCGCGCTGGCAACGCAGTGCGGTACGCCTCGGTCCGTGCCTTCACCGCGTCCGGGATGGCGCGGTGCGTCTTTCCGTTCTTCAGGAAGTAGTGGAGTGACACGGGCAGGATCGGCTCCCGCTTGTCCGCCAGGCGCTGGCAGTTCTCGGCCTCGAGGTCGTCGAACACGTCCGCGATGATCTTCGCGGTGATCGGCTTCACGTCGTGCATCAGCACCACGCCGCCGTTCTGCTTGGTGATCATCTTGAAGACCTTGGCGCGGAGCCTGTCCGCGTTCTTCGCCTGCCAGTCGAGCGTGTCGATACTCCACAGCACCTCGGTCAGCCCGAGCTTCTTGAGGTGTGCGCGGCCCTTGGGGCCGAACGCACCGAACGGCGGGCGAAACAGCCCGACGGGCCGCTCGAGCTGCGGTGCGAGCGTCACGAGCGAGGCGTCGATCTCCTTCTTCATCAGCGCGGGCGCGCCGCTCTTCAGGCTCACGTGGCTGACCGAGTGGCTGCCGATCAGAAAGCCCGCCTCGCGCTGCCCCTTCAGGATCTCGCGCGACCGCTCGCCGCGCTTGCCGACGAGGCGCTGGGTGACGACGAAGAACGTCGCCGGGATGTTGTACTTCTTGCACGCCTCGATGACCGCGGGCGTGGTCTCGGGGTTCGGCCCGTCGTCGAACGTGAACGCGACCAGGCCGCTGATCTCGTCGCCGTCGACGCGGTCGGCCTTCGCGAGCAGCGGGTCATCGACCAGCGACTTCACGTTCTTCGGATCCAGACCACCGGCGTGCGCGAACGACGCCGCGCACAGGATCACGAGCGACAGCACCCAGCGCACGGCTGAGACATAGCACGCGGTATGCTGCGCGTCGTGCGCGTGATCTCGACCTCCAGCCTGCCGATCGATCTCGCCGGTCAGGTCACGGCCGCGTTGCCCGGGACCGTCGTCGAGGTGCCTG
>JAEUJX010000769.1 GCA_016794545.1 Myxococcales bacterium
CGACGCCGGTACCGCCGCGCGGCGCGACCGAAAACGGCGCCGAGATCCTGCGCTCGTCGGCCGGAGGGCGGGCCCAGCCCGCCGCCGCGCAGCCGCCGCGCCGCAGCCCGCCGCTGCCCGCGCCGCCGCTGGCGCCGTCGCCGTCGCCCGCGCCGATGGTGCCGACCGCCCCGCCGAACATGCGCACGCTGGCCGTCGATCCCGCGCCGCCCACGCTCGCGGAGGCGTCGCCGCAGGGCTTCACGATGCCGTCGGCGACGGCGACCGAGAAGCCGCGCGCGCCGAAGCAGACCGCGCCGCCGCCGATGAGCATCGAGGGCGTGCGGCCGCGCGTCGTCTCGCAGGAGAAGACGAAGAACGCGGCCGCGGCGTCGCTGCGCCAGTCGGCCGCCGTCGGCGAGAACTACCTGAACGATCTGCTCACCGGTGGGCTGCTCGACGTCGCCGGCGTTCGCGCTCCCGATCACGACTTCGACCTCCGTCCCGATCGACGCTGGGGGCGCTCGACACGGCGCGCGTTCATCTTCCTGTTCGTCGTGCTGGTGCTCGGCATCGGCGGCGGCGGCACCTGGTACTGGTGGAGCGAGAAGCAGAAGGCGGAGGCGGTCGCGCGCCTGCAGAAGGAAGCGAAGCAGGCCATCGGCAACGGCGACTTCAACGGGCTCGAGACCTCGATCAAGAAGCTGTCCGAGTCGCTCGAGAAGGATCCGTCGAACGTGCTGACGTTCGCGTACTACACCGAGACCGCCGGGCTCGAGGCGCTGCTCTACGGCACCGACGCGGACCGCGTGAACAAGGCGTACAAGTCGGCGAAGCCCGAGATCAACCCCGGCGATCCGGGCTATCGCGAGCTCGTGATCGGCAAGGCGGCCGTCGACCTCGCGACGCTCGGCACCGGCGAGGGCAACGCCCAGGCGATCGCGGCGACCAGCAAGTCCACGCTCGCCGAGACCGTCAAGGCGCTCGACGAGTGGCTGAAGACCAGCCCCGACGATCGCTGGGCGATGTGGCTCAAGGCGCGCGCCGAGCTCGCGGGCGGCGAGCGCAAGGCGGCGAAGGCGCGCATGAAGGCGGCCGCCGAGGGCGATGCCGGCCTCGTCGTCGCGATGATCGAGCACGCCGACCTGATGGTCGACGACGGCCAGATCGAGGAGGCGCTGAAGCTCTACGATCAGGCCACCGCGAAGCAGAAGGACCATCCGCTCGCGGTCGCCGGCCGCTCGCTCGGCCGTGCGGAGGCGTCGATCCAGGTCAACGAGGCGATCGACGAGCTCGCCGTGAAGCTGTCGCAGAACATCGGCCCGCGCGTCGGCGCGTACAAGAACCTCGCGAGCGCGCTCGCGAACATCGGCATCGAGGACTTCCCGAAGGCGCTCGAGTCGCTGCGCAAGGCGACCGCCGTGAAGCCGCCGAACGAGCCGCGGTTCTGGGCGCGCGTGGCGTGGTCGCACTACACGCAGGGCAACCTGGCGGATGCGGCGAAGGCCCGCGCCCGCATCGCCTGGTACGGCAAGAGCAAGGCCGAGGACGATCCGACGGTCCAGCTCGTCGACGCGGCGCTCCTGCTCGCGTCCGGTCTGCCCGAAAAGGCGCTCGATCTGGCGATGAAGATCGAGGGCGTGCGGCCGCAGCTGCTCCGCGTCTACGCGCTGCTCGATCTCGGCAAGGCCAAGGAGGCGCTGGGCGAGGCCGACGCCGTGCTGAAGAGCGCGCCGGAGAACGTCGAGGCCGCGATCCTGCGCGAGCAGGCGCGGATCATGGCGAGCGAAGGCAAGGAGCGCGCCGAGGCCGCTGCCGAGCTCGAGCGGCTCGCGCGCCGCGCGAAGAGCAAGCTCGGCCGCCACGCGTACGGCGTCGCGCTGCTCGCGACCGGCAACGCGAAGGAGGCGCAGCCGCAGCTCGAGCAGGCGATCACGGAGATCAAGGAAGATCACCCGAACCCGCTCGCGTACCGCACGCACACGGCGCTCGCGGCCTTGCTGCTCGACGCGGGCGACATCGCCGGTGCCGGCAAGCACCTCGACGAGGCGCTCAAGGTCAACAGCGGCTACTTCCCGACGCTCGCGCTCCAGGCGCGCATCGTGCTGCGGAATAACGAGCCCGATCGGGCGTTGGATCTGCTGACGCCGATCTTCAACGAGCAGGCGGCGATCACCCCGCAGGTCCAGCTCACGAAGATCGAGGCCACCATCGTGTCGAAGAAGACGCCGGCCAAGGAGAAGGAAGCGGCGAAGCAGGCGCTGATCGCGCTCAAGGACTCCTATCCGGACAAGGCCGAGCTCGCGCGCGTCGCCGCGCTGATCGATCCGAAGCTGCCCAAGGAGCTCGACCTGCCCGAGCCCGGTGACGCGCCCGGCGCCGCCACCCCCGAGGCGCCGCCGCCGAAGGCCCCGCCGCCCCGGCGCCGCGGCCGCGGTCGCTGATGCGCTCCCTGCTGCTCGTGGTCTGTCTCGCTGCCTGCAACCGGGCGAGCGAGGAGACGAAGCCGCCTCCGAAGCTCGGCCACGAGCTCGCCCACCTGGCGCAGCAGCAACCCAGACCGCGCCCCGCGAAGCTCCAGCAGGTCACGATCAAGGCGCTCGGCATGTACTGCGAGGAGAGCTGCCCGCTCAAGGTGCGCACCGCGCTCGCCGAGATGCCGGCGGTCTACGAGCTCGGCTTCGACGTCTCGAACGAGAGCATCTTCATCTCGTACGACGCCACGCTCGGCGCGCCCAAGGACGTGACGAAGCCGATGATCGTCGCGATCAAGGGGCAGGGCTTCGACCCGTGGCTCGCGAAGGAGTCGTGGCCGCCCGACGCGCAGAAGGTCGTCCAGGTCGTCGCGCGCTGACCCTTAGTCGTCGAGCACGTCGAGAGAGCCCTGGCCCTCGCGCAGGATCGTGATCGTGTCCTGCTCGACCTCGATGACGGTCGACGGGGCCGCCGGCGTCTGCTCGCTATCGATGACGACGTCGAGGAACTTCCCGAACGCCTCGAGCACCTCCTCGGCGTCGCGGCACGGCTCCTCGGTGCCCGGCGCGATCGCGCTGGTGGTCAGCAGCGGGCGGCCGAGGGCCTGCGCGATCGCCTGCGCGATCGGATGGCCAGTGATGCGGATGCCGACGGTGCGGCGCTTGTGGTGCGTGAGCGTGCGCGGCACCTCGTGGGTGGCCGGGACGACGAGCGTGTAGGGGCCCGGGAAGATCCGCTGGGCGAGCCGGAAGGCGGTGTTCGAGAACTGGCCGAACGTCGACGCGGTCGACAGGTCGGGGCAGATCAGCGCGAGCCGCTGGTTCTTGTGCATCTGCTTCGCGCGGTAGATGCGCTCGATCGCGTCGCGCGACTCGATCGCGCAGCCGAGCGCGTAGATCGAGTCGGTCGGGTAGGCCGCCACGCCGCCGCGGTGGAGGATCTCGACGGCCTGCTCGATCTTGCGCGGGTTCGGCTCCTCGATCTGATCGAACACCAGCCGCAGCGGGCTACTGGCCTTGTGGACGCGGACCGGCTGGCTCACGGCGTCCTGTCCTTCCGGGCGCCGCGGAAGCCCTTGCCGATCACGTACTGCTCGATGCTGATCTGGCGGCTCGACGCTGGCTTCATCGTCTTCGCGGCCGCGAACTTCGCGCGCACGGCCTCGGTGAGCCTCTTGAAGTCCGGGCCCTGGAACAGCTTGCCGACGAAGTTGCCGCCCGGTGCGAGCGTGAGCTCCGCGATCTCGAGCGCGCGCTCGAACAGCGCCTCGCTGCGCGCCTGATCGAGGTTGCGGATGCCGCTCGTGTCGGGCGCCATGTCGGAGAGCACGATGTCGAACGCCGGCAGCTCGCCGAGCAGCTGCTTCACGTCGATCGTCATCACGTCGCCGACCTCGATGCGCGCGCCGCGCGGCGGCTTCTGGAGCGGTCCGCGGTCGAGCCCGACCAGTACGGCGCGCTCGCCGATCGTCTCCTGCGCGTACTGGAGCCAGCTGCCCGGCGAGCAGCCGAGGTCGAGCACGCGGTGACCGCCGTCGAAGATCCGGTGCTTCTCGTCGATCTCCTGCAGCTTGTACACCGCACGCGCGAGGTACCCCTCCTTCTTCGCCTTCTGGTGGAAGCGATCGTGGCGGGTACTGCGGTCGTCGAGACGTCGGGACATAAAAACAAAGGCCCGGACGCTCTCGCGCCGGGCCGGCAGAGTGGACTGCGGCGCTGCTACTTACCCGCAGCGGCCTTCTTCGAAGCCTTGAGCGGGTTCTTCGAACGAACCTCTTCCTTGCCCATGCCCTTGCGCTGGTACTTGGTGCGGTTCGCGGCCTTCGTCACGACGACGTACTCGTTGGCCGCGCCCGGAACCGCGCCGCGGACGAGGATCACGCCGTCGTCCTCGAGGATGCGGAGGAGCTGGAGGTTCTGGACCGTCTTCTTCTCGTTGCCCATCTGGCCCGCCATGCGCTTGCCCTTGTGGACGCGCTGCGGGGTGAGGCGGCAGCCGATCGAGCCGCCGTGACGGAAGTACTCGTGCGTGCCGTGGGCGCGGGTCATGCCGGACATGTGGTGCTTCTTGATGACACCCTGGTAGCCCTTGCCCTTGCTCGTGCCCTCGACGTCGACCGGGATGCCGGCCTCGAAGACGTCCTTCGCGCCGAGCGACTGGCCGACCGTGAACTTCGCGACCTCCTCGGCGGACAGGCGGAGCTCGCGGACGAAGCGCTGCGGCTTGATCCCCGACTCCTTCACCGCGCCGAGCGACGGCTTGTTCGCGAGGCGGACCGGCTTCTCGTCGAAGCCGAGCACCAGGGCCGAGTAGCCGTCGCGCTCGACGGTGCGCGTGCCCACCACGACGTTCGGACCCGTCTGGATCACGGTGACGGGAATCGACTCTCCGTCATCCGCGAAGATTTGGGTCATTCCGAGCTTCTTGCCGAGCAGGCCGATCTTGAGAGACATGACGTGACAGCTCCTACGTACCGGAAACGAGGGGGGTATCTATACCCGCACAGGTCCGAGGCGTCAATCAGGCGTTAGCCGGAAGACCCGGGCGGCGTTTTCGGCGGTCTGACGCGCCAAGTCCTCGATATTCATGGAGGCGCACTGGGCGACGACCTCGGCCGTGTGGACGATGAACGCCGGTTCGTTGCGCTTTCCGCGCTTGGGGATCGGAGCCAGGTAGGGGCAATCGGTCTCGATCAGGAGCCGGTCGCGCGGCACGAGCGGCACGGCGTCGCGCAGCGGCTGGGCCGTCTTGTAGGTGACGATGCCCGAGAACGAGACGTAGTAGCCGGCATCGGCGTACTGCCGCGCGTCGTCCGGCGTTCCGGTGAAGCAGTGGATCACGCAGCCGAGCTCGCCGGCGCGCCCCTCCTTCAGGATCGCGCGCGCGTCGTCGTGCGCGTCGCGGATGTGGCAGACGACGGGCTTGCCCACCCGGTGCGCGAGATCGAGGAACCGCGCGAACGCGACCTGTTGCTGCTCGCGCGGCGAGTGGTCGTAGTAGTAGTCGAGCCCGGTCTCGCCGATCGCCACGACGCGCGGGTGCGGCGCGAGGCGCTCGTGCACCGCCCACCAGTCGCCGGTCATCTTCTCGACGTCGTGCGGGTGCGTGGCGACGGTGGCCCAGATGTCCGGATCCTGCTCCGCCAGCGCGACCGCGCGCTCCGCGCTCGTCGGGTCGCCGACGGCACCGATCACGACCATGCGCCGGACGCCGGCGGCGCGCGCGCGGGCGAGCACGTCGCCGCGGTCTCCGTCGAACTCCGGTCCGTCGACGTGCGCGTGGCTGTCGAACAGCATCATCCCTTCGGCTCCGTCCGCTCGTCGATCGAGCGCAGCGCGGTCGCGATCGCCTCGAGCAGGTCGGCTCCCTTGCCCGAGCGCGCGAGCTTCTCGAGCGGTGCCTTCGCCCAGTCGCCGGCGTGCAACCCGAGCTGCTCGACCGCCAGTGCGCGCACGTGCTCCTTGCGCGCGCCGAGCGCGGCGAGGAGGACGCGGCGCGCGGCGTCGTGGTGCGCGCCGTTCGGCGCGATCGAGAGCAGCGTGCCGGCCGCGAGGACGCTCGCCTCTGGCGGTGTCTTCTTGTTCGCCATCGCGCGGCCGAGCGCCTCGGCGTCGTCGGGCGTGCCGAGGTTGCCGAGCGCGGTCACCGCGTCCCACGCGCGCTCGCTGTCGGCGAGCGCCTCGACGAGCCGCGCGCGCCCGCGGCTGTCGCGGAGCTCCGCGAGCGCGTACGCGACGTCGAATCGCGCGCCCGCGTCGGCATGGTCCAGCCGGGCCGCGAGCAGCGGGAGCACCGCCGCATCGCCGATCGCGCCGAGCGACAGCGCCGCCGCGCTGACCACCTGCGGGTCCTTGTCGTCGAGCGCCTTCACGAGCAGCGGGTAGCTCTTCGGGGCGTCGATCTCGGCGAGCGACGTGGCCGCCTGGAACCGGAGATCCGCGGGACCGTCGGCGAGCGCCTCGGCGAGCGCCTCGAACGCGTCGGGGTGGCCGATCGTGCCGAGCGCGATGGCGGCCTGCTGCCGCACCGCCGCGTGACCATCGCCGAGCCGCTTCACGAGCGCCGCGACCGCGGACGACTCCCCGAGCTCCCCGAGCGAGCTGCACGCTTCGGCGCGGACCTCGAATCGATCGTCCTCGAGCGCGGCCGTCAGCGCCTCGATCGCGCGCCGCTTCTCCGCGGGCTCGGTCAGCTCGCCGAGCGCGTGCGCCGCGAAGGCGCGGGCGCGCGGGCTGCCCTGCGCGAGGTCGCGCAGCGCGGCCTCGAACGTGATGGTCGAGCTCGGGAACAGGAACGACACGGCCGCACCCTACCAGAACGCTATACTCGCGCCATGGACTGCGAGCTGTGCAGCGGGATGGGCTGGTGGCCCCACCCGTGCGACGGCATCGCGAGCTGCTGGGAGTGCCACGGCACCGGCGAGGCGCGCGCCCGGGGCAACTGCGACTGGTGCAGCGGCTGGGGCTGGACCGGCTCGGAGAAGAAGTGCGACCGCTGCGCCTCGACCGGCTGGGTCGCCGGCGACAACGTCCTCTACTGGTGCGGAGAGTGCTCGCGCACGAAGGAGGCGCACAAGAGCGCGACAGCGTGCCCGGCGTGTGGGGCGCCGTCGCTGAAGCGCGTCACCGCGCCCGACGAGCAGCGGCCTTAGAACCAGCCGCCGACGAGCGCGCCGGTGAAACTGGTCGACGCGGCCGGCATGATCTCGAGGCCACGTTTCTTCGCCGAGCGCCCGAGGTGGAACCCGATCGTCGCGCCGGCAGCCGTGACACTCGCCGCCGCCACGACGCCGAGCACGATGTTCCCGCGGTCGATCAGCGCCGAGCCGATCCGCGTGCCGAGCACTCCGGCGCCGGCGGCGCCGACCGCGGTCGTGACGATCGAATCGTCATGCCGATCGTCCTTGCCCGCGAAGTACACCACCGCAGTCGCCGTGAGGGCCGTGGCGATCGTGCCGCCGGCGAGGACGACGGTGGGAAACCCGTTCCACTCGTCAGTATCGTCGTTGGGGTCGGAGCCGCCATCGCAGCCGGCGGCGTCGCATAGCCGCACGCCGAGAACCGCGCCACCGAGCCACGCCAGCGCGCCGGCGCCGCTCGCGAACCCGACCTGCACGGCCTTGGTGGTGAACGTGTTGTCGCTACTCGCGCGCGCCGGCGGGCGGGGCGCGGCTTGTTCTGGCTGGTTCGCAGCCGCGACCCGGCAGGCCGCGAAGTGTGGATCGGTCGGCGCGTGCGCGATGTAGAACGCGCGGTCGGCGCCCGCGATCGCGCGTGCGAGCTCGAGCGCCTCGCGGCACCGGCCGTCCTTCGCCGCGGTGATCGCGGCGTCGAGGTCCGCACGCGGATCGGCGGTGGCGAGGGCAGGCGCGAGGAGAGCGAGCGTCGCGATCGCTGTGCGCAGCATCGCCCCGAGTATCGCACGGTCGGTGCCACGGAGTCGGCCCAGGTTTCGGGTGCTGCCGCGCAGATCGACCGCTCGGGACGTCGCGGCGGCCTGCGTCGCTAGAACGTTCCGCCGAGCACGGCGCCCGTGAAGCCGCTCGAGGCGGTCGGCACGATCTCGAGACCGCGCTTCTTCGCCGAACGCCCGAGGTGGAACCCGACCGTCGCCCCGACCGCCGAGCTGCCGACCATCACCGCCGTGCCGAGCACCCAGTGTCCATGCGCCATCATCGGCACACCGACCGCCGTGCCGAGAAAGCCGCCCCCGACGGCACCGAACGCGGTGGTGAGGATCGAGTCCTCGTGCCGGCCATCGCGGCCCGCGAGATAGACCACGGTGGTGGATGACACGAGGGTCGCGATCGACGCGCCGAGGATCAGCCCGTCGCCCGGACCCTCGTCGTCGGCGCCGCAACCGATCGTCTCGGCGCACCAGAGGTTGGCGCCGAGGTAGGCGCCGCCGAACCACGCGAGCGCACCGGCGGCGGTCGCGATGGTGATCTGTTCGGCCTTGCCTGCGCCTTCGTCGTCGCTGGTCGCGACCTCGGGCGGACGCGACGCGGCCTGCTTCGCCGCTTTCGCGACGGCGGCGCGGCACACGGCGAGGCGCGGCTCGGTCGGCACATGCGCGGCGTAGAAGGCGCGGTCACTGTTTGCGATCGCGCGCGTCAGCTCGAGCGCCTCGTGGCACCGGCCGTCCTTGGCGGCGGCGATCGCGGCATCGAGATCCGAGCGCGGTTCGCCAGCGGCAACCGGCGACGGGAGGGCAACGACGCACGCGAGAGCGGCAAGGGAGGTGCGGAGCATCGCCGGTCGATCTGCACACGACACACCGTTCGCGGCGCTGTGAACAGGCGGCACGGTCCGGCGAAGATCGGCCGTCCAGTACCGGCACCTGTCGAAATCCGGTGGATCGCGGAGTGACGATCAGGCCGGCTTCGCCGCAGCAGCCTGCTCCAGGGTCTCGACGGTCTCGACGCGATCCGCGGCCACGTGGACGAGGATCGTGTCGAACAGCAGCTCGCGATCCGCGATGGCGTAGGGCGCGGGGGCACCGACGCCCGGGACGAGGAGCGACCGCTCCGGCGCGCCGCCGTCGACGAAGCACGTCCGGGTCGACGGCGACGCGACGACGCGCCGGACCTCGGTCCACAGCAGGCGGAATCGCGTGCCCTTCCGGTCGCGCACCTCGAGGCCCTCGTCATCGGTGACGACCGTGATGCGCCACGCCGGCGACGCGAGGTACGCCGCCCCGAGCGCGATGCCGAGCGCGCCGGTCGCCAGGGGCAGCGCCGCGATGCCCATCGCGATGGACGCGGCGCCCAGCGCGCCGCCGAGCCCGATCGAGCCCAAGGCCATGCCGCGGTACCGCGGCCGGAAGCGGTGCGTGCTCACTTGCCCGCGACGAGGCTCGCGATCTGCGCGCGCGTCTCGAGCGGGATCGACTCGAACAGGATGCCGAAGCCCTTCGGCAGCGTGACCGGGCCCGACTCGCTGGGCAGCTCGCAGTCGTCGGCGCGCTGCCACAGCACCCACCCCACGGCGTCGATCGCGCCGATGCCGCGGACCTCGAACTTGAGCGCGACGCGCGACAGGAGCGGCAGCGTGGGCCCGGAGATGAACGCGCCGTTCGTGGACAGGTCGCGCACCACCGCGGGGAAGCGCTTGCCGATCGTCGACGTGTCGGCCTCGACGCGCTTGAACACGGCGGCGAGGTTCGGGTGCAGCGACATCGAGACCTGGCCGATCGACTCGACGACGGCAGGCGAGTTCACGACGAGGCGCGCGGCGCGGCGAAGATCGGCCATGGACTCCCTATCGTACCTTCGTTCCGGGGGGGACGTCCGCGTCGACCGCGGAAAGTCCGAGGATGGCCTCGTCGCCGGCGGCGAGGATCATGCCCTCCGACACCAGCTCACCCATCTTCCGCGGCGCGAGGTTCGCGACGACGATGACCTGCTTGCCGACGAGTTGCTCGGGCTTGTAGGCACTCGCGATGCCCGCGACGATCGTGCGTGGCGCCGCCTCGCCGAGGTCGACAGTCAGATGGAGCACGCGATCCTTCTTCGGGATCGGCTGCGCCGTCACCACCTTGCCGACCCGCAGGTCGAGCTTGGCGAAGTCGTCGTACGTGATGACGCCGTTGCCGGCGGGTGCGGCGGCGGCGGGCTCGGCCTTCTTCTCGACGTTCTTGTCGGCCTTCTTGTCGGCCTTCTTGTCGGCCTTCTTGTCGGCCTTCTTCGGCTCGGACGCGCCGGCCGGCGCCGGGATCGCGGCCGCGTCGCCAACGACGGCGCGGAGGATCTTCGCCTGCGCGTCGTCATCGAGCCGCGGGAACAGCACCGTCGGCTTCGCGTCGGTCGCGAGCGTCGCGGGCGCGAGCGGGAACACGCGGCCGGCGACGCCCTCGGGCCACGTCGCGGGGCGCGGATCGCCGAGCCAGCCGAGCAGCGTCGCGCTCGTGGCGGGCAGCACCGGCGCGATCAGCTGCGCGATCGTCCACAGCGAGCGCTGGAGGCACCACAGGGTGTGGGGCAGGGCGGGGTCCTTCGCCTTCGCCATCGCCCACGGCTGGGTCTGATCGATGTAGCGGTTCGCGACGCCGACGAGCTTCCACAGGTGCTCGAGCGCGCGCGACGGCGCACACGCGTCGAGCTCCTTCGCGACGAGGTTCGCGGCCTGGAATGCCTGCACCTCGAGTTGCCAGTGCGGGTTCTCGCCGGCCGCGAACAGCGACGTGTCCTCGGCGGGCGGCGTGTCGGCGGCGAGCTTGCCGATCAGCGTGAGCGATCGGTTCGCGAGGTTGCCGAGGTCGTTCGCCAGGTCCGCGTTGAACCGCCCGAACAACGACTCGAACGTGAAGTCGCCGTCGTTGCCGAGCGGCACCTCGCGCAGCAGGTAATAGCGCATCGCATCGATGCCGAGCGGCCGGCCGAGCGGGCCGACCGCGAGCGCGTCCGCGAGCGTCACCGGATCGATCCGCGTCGCCGGCATCGACTTGCTGATCTTCTCTCCCCGCACGGTCCACCAGCCGTGCGCGAGGATCGTCCTCGGCAGCGGCAGCTTGGCGGCCATCAGGAACGCCGGCCAGTACACCGCGTGGAAGCGCAGGATGTCCTTGCCGATGAGGTGGATCGCGTGCGGGAAGTACTTCGCGGCGTCGGGCGAATCGAGCACGCCGTCGCCTTCGCACAGGTCCGAGTAGTAGTTCGTCAGCGCGTCCATCCACACGTAGATCACGTGCGAGAGCCCCTCGGGGTCGGGCTCCGGCGTCGGGATGCCCCACGCGAAGCTGGTGCGCGAGATCGAGAGGTCGCGCAGTCCCTCCTTCTCGAGGAAGCTGACGATCTCGTTCCGGTACTGCTGCGGCCGGATGAAGTCGGGGTTCGCCGCGATGTGGTCGAGCAGCGGCCGCGTGTAGCTCGAGAGCCGGAAGAACCAGGAGCGCTCCTTGTCGATCCAGCTCACCGGGCGCTTGTGGACGGCGCAGCTCCAGGAGTCGCCGTCCTTGATCAGCTGGCTCTCCGTGTAGAACGCCTCGCAGCCGACGCAGTACCAGCCCTGGTACGTCGCGAGGTAGATGTCGTCGGGGTTCTCGCGGCGGATCCGGTGCCACAGGTTCGCGACGACGCGCTTGTGCTTCGCGTCGGTCGTGCGGATGAAGCGATAGCCCTCGATCCCGATCGCCTTCCAGCACTCGTCGAACCGCGGCGCGACCTGATCGACGAGCTGCTGCGGCGTCAGCCCGCGCTTGGTCGCCGCTTCCTCGACCTTCTGCCCGTGCTCGTCGGTGCCGGTGAGAAAGCGCGTGTCCTCCCCGCGCATCCGGTGAAAGCGCGCGATCGCATCGGCGACCGTCGTCGTGTAGGCGTGCCCGAGGTGCGGCACGTCGTTGACGTAGTAGATCGGAGTCGTGATGTAGAAGGGCGTGGTCATTCGGGCTTGTAGTTGTCGGAGCTCGGGTCGTCGGTGGGGCCCAGGTCGTCGTCCTCGACGCCGCCGAGCAGCGCGTCGTCGATCGGGAGCTTGCCGTCGGCCTCGTCGGCTTCGTCGTCGTCGTCGCGATCATCGTCGCGCTCCGGGCCGCCGGGCCGGCGATCGGGCCGCGGTCCGCGCGCCTGCGGCGGTTGGTTCCCCGGCGGGAACAGCGGCTTCACCTCGCTCGCCGGCAGGACCTCGTTGTCGCCCATGCCGTACGAGACGCGCACGCGCTGGCGGAGCACGTCGACCTCGACCACGCGGCCCTCGCCGCGCGGCGAGATCACGCGCTTGCCGAGCTTCGGCAGGCCCTTCCTGAGCTCCGCGTACCCCGCCTGCTCGTAGACCAGGCAGCACTTGAGGCGCCCGCACTGCCCCGACACCTTCGTCGGCGACAGCACCAGACCCTGGTCCTTCGCCATCTTGATCGACACGGGCACGAAGTCCGGGAGCCACGTGGTGCAGCACAGCGTGAGCCCGCACGAGCCGATGCCGCCGACCGCCTTGGCCTCGTCGCGCACGCCGAGCTGCCGCAGCTCGATCCGCTGCTGCGACGCGTTTCCGAGCAGGCGCACGAGGTCGCGCAGGTCGAGCCGCTCGTCGCTCGTGTAGTAGACGTTGAGCTTCCCGCCGCCGCTCTCGATCCGGTAGACCTTCAGCGGCAGCCGGAGCTGCGCCGCGGTGTCCTTCGCGAGGCGCAGCAGGCGCGCCCGCTCGGTGTCGCCCGTGCGCTCGCCGGCGAGGTCCGCCTCGTTCGCGCGGCGGATCACGCGGCGCAGGCCCCGGTCGCGGGTCGCGCGTCGCTGCGGCCGCGCCGCGACCGTCGCCAGGCGCGGACCGCGGTCGCTGTCGACGACGACACGCTCGCCCTTGCCGTAGTCGACGTCGCTCGCATCGCACCACTGGATCCGGCCGCCGATCACGAACCGGACACCGACGACGTTGACGACGTCCTCTCCGAGCTTCTCCGCCGGCGCCGCCAGCAGGTGGTGCGTCGCCGGATCGAGATCGTCGGCCGGCGCGTCGGCAGGTAGGTCGGCCGCGAGCGCGACCTCCTTCACCGGCCCGTCGTCGTCGACGCCCCACTTCTCCGCCGGCGTCTCCGGGACCTCGTCCGCATCGTCCGCGGGCGACGGCCTCCGCGCCTGCTGCTGGAGCCGCGCGGTCGGGGCCTCGTAGGGAGTGGCCACGATCTCGGCCGCGCGATCCGCCGGTCGTTCGCCGCGGTCGGTGCGCTCGCCGCGCACCTGCTCGCCGCGTCCCTGCTCGCCGCGCCCGCGCTCGCTGCGCCCGCGGTCACCGCGACCACCGTCGCGCCCGCCGCGCCCGCCGTCGCGTCCGCGCCCGCGATCGTGGCGAGCGCGCTCGTCGCGCGTGGTGACCGTGTCGGGCGGCGGGCGATTCGCGCGGCCGCGCTCGTCGCGGGTGGTCACGCCCTCGGGGCCCGGCGTCGACGCCGGATCGGCGCTCGCGCCCGGCGCGGTGTCGGCGCTCGCGCCCGGAGCGGTGTCGGCGCTCGCGCCCGGAGCG
Source organism: Myxococcales bacterium (assembly GCA_016794545.1). GTDB lineage: Bacteria > Myxococcota_A > Polyangia > Haliangiales > Haliangiaceae > JABFXX01. The sequence goes on from JAEUJX010000769.1 coordinate 13,407, forward strand.
GTGTTGGTGCCCTGCACGCCGGGGCGGCGCTGCCACTGGCGGCGTTCGCGGCCGTCGTCCCGGCGCGGAGGTGCGCTCGCCGGGGGCTGCGTCGGGACGGTCGCGGTGTCGCCGGAGGCCGGCGCAGCGACCGCGCCCTCGGGACCGCGGTCACGGCGGCGGCGACGGCGGCGGCGACGCCGGCCACCTTCACCGGGCGGTCCCCCGCCTTCGGCGCCATCGGCCTCGGCTCCGCCGGGCGCGTCGTCGGGGCCGTCGTCCGGGCCGTCGTCGGTCTCGTCGGTGCTCATGGGAGTCCGGACGGTCCCGCAGCGGGGAGCGTGGCGAGCTGCGCGATCACGGCCTCGATCGCGAGCTGCGGGTTCGCGTTGTGGATCGCGACCGCAGTGTGCCACGCGAGGATCGCCTGCGCGCGGGCGGAGGCGCGCTTGGCGCCCTCGAGATCGGCGCGCGTCGCGGCAGCGTGCGCGCGCTCGTGCAGCGACTGCGCGGCGGCGATCAGCACGGCCGCCGCGTCGCCCTTGGTCTCGGCGATGCGGTTCGGCAGCGTCATATCGTGGCGGTCGCCGGCGAGCTCCGTGCCGAAACCGGAGATCCGCTCGAGCCTCGCGGCATCCGCGTCGGAGGGCAGGGCGGTGCCGCCGGCGAAGCGCACGCGCTGGCAGCGGCTCCGGATCGTGGGCAGCAGCTGCTCCGGCGCGGTGGTGCACAGCACGAACAGCGTGCGCGCGGGCGGCTCCTCGAGCGTCTTCAGGAGCGCGTTCGCCGCCGGCGGTGCCAGCGACGTCGCCTCCTCGACGATGAACACGCGGACGTCGCCCTCGTGCGGTGGCAGGCCGAGCCGCGCGATCACCTGGTTGCGCACGCTCTCGATCGGCACGATCTGCGCGGCGCCCTCGCGCACGAGCGTCACGACGTCGGGGTGGATGCCCGCGGCGATCTTCGCGCACGCATCGCACTCCCCGCAGCCGTCGCCGCCCGCGGTCGCGCGGCAGTTGAGCGCCATGGCGAGCGCGATGGTCGTGTCGTACAGCGGCGCGCCCCTCGGGCCGCTCATCAGATACGCGTGCGGCACGCGGTCGCGCTCGATCGCCCGCCGAAGCTGAGCGACGACGCGATCTTGGCCCGGAACTGAAGCCCACACGGACACGGCGACACGCTACCACGCCGCACCGATCCTGGCGTCCGCCGCCGCACGGCGTTAGCTTCCGCGCATGACGCAGTTTCCGCGGGCGAAGACCGGCACCGGACCTCAGGCTGTTGCGACCGAGGGCCCGAGCTTCGCCGCCTTTCGCGAGGTGCCGCGCACCGGCGTCATCTACGTCACCACCGAGGCCACCAAGCGCGGCTACTCGCCGTCCTCGGAGGACTGGTGCAACCTCGGGCAGGGCATGCCCGAGGCGGAGGCCCTCCCCGGCGCGCCGCCTCGCATCGCCGAGCTGCCGATCAAGGAAGGCGATCAGGAGTACGCCCCGGTCGGTGGGCTGTGGGAGCTGCGCGAGGCGATCGCCAGCTACTACAACGACCTGTTCCGCCGCGGCATGGGCAGCAAGTACTCCGCCGAGAACGTCGCGGTCTCCGGCGGCGGGCGGTCGGCGCTCACGCGCGTGGCCGCATCGCTCGGCAACATCAACCTCGGCCACTTCCTCCCCGACTACACGGCGTACGAGGAGCTGCTGAGCGTGTTTCGCCTGTTCTCGCCGATCCCGATCCTGCTCGAGCCCGAGCGCGGCTACGCGTTCTCCGGCGCGGATCTGCGGCGCGAGGTGCTCGGTCGCGGGCTCGCCGCGATCCTGGCCTCGAACCCGTCGAACCCGACCGGCAAGGTGATCGGCGGCAGCGATCTCGCCGAGTGGGTCGCCGTCGGGCGCGAGCTCGACTGCTCGCTGATCTTCGACGAGTTCTACTCTCACTACATCTGGCGCCCCGACCTGATCGCCCTGGGGGGCGCGGGCTCGGGCCCGATCGAGACGGCCGCGCGCTACGTCGAGGACGTCGATCGCGATCCGGTGGTCATCCTCGACGGCCTGACGAAGAACTGGCGCTACCCGGGGTGGCGCGTCACGTGGACGGTCGCGCCCAAGAAGATCATCGAGAGCGTCGTCTCCGCCGGCTCGTTCCTCGACGGCGGCGGCTCGCGCCCGCTCCAGCGCAAGGCGATGGAGCTGCTGTCGCCCACGCTCGCCACCGCGGAGACCAAGGCGATCCACGCGACGTTCGGCAAGAAGCGCGCGAAGCTCCTGAACGGGCTGCGCGACCTCGGCTTCACCGTCGATCTCCCTCCCGAGGGCACGTTCTACGTGTGGGCCTCCGCGGCGCACCTGCCGGCCTCGATCTCCGATGGCATGTCGTTCTTCCGCGCCGCGCTCGATCGCAACGTGATCACCGTCCCCGGCGAGTTCTTCGACGTCGATCCGGGCAAGCGCCGCGGCGGCCGCGCCTCGCGGTTCCGCCGCCACCTCCGGTTCTCGTTCGGTCCGCCGATGCAGCGCCTCGAGGTCGCGCTCGAGCGCTTCCGCGAGCTGATCGCGAACGCGTCATAGACGGCGCGCCCGCGCTAGACTACGTGCGTGGGCAAGCCCGAGCCTGCTCCGGATCCGGGAGCACCGCCGCCGTCTCGGCTGAAGCGAATCATCGCGAAGCTGTGGTGGTTTCACTCGTTCTTCGCGCTGTTCTTCGGCGTCGGCGTCATGTTGTTCGCGCGCGCGGGCCTCGCGCACGCGGACAAGCTGATGATGGCGCTGTTCGTCTCGTGGACGCTGCTGTTCGTCGCGCTGCGGTTCATCGTCGGTCCGGCGAACCGCAAGGAGCAGGAGGGCATCGCCCGCAAGGGCGTCCGCACCGTCACGAACTACATCATCAAGCAGTTCTACCAGCAGATGTTCTTCTTCCTGACGCCGCTCTACGCGTCGAGCGCGACGTGGTCGCTGTCGTCGTGGAACTGGTGGCTCGCCCCGGTGCTCCTGATCTGCGCGGTGGTCTCGACGATGGACCTCGTGTTCGACCACTTCATCATGGAGCGGCGCTGGCTCGCCTCCGCGATGTACGGCATCGCGATGTTCTCGCTGCTCAACGTGCTGCTGCCGCTGGTCGCCGGCCTCGATCACGAGACGAGCCTGGTCATCGCGGCGGCCGCGACGCCGCTCTCGGTCGCGCTGCTCACGTACTCCGTCAAGCAGGTGCTCGCGCCGCAGGGCGCGATCCTGACCGTGTTCTCGACGGCGGGCCTGCTCGCGCTCGTCTGGTACGGCAAGGTGTTCATCCCACCGGCGCCGCTCGCGATGCCGGAGATCGCGGTCGGCCACGGATCGATGGGCAGCTACGAGTGCATGCCGGGCAGCAAGCACGAGATGCGCTCGACGCAGCTCGACGGGCTGCGCTGCGGCTCGCTGCTCCGCGAGCCCGGCGGGCTCAAGGAGACGGTGGTGCACGTGTGGAAGCACCGCGGTCACGAGCTCGCTCGCATCACGCCGCTGCGCGTCCGGTGCGACGGCGATGGCGTCGTGTTCCGCAGCGAGTTCCCGCAGGCGCTCATTCCGAAGGAGCCGACGGGCATGTGGTCGTGCACGACCTACACGCGTGGTGGCCAGCTCGTCGGTGTCCGCAAGTTCGAGGTGCTGACGAAGACCGGGGAATCCGTGGACGACGCGCCGGAGACTCCCGCGACCGGCTCGGGCTCGGCGACGGGCTCGGGCTCGGCGACCGGCTCGGGCGCGGCCCGCTGAGGCGCGGCCCGCTGAGGGCGAGCCGGCCGCGCGTGGCAGCGTGACCCGGTCAGACGTCCCGATCGCACACGAGGCGCGTCCGGCGCCGCGCTGGGCCGCTCGTCAGAGCTTGCAGCTACCGGCCATGCAGCGCA
>JAEUJX010000573.1 GCA_016794545.1 Myxococcales bacterium
GGCTCGACGGCCGCGGCCGCGACGGTCTCGGCGGGCGGGCGCGTGGGCGGCGGCGGCGCGCTCGGCAGCGCGGTCGCAGGCGCCGGTGTTGCCTCGCGGCCGGCCGTGCCGCGCGCGACGAAGCCGGCGACGCCGCCGAGCGCGGCCGCGGCGGCGACGGCGATGGCGACGAGCCCGCGTCCCCGCGACGAGGTGCGCGCTGGCGGCACGGGCCGCTCGACCGCGGTCGCGACGCGGTCGGGCGCGCGCGCCGCGACCGGCGCCTCGATCGCGGACGCGAGCGCGGCGGCGAACGCGCGCGCGTCGGCGAAGCGATCGTCGGGCGACTTCGCCAGCGCGCGCTCGACGACGGCGGCCAGCGCGGGCGGCGTGCCCGGGCGCAGCGCGAGCAGCGACGGTGGCGCCTGGAACACGTGCGCGCCGGCGACCTCGGCGGTGTTGCCGTCGAACGGCAGGCGCCCGGCGAGCATCGCGAACAGCGTGACGCCGGCGGCGTACAGGTCGGAGCGGTGGTCGACCGGCTTGCCGCGCAGCTGCTCGGGCGCCATGAAGCTGGCCGTGCCGACGACGTGGCCGGTCTTCGTGAGGTTCGTGTCCTCGAGTCCGCGGGCGATGCCGAAGTCCATCAGCTTCACGTAGTCGCGCTCGTCGCCGTGCGTGGTCAGCATCACGTTCGCCGGCTTGATGTCGCGGTGGACGATGCCCGCGTCGTGGATCGCGGCGAGCGCCGACAGCAGCTGCCGCATGATCGAGGCCGCGCGCGCGAACGACAGCGCGCCGGCGACCAGCTCGTCGCGGAGGTCGCGGCCCACGACGAGCTCCATCACGAGGTACTCGGAGCCCTCGTGCGTGCCGACGTCGTAGATGTGGACCAGGTGCTCGTGCGCGATCCGGCTCGCGAGCCGGGCCTCGCGACGGAACCGCTCGACGAACCCCGAGGGTGCCGCCGCGGCCTCGTGCGGGGCGATCAGCTTGACCGCGACCCGGCGCTCGAGCGCGAGGTGCTCCGCCTCGTAGACGACGCCCATGCCGCCCTTGCCGATCCGGCGGCGCAGCACGTAGCGACCGTCGAGCGTCTGATCGATGCGCGGATCGTCGGTCATCGCGAGACCTCGAACACGCCGGTGCGCAGGATGCCCGCGCCGTACGAGGAGTGCTGCCGGGTCACCTCGCCGGCGGCGAAGCCGGGGAGTCCGTTGCCCGCGACGATCTCGAGCCGGTACCGGCCGCCATCGTGGAGCAGCTCGCTCGCGATCACGGCGCGCGGCGCCGCGGTGCGGATGTCGCGCTTCAGTGTCGCGGCAGCCCCGTCGATCTCGAACACGCTGACCCGGTACGACGTCGACGGGAGCGACCCGGGAGTCTCCTTCCAGGTCAGCACCGCATCCTCGCTGGCCGGGACCCCGATCGTCACGTCCTCGGCGATCGCGACACCCGCCAGCCTCGGGCCCGTCGGGATCGCGACGCCGGTCGGAGGCGGCTGGACCCGGCACGGCCCGCTCGTGTCGAGCTGCTGGAGATAGGTCACGTACGCCGTCGGATCGAGCGCGCCGCCGCTCGACCACGCTTGCGCCGTGTAGGTCATCACCGGGCCGAAGCTCGGAAACGGCACGCCGTACTGCACGTCGGCCGCGCCCAGGAGTGCACGGTCGGAGGCGACCGTGTACGCGACGGGGACGCCGAGCTCCGGCCGCGCGGCCTGGAACAGCGTCCACGACGCCTCGCCGTTCCGCAGCGCGGGGAACGCGGCGTGGACGCGCTCGAGCTCGCTCTCGACCGGCGCCGGATCGACGGTGACGCAGCGATCGCGCAGGACCGGGGAGACGGGGCCCGACACCGTCGTGGTCTGGCCCTGCGCGAGCGTCACCGACAGCCGGACGTAGCTGGTCATCACCTCGTAGCCCGCGGCGTCGTCGGCGAACGTGACGAGATACGCCGCGTCGTGCTTCGCCGCGTCGAGCAGCGACGGCGTGCCCCGGAACGCGGCGCTGTCCCAGGCCAGCGAGAGCTCGCTCGGGCTCACCGTGTTCGGCTTCGTGACGCTGAAGATGCCGGTCGACATCACGAAGACGTTCGCCCCGGCCGGCAGCGGCGAGGTCGGCGTCATCCGCAGCACGGTGCCGGGCTGCGGTGCGATCGCGTCGGGCCGGCCCGGGATCACGCGATCGATCATCAGCGTGGGCGCGGTGAGCTGATACTCGGTGTTCGCGTAGAGCAGGCGATAGGGCTCGCCCTCGTTCGCGGTGAACGTGAAGATGCCCTCGGACGCGGACCAGCCGAGCTCCGCCGGCTTGCCGCCGACCACGGCCGTCGGCGCCTCCGACTGGGCGAGCGGCACGGTCTCGGCGACGAGCACGAGGCCCGGATCACCGTGCAGGTACTTCTGCGTGATCCGCCCGCTCACCACGACGGGCGCGCCCATCGCGTCGCGGGCGCGATCGCGATCGAGGCCGAACACGGCGTCGCAGCCGGCGAGCGCGACCAGCGGCAGCGCGACCGCGGCGCGTGTCACGTGGTCGCCTCGCGCACGTACACGCTGCGCAGCCCGCGGCACCGCGGGCACGTGAACCGCAGGATCTTGAGGTGGGTGCCCTCGTGCTCGACGGAGTCGTCCGCGGCGGAGTCGAGCGCCACCTTGCAGGTGGGGCACCTCTGCTTGCGGCGGAGCCGCTCGATCTCGCCGATCGACGCCTCGATCGCGGTCGCGGGCGCCTCGCCCGCGCCGAACCCGGGCAGGAGCGGCTGCTGACCGGCCGCGAGCTGGAGGTCCTCCTTGCGCGGCAACAGCGGGATGCGGCGATCGACCCAGAGCCCGGCGAGCACCGTCGCGATCACGACGCCGATCGTGCCGAGCACGGTCCAGATCACGGCGCGACCAGATCGCGGGTGACCGAGGCGATGTCGGCGCACCCGCACAGCGCCATCGCGAGGTCGAGCTCGCGGCGGAGGATGCCGAGCGCCGTGCCGACGCCCGCGCGCCCGCCCGCAGCGAGGCCCCACAGCACGGGGCGCCCGACCAGCACGCAGCGGGCGCCGAGCGCGACCGCCTTGATCACGTCGGCGCCGCGGCGCACGCCGCCGTCGAGCAGGAGCTCCGCGCGGCCGGCGACCGCCTCGGCGATCCGCGGCAGCACCTCGATCGTCGCGGGCGACGCGTCGAGCTGTCGTCCGCCGTGGTTCGACACGACGATGCCCGCGGCACCGCGCTCGACCGCGCGCACCGCGTCGTCGGCGCGGACGATGCCCTTCACCAGGATCGGCAGCTTCGTGATCGAGCGCAGCCACGGCAGCACGTCCCACGTCAGCGCCGGATCGAGCAGCTCCGCGAAGTACGCGGCGAGCCCCGATTCGGGCGCGCCCGCCGACGGCACCGGCGCGTAGCCCGACGCGTGGAGGTTCTCCACCCCGAGCTCCGGCGGCAGCCCGAACCGGTTCCTCACGTCGCGCTCGCGCCGGCCGAGCAGCGGCGCGTCGACGGTGAGGACGAGCGCGCGGCAGCCCGCCGCCTCGACGCGCTCCACGAGCGCCTTGGTCGCCGCGCGATCGCGATAGACGTAGAGCTGGAACCACACCGGCCCCGTCGCCGCGGCCACCACCTGCTCGACGGCGGTGTTCGACAGGGTCGACAGGATCATCAGCGTGCCGGCGTCACCGGCGGCGCGCACGGTCGCGAGCTCGCCGTCGGGGTGCGCCAGCTTGTGGAACGCGGTCGGGGCGATCGCGATCGGCAGCGCCAGCTGCTCCCCGAGCACGGTGGTGGAGAGGTTTCGCGTCGCGACGTCGACGAGCACGCGGTAGTGGAGGCGGAGCTCCTCGAACGCCTCGACGCTGCGGCGCAGCGCGCGCTCGTCGTCGGCGCCCGAGGCGTAGTAGTCCCACGCCAGCTTCGGGAGCACTGCCTGGGCCGCGGCCTCGAGCTCGCGCAGGTTCAAGACCTCGTTCACGCGCGGATGATAGCTCAACCGGCGGGCGAGTCCGGCGACGGCTCGACGCGCACGTCGACCGAGAGTGTCTCCGCACCGCCGCCGACGAAGATCGTTCCGCTGGTCGGCGTCGCGTCGATGTAGTTGCGGCCGACGGCGACGCGGATGTGATCGGTCTGCGTGAGAATGCCGTTCGTCGGATCGAAGCCCTTCCACCCGACCTGGGGCAGGTAGAGCTGGACCCAGGCGTGCGACGCCTCGGACTGCGCCGTGTTCGCCGCCTTCGGGCCCGTGTAGATGTAGCCGCAGACGTAGCG